>CAYWON010000327.1:0-3867 GCA_964459885.1 uncultured Archangium sp.
GGAGGCCGCCCGCGTTCTGGTCGACGTACGGCATCATGTTGTAGCGGATGTCGCCCAGGCGCGCGTACGTGCCCGGCTTGCCACACGCCGCCGGCGAGCCTTCCTTCACGGGGGTCTCGCAGACGTAGAACATCTGCGGCACGTCGCTGACCTCGAGGCCACGCGGCACGGCGACAGCGCGGCGGAACCCGCGGTCCCACGACGCTTCGATGGTCTGCTGCGGGTCCCAGCCCTGCTGCGTGGCGATGTGGGCCGCGCCGACGGCCTGCAGCTCAATCGGTGTGTTCTGCGACATGTAATAGACGATCGGTCGCAGCGCGCGCTGGGTCACAGGGATCGTCTCGCCCGCTTCGTTGTGGGCGCGGTCCCAGATGTTGTGGCGCATCGCGAAGAACTGCTGACCCGAGTACGTGTAGTAGTAGTCCTTCGAGTACGTGTACGACTCCTGACGGAAGAAGCCGAACTTCACCATCAGCTTGTCGCTGTACACGAGGGGCTCGTAGTCGTTGGCGACGGCTTCATCGACGCGCAGCACCGACGTGCGCACGCGGACGTCAACGCTCTCGCAGTCGTACATCGGCGAGAAGAAGCACAGAGGGAGGTCGCCGTAGCCGGGGTACGGAATCGACGGAGGCAGCGCGATGGCCTGCGTGGTCCAGTCGAAGTACTTGAGCTTGTCGTTCGCGTCGCGCTCGAAGACCTGCGCCTGGTCCTGCGAGGCCTGATCTTCCTTGGTCACGAAGCGCATCAACTGGGTCCCCTCGGGCAGGCAGTTGAACTCCCGCGTGGGCAGCAACAACGAGGTGCAGCTCGAGTCCGCGTTGGACACCCGGTTGATGTTCCACTCGACGCGCATGTACTCGCGCTGGAACCACGGGCGGTCCGTGGTGTTCTCCTCGAGCACGTTCATCTGTTCACCGGTCGCCGGGTTGTACTGACGCTGGCGATCGAAGTGGCTCTGGATGCGGTACGCGAAGACCGGGTTGCCCTTGTAGGGCCGACCGTCGATGAACTTCACCGCACCCAACTTGGAGTTCTCGCGATCGACGCGCGGGTCGGCGCCCGGAACGATCTCGTACGAGCGGTACGCGACGAGCATGTCCTCCTGGACTTCCCAGCGGATCTTCTCGAGCTTGCCGCCGTAGCCGATGGTGGCGATCGACGGCGTCTTCGGCGCGTCGACGATCGACTCCTTGATGTACCAGACGCCGTCGAGGTCCGACTTCTTGACGTAGTTCGGCTGCGTACGGTCGATCAGCTCAGGCTGACCACAGCCCACCGCGACGAGCGCGGCGGTGACCGACAGAGCGATGCGGAACAGGCGGTTCATGTTCGTTCCCTGATGAGTGTGCGAGGTCATGGTCAGAACGCCTTTCCGAAGGTGGCGTACATGCCGCGCTGGAGGTCCAGGTCGCGGATGGAGTCCTGGAAGATCTCCTGCCAGAACTTGCGGCGATCTTCGAGCAGCGCCGGGTTGTTGGCCGCCTCAGCGGACATGCAGCTGTAGCCGAGGAAGAAGACGTAGTCGGGCAGCGGGCAGGTGGCCGGGTTCTCGACCATCGTGCGGTACTGGTTGGCGATGTTGATCATGCGCACCGCGCCCGTGCTGTCCGGCGCCGCGCCGTCCTTCTCGATCGCCAGGTAGCGGTGGCCGGTGTTGATGTCCGGCACCTCGACCGTGTGGTACCCAGCGGCGACGTCGAAGCCTTCGCCCGAGCCCAGCTTGAAGATCTGGTTCGCCTTGGCGTAGTCGAGGTCGTAGTTCACGCGGAACAGCGCCATGCCGAGGAACAGCCCGTAGATGCGGCTGGTCCACGTGAGCTGGATGTTCGCGGGCGCCACGTTCTGCGCCGGGACGAAGCAGTCATCCCGGTACGGGTGCTGGTTGCCGGTGCAGTTCTGACGCTCGCGCGGGTAGTTGAAGCCCTGGAAGAAGTCGGTGCCGCGCACGTAGGTGCGCCAGTCGATGTTGGCGGCCTCTTCCATCTCCTTGCCGCTCTCGGGGTTGCCGAGACCCGCGTTGTTCTTGCCGCCCGTGGGGAACGAGGGGAGCGCCAGCTTGTACGCACGCGGGCGGATCTTCTCTTCGTCGTTCGACCACAGCGCGCTGAACGTCGCCTGGAACTCGTCGCGGAACACCAGGTAGTAGGGGATGTTGTACCGGTCGAGGTCCGCCTGGATGTCGACGCCCTGGATGTCGATCTCCGGGATGACCGCCGCGAACATCGCGCCGAGCTGGTCGTTGTAGTGACCGGCTTCGTTCATGCGGTTGTAGAAGTTGTAGCCGCTCTTGAAGTCGAAGTTGCTGTACATGCGGCGACCCAGGCCGCGCGGGATGACGACGAAGTCGGCGGCACCGAGGCGGCTGGTGTACAGCTCCTCGAGCTTCTGCCGACCGACCGGGTTCAGGTAGTCGAAGTCTTCACCCTGGTTCACGAGGTCCCAACGCGGGCCGCTGGTCAGGTTGCGGAGCATGAACAGACCGTCCGGCGGCACCGACATGACGTTGAGGTGCTGGTTGACGCCGTCGAGTACGGCCATCGTCCAGTAGTCCTGCATCGTCGCGTCGAAGTTGTAGCGGATGACCTGTTCCTGGTTCGGCGTGCTGCGCTTGTAGAACTCGTAGACCCAGTGACGGTACGTGTTGGCCGTCGTGTAGAAGGTGCTGAACGTGCGGTTCACCGCGCCGTTGCCCGAGAAGAACGCGCTGTCACGACGGAAGTGCGACTCGAAGTAGTAGTTCCAGTAGTCCTCCAGCTTCGTGCGCACCTGCTCGTAGTAGTCGGGGCCGCGGTCGAAGCGGTTGCACGACAGCACGGGGCCGTCGGCCGACTCGTCGCTGCAGAACATGTACGGCACGCGGAGCAGCGGGCTGCCCAGCACCCCCTGCGCGCGGTCGGGGTCGTTCACGAGCGTCGGGTCGTCGAGCAGCGCCTGGCGCACGCGCGCCTCGTCGGCCACCACGTCGCTCCACTTGGCCAGCGAGCGGTCGCGCAGCTTGATGATGCCGTCGTTGATGATGCCGGTGATGTCCGTGCCTTCGCCGAAGTGCAGCGGCACCGTCGAGTAGTGGAAGCGCTCGGTGTAGTTGCGGATGTTCGGCGTGGTGTGCGTCACGTTGACCATCGGGAGGTCGGCGCCGGCGCCCGAGATGGTGACGTTGGCGCCGTCAGAGCCCGGCACCTGCACCGAGGTCTTGCGCGCGCTGTTGAACACCTCGACGTACCCCGGGGCCGTGTCGCCCGAGTACGCGAAGATGATGGCCGCTTCGTCGTACTTACCGAGGCCGGCCCAGTCGCCGAAGATCTTCCCGGAGTAGTCCATGATCGACGAGTACTCCTTGTCGTGCAGGCCATCGATCAGCTGCACTTCGGTGCCTTCAGCGGCCTTCTTCAGGTCGGCCGGCGTGCGGGGCATCGTCGCCGCGTTGTTCAGCTGCACGGTGAGCGAGTCCTTGCGAACGTCCCAGTAGCTGTCGAAGTAGTTGATCGAGTCGAACGAGCCCTGGAAGTTGTGGCGCAGGTTGAGGGTGTGGCCGGCCTCGTGGAGTGAGGTGCCGAGCCAGACTTCCTGACGGACCGCCTTGGCGATCTCGTCGTCGGCGATGTCACGCGCTTCGATGAGCGTGCACCCGCCCGCGTTGGCGCAGCGCGGGTGACCGGCGCCCTGCAACTCGGCGAGGCGCGTGTTGCGCTGCGCGAGCTTCTTGGTGGCGTACGCGATGAGCGTGCGGTCGTAGAACTCGAAGGTGGTGATGTTGTTCTTCGAGAGCCACTCGATGCGCTTCTTGTCGAACTCGCGCGAGAGCTTGATGTTGGTCAGCACCGAGCGCGAGGCCTCACGACGCAGCGTCGGGTTGGCTTCGGC
>CAYWON010000328.1:0-1626 GCA_964459885.1 uncultured Archangium sp.
TGAGAGCGGCAGCGACGCGCGCGCTGTCTCGGTGCGCGTCAACGAGAGCACCGGCGACGCGCTGTCGCTGCAGGCGCTCCCGCCGGTGGTGGTCGGCGGCGCCGGCACCACGCTGGTGTGGACAGCGCCGGGCGCCAGCGAGGTGACGCTGACCGGCAACGGCACGGCGGTGCCGACGGGTGGCCAGCTGGCGAACGGCGCGGTGACGGTGCAGCCGACCGTCGACACCACCTATGTGCTGACGGCCGACGGGCGCACCGCGCAGGCGCAGGTGGCAGTGCAGCCTGCGGTGCTGACGTTGAACGCCACGCCCCGCGCCGCGCAGTCGGGTGACACGGTGACGGTGTCGTGGACCGCCGCGGGCGCCGAGCGCGTCGTGGTGTCGAGCCCCGGCCGCGGCCAGCTGCACGAGACCACCACCGCGGCTGAGGCCCTGTCAGGCACCTTCGCCGACACGCTGCCCACGCTGCCTGACGACTCGGTCGTCACGTACGTGGTCGAAGCCGTGAAGGGCGCCGAGCGCATCGAGCGCCGCGTCGAGGTGAACGTGGGCACGGGCATCGCCATCACGCGCTTCGACGCGCCGCCGGTCGCGACCGCGTCGGGCATCTACCAGGTGCGCTGGGAGACCCGCGCCGCCGACGCCGTGGAGCTGAAGGTCGACGGCGCCACGGTGTACCGCGCGCCGACCGTGGCAGAGGCCGCGGCGGGCTTCTTCTCGTTCCAGATTGGCGCCGATGATTTCGCGGTCGAGCTCGTCGCCACCAACAGCCGCGGCGACACCGCTCGTCAGCTGGCGCAGGTCGACACCGTGGGCGTGCCCACCACCGCCACGCTGTCGGCCACGCCGGGCTCTGTGCAGTTCGGCCAGCCCGTGACGCTGACGTGGACGGTGGCTGAGGCGCGCCGCGTGCGCATCACCGACGCGGACGGCGTGGCGGTGTTCGGCACCACGGGCGCGGCGGCCGAGAGCGGTACGGCCACCGTGTACCCGGCGGTCAGCACCACGTACTCGCTGCAGGCCGACAACCTGCTGGGCAGCACGCCGGTGGGCGCCACCGCCGACGTGGTCGTCACCGACGCCGCGCCCGCGCTGACGCGCTACCCGCCGACGCCCATCTCCGGGCAGAACGTCGACGTCTCGACGGCGGCGACGGGCGCCATTCTCCACGGCTTCCCGCACGAGCAGGTGCTGACCAGCACGCAGGCTGACTTCCGCGACATCACGGCCACCGGCCAGCGCGTGCTGGACGTCGGCAGCGACGTGACGTCGGTGACGCTGCCTTTCTCGACCTGGCTCTTCGGCGACCGCCAGACGGGGCCGCTCACCATCTCGCGCGCGGGGTGGATCGCCTTCGGCGCGCCACAGACGGTGTTGACGGCCAACGCCTCGACGCTGCCGTCGACGGCCGCGCCTTCGTACCTCATCGCGCCCTTCTGGGACGACCTGCGGCTGGTGGCCGGCGGCGGCGTGTACGTGCAGGTGCTGGGCAGCGCGCCTGACGAGACGCTGGTGGTGCAGTGGCAGGGCATGCAGGTCGGCACCGCCACCGCCACCCGCGCGACCTTCCAGGTGCAGGTCACGCAGCGGGGCCTGGTGTCCTTCCACTACGGCGAGATGAACGT
>CAYWON010000328.1:1726-3842 GCA_964459885.1 uncultured Archangium sp.
GGCCAGCCGACCTTCTTCGTGCCGTCGGGCTTCCTGCTCGCGCCTGGCGTGCCCACCGTCATCGGCGGCTCGGCCGACCCGGCGCTCAACGACGACGCCGGCGTCACGCTGAGCTGGGAAGGCACGGGCTTCCATTTCCCGCAGGACGGCGGGGCGTTCAGCGTCACCACGGCTGACGCGGGCGGCTTCGGCTTCACCTACAACGGGCCCGCTGACGGCGGCCGCGGCTTCTCATTGAACGTCGACCCGGGGCCGCTGGTGGGCACGTCGGGCACGGCGGGGCTTGTGGCGTGCGCCGCCACCACGCCGTACGGCTTCCAGGTGCCCCAGCAGCTCGGCTCGCCGGGCTCCAACCCGGGCTGCGGGTTCCCATACACGCTCAAGGCCATCCCGGTGAACTACGTCGACATCTCCGACGGCGGCGTGCCGCTCAACGTCACCGGCGACAACGGCAACGGCCGCGCGGTGTTCGGCCCCGACGGCGGCTCGCCGCTGCCGGTGCTCTTCGGCGCGCCGGTGCCGTGGCTGCACGTCAACAGCAACGGGTATTTCCTGCCGGTGACCGAGACGACGGGCTCCCACACCAACAAGACGGTGGCGGGCAGCACGCGCGCGGGCTCCATCGCGCCGTTCTGGGACGACCTCGACACCAACTTCGCCGACTCGAACGTCTTCCTGCAGTACTTCCCGGCGGGCGCCGACCCCGGCACGCCGGCCGAGCACTGGGTGGTGCAGTTCCACCGCTTCGAGCACTTCGTGGCCAACGACGACCTCAACTTCGAGGTGAAGTTCTTCACCGACGGCGCGCTCGAGTACCACTACGGCCGCATGGTGTCGGGCAGCACGAGCAACTACGGCAACGGCAACAGCGCCACGGCCTGGCTGGAGAACCCCGCCGGCACCCAGGCGTTGGTCATCGGCATCAACCAACCCGTCATCGCGCCGTTCACGGCGTACCGCTTCACGCCCCGGTGAAAGGCCCGCGCATGCGAACCCACTCTCTCCCTGAGGTACGTGTGACTCCGTCGATTTCTTTCCAACGCGCAGTCTTGCTGGCGGCGGCGGTGGCGTCGGGCCTGGCCTTCGCGCAGCCCGCCAACGACCTGTGCGCCAACGCCGAAGTGCTGACCGCCGGCGCGACCGGCGTACCGGTGCTGTCGTCGGTCTCGCAGGTGCTGGCGGCCACCACGGCGTCTGACGCGCCGTTCAGCTGCAACACCAGCAGCAACCGCTCGGTCTGGTACACCGTCACGCCCTCGACGACGGGCTGGTTCCTCGTCGACACCTGCCCCACCGCCGCGGCCACGGGCACCACCGTCACCAACACCATCCTCGCCGTGTACACCGGCGGCTGCGGGGCGCCCGTCGAGCTGACCGGCTCGTGCAACGACACAGCGTTGTGCGGCAGCCGCGCCACCAGCATCGTGCGCTTGCAGGGCGGCACGCAGTACTGGGTGCAGGTGGCGGTGGGCGGCTCCACCGCGCCCGGCAGCACCGCGCAAGACGTGCAACTGGCGCTGACCGCGCTGGCCGACCCAGACGTGAGCGACGAGTGCAGCGCCACCTCGACCAACGTGCCGCTCAACCGCACCGTGGTGGTGCGCACCGCGGCCGACGCGGGCTTGGCGCCCGCCACCAACTCGGCGCAGCTGCCGGGTGACGCGGGGTGCTTCGTCGGCACCGGCAACACCAACACCACCGCCCCGGGCCGTGACGTGGCGCTGCAGTTCCGCGCGCCGGTCGCCGGCCGCTACTCGTTCCGCGTGGGGGCAGCGTCGGTGTCGGTCAACTCGGTGCTGTACCTGTCGAACACCTGCGTGCCCGCGACCTCGGGCCCGGCCACCTATGAAGGCGCGCAGTGCCTCGGCGCTGTGAACCGCACGGGGCTGTCGACCACCGCCAGCGAGCAGATCAGCTGCCACGCCATGGCGGCCAACGAGAACGTCTTCGTGTGGGTCGATGAGAGCACCCAGAGCGCCCAGGGCGCCGAGCTGCAGCTGACCGTGACCCCGTGCACCGAAGAGCTCGAGCCCAACGACACGCCGGCCACCGCCAACGCGTTGTCGTGCGCCGTCACCGGCCGCGTCAACCCCACCACCGACGCCGACTTCTACGC
>CAYWON010000329.1:0-3833 GCA_964459885.1 uncultured Archangium sp.
ACGTGTCAGCCATGTCCCCGGTCTGCGGTGTCAGGGATCTCGCCGGTCTGTACCCAGGGAGCAAATGCTCACGGTGGGCAGCCGCGCCACCGTGGATCCGGTGGCATCGAGCGGCGAGCGTTCGCCTTATCGACATGGGCCGTTGCCAGACGTCATGACGATGGTGTTCGGCTGGGTCGTCTCGTTGACGAAGTTCGACGCGACGCACGTCGACAGCGCCGTGTTGTTCGTGATCGTGACTTTGCGGGTCACGACCAGCTCGTCAGGCCAGATCAGCGTCTCGAGTTTTTCGTTGCCGTTGAGGTCCACGCTCTCCATCTGCGCGGCGTCGAGACTGACCGTGTGCAGTTCGTCGCAGCCGCGCGCGAAGATCGATTTCAGCCGCCAACCCGTAGCCTCGACTGCATCGACATGCGAGTAGCGCAGCGTGAGCCTGTCGAGTTGCCTCAGTCCGAGGCTGTTCAAGTCGTACGTGGCCGCTCGCAGCCCATCGAGCGTCAAGCCGATGAGCGCGTCGTCCGTGAAGCCTTCGAGACTCGTGAACCTGTTCTCCTCACCGCTTCGATTGAGCAGGTAGAGGCCACCCTGGACGTCGACGTGCTCCAGCCCCTTGAGGTTCTGCAGTGTCGCGATGTGGATCGCGAGCCCGCCGAGTTGGCGGACCTTGGAGAGGCCCGGGACATCGACGAGGCGGTCATAGCCGTCGATTTCGACCGTGCCACTGACGTCAACGCACGGCGCGTCGCACATCGCATGTACCGTCGCTTCATCCATCGGCATGTTGCGCGAGAACGAGAGCCCACCATCGACGACGAGACACTCGGTCGTGTCTGCTGCACGCGGCTGAAAACACGGGTCGTCCGCGCAGCCTGTGCACAGACAGAGGATGACGGCAGCTGCCGAGGCAGGGGTCACGGCCGGTCGAGTTGCACGCATTGCGCTACGCCCCCTGGGTTTCGGTCCTTCGAGAACGGAGTCGGCGCCCGCAACGTCTGCCGGCCATCGTTGCGATCGATGAACACCGCGTCGCTCTCGTTGTGGAAACGGCCGGCCACGCCAGTCAGAAAGCAGAAGTTGTCGCTCGGAAGCGCGGTGGCGAGGTTCTGAGCGTTGCGGCCGCTGACCTTCAGTCCTGCTCTCACTCCGTTTTCTCGATCGGGGGTGGTCTCGTAGAGCGTACCCGCTGGCGAACCGCCTGCCGGAGGCGCCCGCCCCTGGATGGTCGCCATCTCAAGGCTCAGCGTGGGGTCGGCGAACGGGAATCTGTCCCAGACCTCGAGTGTAGCTGGTGAAGCCTGTCGCTTCCCAACGCTGCACATCGAGCTTCTTCGTCGGTTGACGCGCGAAGCACTCTTCGCGAACCCAACGGGTCGCTTGATCAAAGCCCGCCCCCGTCGCCGCGCTGCTCACGTCGGCAAGAAGTTCTGACTTCGCTGTTTCGTGCGGCGCACTCGCTTTTGCACACCCGCCCGCCACCAACCCCAGCCCCAACCCACACACCACACCCATCCACTTGTGCATGTCACCCTCGCCCAACCACCAGTCCACGACCCAAGCACCACAACCCGAACAGCGCGCGCACAGTGCGTCAGGCGAACGTGCGCCGTCAACTCGGGCAATGCCTGAGCGCGCCGACGTTACGACTTCGTCCCAACGGGTCGTTCACCAGCTCGTGGGCCGGTAGTCCTTCAAGAACTTCCCGAACGCCGGCTCCGCGCCGTTCGCCACCATGAAGATGGGATCAATCACCCGCGCCGCGCCGTCGACGATGTCCAACGGCGGCTGGAACCCCAGGTCATCCTTCTTGCGCGCCGCGTGCTGCGCCGGGTCTTCGTCAGTGACCCAACCCGTGTCGACAGCGTTCATCAAGATGCCGTCGCGCGCGTAGTCGGGCGCGCTCGTCAGCGTCATCATGTTGAGCGCCGCCTTCGCCATGTTGGTGTGCGGGTGTTTGTCTGTCTTGGTTCCACGCGAGAACGAGCCTTCCATCGCAGACACGTTGATGACGTGCTTGTTCTCGCTCACCGTCTTCTTCATCAGCTCACGGAACCGCGCCGCGAGAATGAACGGCGCCACCGCGTTCACCAGCTGCACCTCCAACAGCTCCGGCGTCGACACCTCGTCCAGCGTCATGCGCCACGAGTTCATCGTGCGGAGGTCGACCTGCTGCAGGTCGGCGTCGAGCTTCCCTTCGGGGAACACCTCCATGCCGTAGGCCGCGTCTTCGTACGTGTAGCGGACCTGGCTCATCGCCGCCGACTGCACCACGCCCGACGCCGCGCCCGCATTTACGTGCCACGTCGACAGCCCCGTCACGTCAGCGCCGCCGCCGCCCAGCTGAGGCACCGCGCCCAGCGCGTTGAGGCACTCCACGCGCCCCGACAACACCTGCTGCGCGCCGTCTGACAGCCGGTTCACCGGCGCCGACTCGAGGTCCATCAAATGCGAGAAGAAGCCCACCGGCCGCCGCACCGTCTGCGCCGCGTTGTTGATGAGGAAGTCGAGCCGCGGCAACCGGCGCGACATCCACCGGCAGAAGAGCTCCACCGAAGGTGAATGCCGCAGGTCGAGGCCGTGCACCTCGAGCCGGTGACCCCAGTCCTTGAAGTCGGGCTCCTTCGTGTAGCGGATGGCCGCGTCGTGCGGGAAGCGCGTGGTGACGATGACGCGCGCGCCGGCCCGCAGCAGCATCAGCGCCGCCTGTGCGCCGATTTTCAGCCGCGCGCCGGTGATGAGCGCCACCTGGCCGTCCAGCTTCGCCGTCTGGAAACGCTTGGCGTAGTTGTAGTCGCCGCAGCTGACGCACATCGCGTCGTAGAAGTGGTGCAGCGTGCGGTACTCGGCCTTGCACACGTAGCAGTGGCGCGCCTTTTCCAACGTGGGCCCGTCGCGGCGCTCGCCCGACGGCAGCTGCGGCGGCGGCACGAAGACGGCTTCCTTGCGCGCCTGACGAATCGCCGTCGCCTCGCGGATGTCGCGGTCGCGCTGCTGGCGCTCTTTGAGCCGGTCGCGGCGCATCGCCTTGCTGAAGGCCTGCACCTCGTGACGCAGCGGAGACGCCGCGCGCCCCGCAGCCATGAGGAACTGACGCCGCTCTTCTTCGGGCATCTCGGCGAGGCGGGCGCGGTCTTCCACCACAGCCTCGAGCACGGCGATGGCGGTCTTGAATTCTTCGTTCGAGAAGCGGCGGGAAGTCATGTTGCTGAAGGGCCCATACCCCAGAAGCGCTGGAGATAAAGAGGGGCGGTGGCGACGTTGAGACAGGAGCTCGAGAAGGTCCTCCGCACCGAAGCGGCGCAGTACCACTCGGTGCAGCTCGACGCGGTCACGCGCCAGCGCTTCGAAGACGGCCTCGTGGTCCTGCAGCCGCTGCCCGCCGCGCAGGCCGACTGGGTCGGCGGTCGCGTCATCGCCTTCGCTGACGACCAACCCGCGTGGTCCGGCGACGTCGTGCATGTCGACGCGCAGACGGGTGATGTCTACGTGTCGCCCGGCACGCTCCCGGAAGGCGCGCTCGACAAGGCGACCGCGTGGGTCTTCAAGCCCTTCGATTTCTCCGAGGCGCTGCTCCTGGCTGGCGCTTCCACCGACGCGCGCCTCGACCTCGCGCTGCAGTGGGTGCACGACGGCGCACCGTCGCTCGCCAAGCCGCACGCCGCGACGTCCATCGACGGGCCGTGGAGCGCTGAGTGGGGCTTGTTGTGGGGCCCGCCCGGCACCGGCAAGACGCAGACGCTCGCGAACCAGCTGGCCGACGTCGTGACGCGCACGCCCAGCCAACGCATCGTGCTCGTCGCGCCCACCAACGGCGCCGTCGACGAGCTCACGCACCG
>CAYWON010000330.1:0-3821 GCA_964459885.1 uncultured Archangium sp.
CTCGTAGCGGTCTGCGTCGTAGACGTAGTCGGGGTGCCCGGCGTCGGCGAGGCCAGCGAGCATCTCGTCCGCGAACTGTTCCTTCAGCGTCGCGCTGGTGTCTTCGTCGCCGATCTCGTCGTCGGGGACGTCGGTGGTGTCGTCGTCAGTGGGCGGCGGCGTCGAGGCCTGCTTCTTTGCGTCGTCGTAGCCAGCGACCGCGCCGAGCACGATCGTGGCGCCGCAGCACATGAGCGCGCCGAAGATGAGGATAAGGACGACGCCGACGAGGGTGCGTGACTGTTTCTGTTCCACGAGCGGCACCGGAGCAGACTCGCTGCCCCGGCGCTGCTGTTTTCGTCAGCGGCGGCGGCCCAGCAGGCGCAGCAGCATCAGGAACAGGTTGATGAAGTCGAGGTACAGCATCAGCGCGCCGGAGATCGCCAGCGACATGGCCGACGCGTAGCCCGAGTTCGCGTGGTACTGCCGCAGCTTCTGCGTGTCGTACGCAGTGAGGCCGGCGAACACGAGCACGCCGACGCACGAGCTCACGAAGGTCACCATCGGCGAGCGCAGGAAGAGGTTCACCACGCTGGCGATGATGAGGCCGATGAGGCCCATGAAGAGGAACGAGCGCCAGCCCGAGAGGTCCTTCTTGGTGACGGTGGCGAACACGCTGAGCGCCGCGAACGCACCGGCGGTGATGCCGAAGACCAGGCCGACAGAGCCGAGCTCGTAGGCGAGGAAGATGACGGAGAACGTCAGCCCGTTGAGCGCCGCGTAAAGAATGAAGAGGACCGCGGCGACAGGGCCCGACACCTTCGACTGCATGGCCGAGAACGCGAAGACCACGACCAGCTCGGCGATCATCAGCGGGTAGAACAGCGGCAGCACCATGTTGGTGAGCGCTTCGCTCGACGCGACCGTCCACGCGATGGCGCCGGTGAGGAAGAGGCCAAAGGCCATCCACCCGTAGACGCGGTTCATGAAGACGCGGGCCGACTCTTCGGCGAGCACCGACGAGGCAGAGCCCGTCAGCGAATACGAGTAACCGGGGTCCTGGTTCATGCGGCGATCCATAGCTGTGTGACCGCGCCCGCGCCATCACCACGACGGTCTATAAGCCCGCGCGCCATGGGGAATCAGAGCGACGACACGGTGTTGGTCTTCACGCCTCCGCTGCGCGAAGCGTTGCGTTACGCCGAGCAGCACCGCGGGCGCCGGCTGACCGAGCAGGAGGTCGCCGAGGTTCGCGATCGATCTCCGTGCATCGTCATGGAGCGAAGCCGCGCTGACGCGCAGTCAGCAGAAGAGGGCGCTGACTTCGACCCCGAGCAGGCGTGGGCCGAGTACCAGGCGACCGACTTCGGCGTCGACGCGCGACACGTGCTGTGCGCGGTCGGCAACTGGAAGACGTTCGAAGCCATCGACGCGCTGGCTGAGCGGTTCGGCTTCGAGGTCGACCATGAGTTCTCGCAGCTCACGCCTGACGCTGCGATGGGCCGGGCGTTCGACGTCTCGTTCGATCGCGTCTCGCTGTCGGTGACGCCGGAAGATCGCGAGGCCATCGCTGCGCACACCGCTGTGGCGTACGTGCTCTCGCCGCACGTCACGAAGAAGAACGCCGGCAAGGTCGCGCTCAAGACGCTGCAGCTGGTGGAAGCGCTCTTCGCCGCGGGAGCGGTGGGCATCAAGAACGAGAGCGCGGGCATCGCCCACGGCAAGGAGCGTTGGTTGGAGCTCGCGGCGGGCGCGCAGTCAGACAAAGCCGTCGGCGCCGAGCTGTACTTCGCGTTCGTCAGGCGGCCGCTCAAGAGCGCAGACGGCGTCTTCTACACGTGCGGTTTGCACCTGCTCGGCGAGGCCGACGTGCAGATCTCCGATTCACTCGAGCCCTTCGAGGCGGTCAGCTGGCTCGACGCGCTCGCGCTCTACCTGGTGTGTGAGCGACCGCCGCGCGGCGTTCACCCCGGCAACACCTTCGTGCGCACGCCGACTGACGCGAAGCGCGTGATGCGCTTCCTGCCGTGTCGCGAGTACGAGAACGACGACTTCTTCTTCAACCCCTGGGGCTACGTCAGGTTGGAGCCGTCACTTGTTCCAGGCGCGCCGGGCCATCAGGAGTGATCGCGCGACCTCGCTGGTGATGAGCGGCAGCACGCCGCCACCGCCGACGATGTTGACGATGTGCGAGATGGAGCCACGGCACACGCCACCCCAGCGCGGTTGATCGCCGAGCCCCACCGACGCGTAGGCCGAGAAGTCGACGAAGAGCTGCGTGGGGATCTGCGCGGGCCCGCTGCACAGCAGGTGCTCTTCGGTCGTGATGTCGATCACCTGCTGCACCACGAAGCCACCGCCGGCCTCGTCGACCACGGCGCGTTGGCAGAGCGCTTCCCACGTCAGGGGCTCGCCGTACGCCGCCTGCGTGCGCTCGGTGAACCCGGGCTCGTTGCGCGTGCGACCGACGAAGACCGCGCGGCCGCCGTAGTCCCAGCTGCGCTTGAGCACATAGCGATCGGGGTCGGCTTGCACCTTCGCCAGCAGCTCGTCGCCGCGGAAGTGTCGCGTCCACGGCACGGTCTCACGAATGGCTTCCAGCTCCGGCTCGGTGAGGCGCGCTTCTTTCGCCAGCCGCGAGTCGTCGAGCGCTGAAGAGAGCAGGGCGAACACGGCCTTCACTTCGACCTGCGACGCCGGCGGGTTCAGCACCACCGCGCGCGTGCCGTTGGGCTCGGCGAGCAGCGCCTTGACGTAGTCGGCGCCTTCCATGCCGGCCTCTTCGAGTCGACGCACGAACAGGTGGCGGTACACCAGGTCGTACTTCTTCCCATGCGCCTGCACTGCGTCGGTGCCGCTGAGTTGATCAGGATGAACGATGTCGGCTTCAGCGCCCCACTCGCGGAAGCGCTCGAGGAGGTACTTCTGCTCGGTGAGCTGCGCGTCGTTGCGGCGAGAGAGCAGGGCGATGCGCTCCGGCGTCTTGCCCGGGCGCACCTGTGCGTAGCCCGTCAGCAGCGCGCGGTAGAGCGCCATGGCGTTGCTGCCGTTCTTGGCCTGCCAGCCGGCGATGACGTGATCGGGCGCGCCCCACGTGCGGCCGACGACCTCGAGGAACGTGTTCGCCGCGATGTCCGAGTAGCCCTGCATCGCGGGGATGGTGGCGTTCACTTCGAGCGCGTTGACCTTGTCGCCGACGAAGAAGTCGACGCGCGTGGTGACCAGCGTCTCCAACTGCTCGAAGGTCGCCAGCGCCAGCTGCTGCTCGAGCGGCGAGAGGCCGCCGATGACCAGGTCGCGGCGGCCTTCCGACTTGAGCACTGCGCGCGCCATCTTGAGCGTGGCCGACGCGATGCGGGCGGCGAGCTGCTGCCGTCGCGCCAGCTCTTCGGCGTCGATGATCATCGGCGTCGCGGTGATGGGGATGGCCTTCGTCGAGCCGTCGTCTTTGTTGGTGACGGCCAGCCCGCGCGCGTAGGCGGTGTCCGCCAGCTCCTGCCCGAAACGCTTGGCGTCCCAGGTCAGCGCGTCGAAGAGTTCAGACCGTTCCTTTTCGGTGAGGCTCATGGGGCGAGAGTAGTCACCGGCACGTCGTCGCTCGGCAACGCAATTTCCGCGGGTAAGGTGCGATTCGTGGACTTCGTGGAGTTGATCGCGTCTGCCGACCTCAAAGAGGGCCAGCCCGTCGTGGTGGAAGCCGGCGGTTGGAAGTTGGCCGCCGTGCGTGTCGGCGGCGTGGCGTTCGCCATCGACAACGCGTGCCCGCACCGCGACGGTGAGCTGGGCCGCGGCGACCTGCAGGGCTACCACCTGTACTGCCCGTTGCACGCGTGGAGCTTCGA
>CAYWON010000331.1:0-3799 GCA_964459885.1 uncultured Archangium sp.
CCACACGACGACAGCAACGCCAGCGACGCGACGAGCCAGAGAGCGGTCTTCATGGCGGGCGCGTAGCGGAATCTCCCGCGGGAGTCACGTCGCGGCGCGAAACCTGCGCCACCGTGGCGTGTACGCACAGGTGTCCAGGAGCCAGCCCATGTCTCGCCTGCCCGTCGCAGCCCTGTCGTTGGCCGTCCTCGTCGTCGGCGGCAACGCGCTGGGTCAGGTGTCCGTCAGCAGTACGACGGTGAGCGTGCCGAGCTGCTCCGGTGCGGGCATGACGTCGTACGACGTCGACGTCTACCAACCGACGGGCGCTGGCCCTCACGCGCTGGTCGGCGTCGCGCACGGCTTTCAGCTGTCGAAAGAAGCGATGAGCGACGTCGCGCGCGCCCTCGCAGAAGACGGCGCCGTGGTGGTGGTGCCGCAGTTCCCGTTGCTGCTGCGGCTCCAGTGCGGCGCGTCGGACCACGCGCGCAATGCGGACATCTTGTGGGCGGCGATGGCGCAGCGCGCGGCGGTGGGTGACGTCGACGCGGCGCGGCTCGGCGCGGTGGGCCACAGCGCCGGCGGTTTGTCGGCGTGGGCGCTGGCGGCGGCGCGCGCCGTCGCGGCGGTGGTGTTGCTCGACCCCACCGACAGCAACAACCTCGGCGTCGGCGCGTCGGCGTCGGTGAGCGCCGCCGCGCTGTTCGTGTTCGCGCCGGCCGCGCAGTGCAACTCGCAGGGCAACGCGGCGGCGTGGTTCACCCCCAAGCCCGGCGAGAAGGCGCGGCTGCGGGTGGTGGGCGCCGGCCACTGTGACGCGCAGTCGCCCACGTCGTCGACGTGCACCGTGGGCTGTGGCGGCGCTTCGTCTGTCTCGGCCGCGCGGCAGGCCCTGTTCCGCGACTGGGCGACGGTCTTCTTCAGCGTGGCGTTGCACGGCAGCGCGCGCTGCCTCGCGACCGAAGCGCAGCAGGCGGCCGCGACGGGCGTGGTGGACGCTGTCGATTTCCAGTTGAGCCCGTGCGCGGCGCCCGCCGACGGCGGGGGCGTCGACGCAGGTGCTGAAGACGCCGGTGCTGAAGACGCCGGTGTTGAAGACGCCGGTGTTGAAGACGCGGGCGTTGAAGACGCGGGCGTTGAAGACGCCGGTGTGGACGCCGGGCAGGTGGTGACCGCCGACGGCGGCGCGCCCGACGGCGTGCCTGGCGAGCCCGCGGGCTGCGGCTGTGGTCAGGGCGGCGGGGTGGCCTGCGTGGCGGTGACGCTGCTGTTCCGACGACGGCGGGTTCGCGCGGCGGCGCGTTGAGCCCTCGTTGGCCAGCGCGAGGGAGCCGCGCGGTGACAGCCGCGGTCAGCGCGGCGCTGACTTCGCGCCGAGGGCGAGGGTCGCGAGGCCCAGCGCGGCCGCGATGACCGACCCGGCGAGAATGCCCACCTTCGAGACGTCGACCAGCGCGGCGTCGTCGAAGCCCAGCCCGCCGATGAAGAGCGCCATGGTGAAGCCCACGCCCGCGAGCAGGCCGACGCCGAGCAGGTGTCGCAGCGTGGCGCCGTTCGGCGCTCTCAGAGGCGATTCGACAGGCGCGCTAGGAGGGCGTCGGGAAGCGCTCCGTCGTCGTTACCCGGCTCGGACCTGAAGGTGTGATCCGCAACGCGCTCGAGGCCTGACCCAGCGGCTACCAGCACTCCGATAATCTCAAGTCCGCGGGCACGCTTGACGGCATTGATTCGCTCGACCGTCGACTGATTCACCGTGCAATGACCGTCCGTAATGAAGATCGCATCAGCCTGCGACCATGGTTTGGCCTCACACAACTGCGCGACACGCTCCAGCGGCGAGTCGAAGTCTGTCCCGCCGCCGAATGCGATTCGGAGGCACCGTCGTATCCGTGGGCCAAACTCGTCGTCTGGTCGGAGGGAGAACTCCGACAGCTCAGTCGCCGATCCGAAGGTGAGAACGTGCATCGGCCGGCGCTTTTCCCAACAGCGCAACGCGAGCGCGAGCACCAGTGCCTTGGCGACGAGTACCCGTGGTCCTTCCATTGAGCCCGAGGTGTCGACCACCACAATCACGGGGCCGCGTCCCAAGAGGTGTGGCCCACGGAGCTCCCACAGCAATGCGCGGCGCTCGACGATTCGGGCGAGTGCGACAATCCGGAGGAGCGGATGGAGTCGGCGCCCGAGAAGGCTCAGCTCGCTCGGCAAGAGCCGATGAACGTCACCGCCTGTCTCGACCCCCACGACTTCATGCCTCCCGTGCCGGGAATGGCCCCGGGGGAATCTGCGCTTCAGGGTGACGCTCCATCGCCCGGCGAGTTCGACGATCTTCCTCAGGCTCGGTTGCGTCCGAAGCATGTTGCCGAGTTCGAACACCAGATCGAGCGGGAGTGCGTACATGCTGCCCCGCTCTCGCCCCCAGCGATCATTCTCCTCGAACAGGTGTCTGACTGACGCCACTAGTGCCATCGCTTCGTCTACTGCGGTGCTCGCGGCAGTCACCGCCGCGTTCATCTCCGGGTCATCGCCAAACGCGACGGCGAGTGCGTGCACCAGTTCCTTTTGCCCGCGTCCGTCACGTGCCTTCCGGACGCTGGCCCGGCACTGTTCGACCGTTTGAGTGAGGCGAGTTCGTTCCTGTAAGAGTTCGGGACGTCCGGTCGTGCGCAACATCTGCGTCAGGTGGCGCCGTCGCAGTGGAGGTTGCTCCACACGCTTCGATAGCGAGCGAGCCGGGCCTCCTTTCGCATCTGCGGGGAGCGCATCGAGCCCATGCCTAGCGTCGAACTCGGCCAGTGCTGTACACGCGCATTCGTACGCCTTGAGTTCCCGGCCCACCGCGCGATTTCCCTCGAGTTGAGCGACGACACTGCCGCCCGCGCCGCTACCTGGATTGTCTTTTCTCCGAGCTTTCGACAGAGCCTCGAAGAGCGGCTTGAGGAGAAGGGGAAGGGCTACAACGGTCGCCCATTCGTTGAGCACCGTCTTCTGCCGCAACGCATGCAGCAGCCCGCGTCGTTCGAGGAGGTAGCCGATCGCGGCCGACAGGCGCACGGTCGCTTCCTTTTTTAGGCGCCATCGCGGCTTGTAGAGCGCTGCGTAGAGGTCGAAGGCGAGGGGGATCAGCTGATGGTCACGGGCAAGGCGGCGGAACAACGTTGGCTCATGCGCCTCCAGTCGCCGGAAGTGCCACCAATCATAGATATCGGTGCTGATCACGTTCCCGCTCGGAGGCGCAGCGGAAAGCTCCGATCGCGAACGCCAACTCAGCGGCGCTCGGCTGCTCATGGGGCCTGCAACCGTGCCTTGAAGGCCTCGCTGAGCACTTCATGCGCTTCCAGCTTGGCGATCTCCTGTGCGATCGGCAGACGCGCCACCACATCTTCCCAAAAGGGGCGCCAGAGCTGAAGCCCACCGGCCAGCACCTTAATGACCTCCTGCTGGTACTTCTTCGCGGAGCTCAGAACCACCTGCGTCTTTGTTAGGGCCTCAATCGCGCGGGGTCGAACTTTCGCCATCGGATCTGCCGGTCGCGAGTAGTAACCGCGGTCGGCATCCCGAACCTCCGAAGCCACCGCGATGAGTTCGTTTCGTCGCTCATTGATGAGCTCCAGGATCTCGTTCGCCGAAGCGGTGACGGTCGTGAGCTTCATCTTCTTGAGAGCGCTCGCCAGCAGATCGACCACCTTCGTTTGGTCGGAGGGCCTTCGCCACATCACGAAGCGGAGGACGCCTAGGTGCGCTGGTTGAATCTCGGTGTCACCGTCGACCACGGCACAGGTGGCCATGACGTCGAGCGCTTGTCTCCATCGTCGATCGGAGA
>CAYWON010000332.1:0-3766 GCA_964459885.1 uncultured Archangium sp.
CTCGCTGATGACGTCGGCCTCACCCGCGCGTGGCTCCAGGCGGCCGAGGTGCAGCACGCGGCGCTGGTGAAGGAAGAGGAACTGCACCTCGGCTGGAGTCGTCGGCGCCAGGGAGACGGCCCCGTCATCGACGTGATGGAGGGCCGGGTGCTGCGGGAGCTGCGTGCGCTGCAGCTCGCCTTCCTCGCGGCGCGGAAGGAGTCGAAGAACGCGCCGGTGATGCGCGTGCTCCCGGGGCTCCGTGCCTTCCTCGCCCCGCAGGCGACGCGGGCGCGCCGGGCGCCGAAGGACTCCCCGCAGCGCCCGGAGTGAACGCAGGCGCGTCCGGGGTCATCGGAATCTTGTCCGTGCCCACGTTAAGTAAGTCCGTATTCACTGAAAGTATGTCCGTGCTCACGGAAAGTACGTCCGTACTTACGTTCAAGGCGTCCGTACTCAGCAGAAGTAAGTCCGTGCCATGCCGAAGTAAGTCCGTACGGTGTCGAAGTAGGTCCGTACATGACGGAAGTAAGTCCGTACCTGTTCAGAGTATGTCCGTGTGCACGCGACGTAAGTCGGGACGGGCGCGAGGAGGCGCCGCGGCCTGCTCGTCACTCACATGCTCGAACGGGAGCCGGTCGGAAGATCTCGGCCGTGCGCATCGCGTGGCGGGCCCTCGGCTTCGAGCGAAGTGACTTCTGACGGGTCAGACGCACCACCGGTGCACCGGTGGAACAAACGACCCGTCAGTTGGTCCCTCGCGCCGACGTCGCCGCGAAACCGCGGGGCCTGTGCGGTGCGGGCACGCCGCTCGCCAACGTGCCGTCCGCGCGCATCAAGGCCCTCGCGACGGCCGTGTGGGACGCCTTCGGTCGTGCCTATCGCGTGGCTGGCCCTCGGCTTCGGAGCGAAGTGACTTCTGACGGATCGACGCACCACCGGTGGAACAAACGACCCGTCAGTTGGTCCCTCGCCGCGTCGTGCGCGCAGTTCGGCGCTGCGCGTGGCGTGGCGGGCTCGCGACCTCGAGCGAGGCGCTGCTGGAGGGCGGACAGGGTGGTGCCTCCGCAGCGTGCGTCATAAACGCTGTCGCGCGTGTCATTGTTTATGACGGGCCTCGGAGACCCAGTCACTTCTCCGCGCCCCTCCACGAAGCGTCGTCACCTGCGTGACGCAGCGTCGGCGGCGAGGTGCCGCTCGGGCTCGAGCACGTCGCGACCAACCGCGCCGACCGCCCACCTGTAGAGCCTACGACTCGTACGTCGCCGCATACGCGGTGAACGCACCGCAGCGCTGACAGTGCAGCTCGGCCGTCTCGTAGTGCGTGGTCTCGAAGCGGCTGTAGAGCTCGGACTGCATCAGGTAGACGCAGTGCACGTCGCCCGACGCGCACGCCACACACCGGCTGTGCCAGAGCGAACCTGCCTCGTTCATCGGAATGCCTGCGCCGTACGCCACGGTCCTGGGCGAGGAGGACTGGGGGTTGGGCCGCTCCTCAATCACCCAGCGCGGCAGCCGATGGAAGTCGGGCGGCGCGTGACGCGGTTGTCCGCTGGCGCTCGGGCGGCGGCTCCAGTGAAAGCTGTTGCTCTCCTCCCGCACCGACGCGCTCGCCGCTGCGTCTGGCCACCGTGCGCGGAGCTCGTCGAGCTGGCGCTCTGAGAGGCCGACACCGTCGATGAAGCCCCGCGGCTTCGCGCCACGCAGTTGTTCCATCGCCGCGACGTCTCGCGGCCCGTCGAGCGTCACGGTCGCGGTGCGCGCGGCTGACGTGGTCTGCAGCGCCACGACGAGATGTCCTGGCCCCTGCAGGGTCTTGAGCGACGGCAGCGACACACGCCACGGCCCGTCGCCGCCGAGCTCGCAGCGCTGCAGGTGGAGGTGCTCCACTGCGGGCAACGTCACGTCGTCGAGCCAGCGGAGCTCAGGACCACGCACCGAGAACAGCGTGAGGTGCCTCAGCCCTGGCAGCAACGCGAGCGCGCGAGTCAGGCCGTCGCCGACGACCGTGAGGTGTTGAATGAACCGCAGCGACGGCAACGCGAAGAAGTCTTCCGGTGACAGGTCTCCCATCGCGCGGCGCGTGACCTGCGCTGCGTGCACGAAGCCGTGGCGCCACGTGAGGTGCAGCTCCGCGAGGCGCAGGCCGGGGAACCACGTCGGCGCGTGCGCGTCGATGACGGCGGCGATGCGCGGGTCGAGCGGCGACGTCGACGGGAACGTGACGCCCGGTGGCATCAACCGCATCAGCTCGGCGCGTGGGTCGCCGCGCTCTTCGAGCCAATCAGCGAACACCGCCCACGTGTCCACATCGTCCGGGTTCTGCAGCACCGCCGCGTCGAATGGGGTCATGTGCCGAAATGTAGGCGCCGGGTCCGACAAGTGACTCGAACGCCAAGACTGTCGGCAGGTTACGCGCGCGCGTCGTAGCGCTGCTGGGCGCGTTCGATCTGCTTCTGATGCTGCGTCGCCCACGTGCCGAGCGCCTCGATGGGGCCGCGCAGCGAGTGCCCGAGGGTCGTCAGCTCGTAGTCGACGCGCGGCGGTCGCGACGGCGTCACCGTACGCGTCAGCAGCCCGTCGCGCTCGAGGCCGCGCAGCGTCAGCGTCAGCATGCGTTGAGACACGTGCGCGAGCGCGCGCTTGAGCTCGTTGAAGCGCAGCGGCCCGTCACGCAGGGCGATGACGATGAGCATGCTCCACTTGTCACCGACCCTCGCCATGAGGTGGCGCGATGGGGTGCAACGCTCGACGAGGGCGCGACGTGACGACATGGTGCCTTCTGTATACCTGCGGGCACATCGGTGTGCCTCCTTGTGGCGTCGCGACGCGCCCGTTACCCACGTGGTCACAAGGAGCCCGTCATGTCGTCGCAGAGAACGCTCGGTCGCATTCGTACGTTGCCCGCACCCGCGCAGGGCCAGTTCGGGCCAGACCACCGCGTCATCGAGGTCATCCGCCAGGACGAGTGGGCCGACGCCGACCCGTTCATCCTGTTGATGGACGACCGCATTCACGGGCGCTTCGCCGGCGGCCCGCACCCGCACACCGGCATGGAGACCGTGTCGTTCCTCGTCGACGGCACGCTGGGGCTCGAGAGCGGCGGTGAGGGCACGCTGAAGCCCGGCGACGTCGAGTGGACGACGACGGGGAAGGGCGTCATTCACGGCAAAGCCACCGACGCTGAGCTGAACTTCCGGCTGCTGCAGCTGTGGGTGACGCTGCCGAAGGCCGCGCGTTGGGCCGAGCCTGACCATCAGCTCGTGCCGCGCGGCGAGGCGTTGGTGCGTCGCGAGCCCGGCGCGGAAGTGCGGCTCTACAGCGGCCGCAGCGGGGCGCTGACGTCGTCGACGCGCAACCACGTGCCGGTGACGGTGGCGGACCTGACGCTCCAGCCCGGCGCTGCCCTCGAGCAGGACGCGCCGTACTCGCACAACGGGTTCTTCTACGTGTTGAGCGGGCGCGCGGCCGTCGGTGGAAAACCGCTCGGCGTGGGCCAGGTCGGCTGGCTCGACACGCCACCTTCAGGCGCGCAGGGCGACGCCGTGATTCGCGTCGCGAATGGCAGCGACGAGCCGCTGCGCGTCCTCTTCTATTCAGGCGAGCGGCAGAACATTCCGCTCGTCACCTACGGGCCGTTCGTGGGTGACACGGCCGACGACATCCAGCGCGCGTTCCGCGACTACAAGGCCGGCGGCTTCCGCGTGTATTGATCAGCTGAGGCCGAACGCGGTGGGCTGGTGCGCCCAGTCCAGCGCGTAGGTGGCGACCTCTTCCCAGCCCTTCT
>CAYWON010000333.1:0-3731 GCA_964459885.1 uncultured Archangium sp.
AGGAAGCCGCGCGGCTGCTGGGTGAGGCCATCGACTACGCGCGACAGGGTCAGCTGGTGGTGCGTGCCCTCGCGCCGACGCCGTAGGGCGGTCGCGCACATCGCCGTACTGAACGCCTGTCGCACCTTATTAATAGGCGCGTTTTCAGAGCTGTCGGCGGAGGTGCCCGAGCAGGTCCATCCGGGTGATGAGCCCGACGAACTCAGGCCCGTCGAACACCAGCGGCACGATGCCCTTGTCGAACAGAGGCAGCAGCGACTTCACGTCGGTCTTCACGTCGACGGTCTCGAGCCGCGTGGACATCACCGTCGAGACGAGCTGCTTGAGCTTCGATTGGTCGTCCACGCTGGCGAGCAACACGTCGCTCTCGTCGAGCATGCCCACCACGTTCGCGCCGTCGAGCACCGGCAGCTGCGAGATGTCGTAGAGCCGCATGCGCGAGAGCGCGGTCAGCAGCGTGTCGCCCGGCGCCACGGTGACGACGTGCCCGTCTGAGAACCGGCGCGTCATCACGTCGCGCAGGTCGCCCGTGCGCGGCCGCGACAAGAAGCCGTGGTCCGCCATCCAGAAATCGTTGAAGACCTTCGAGAGGTACTTGTTGCCCGAGTCGCACACGAAGGTGCACACGCGCTTCGGTGCCGTCTGCGCGCGGCAATAGCGCAGCGCCGCCGCCACCAGCGTGCCCGTCGACGTGCCGCCGAGAATGCCTTCCTTCGCCAGCAGCAGCCGCGTGGTGGTCAGCGCCTCGGCGTCGTCGATGGTGAAGGCCTGGCGCACGCGCGAGAGGTCGACGATGGGCGGCAAGAAGTCTTCGCCGATGCCTTCCACCAGCCAGCTGCCGACGGGGCCCAACTTTCCTGTGTGGACGTAGTCGGCGAGCGCGGAGCCCTTCGGGTCGGCCAGCACCATCTCGCAGTTGGGAATCGTCTTCGCGAAATGGCGAGAGAGGCCGGTGATGGTGCCGCCGCTGCCGACGCCGCACACCATCGCGTCGAGCCGGCCGTCGAGCTGCGCCGTCAGCTCTGGCCCCGTCGTCTCTTCGTGCGCGCGCGGGTTCGCCGGGTTGTTGAACTGGTTCACGTAGAACGCGCCGGTCTCCTTCGCGAGGCGCTCCGCGAGGTCCTGGTAGTAGGCCGGGTGACCCTTCTCGACGTCGCTGCGGGTCATCACCACCTTCGCGCCGAGCGCGCGCAGGTGCGTCACCTTTTCCTGGCTCATCTTGTCGGGGATGACGAGGGTCAGCTCGTAGCCCTTGAGCGAGGCCACCAGCGCGAGGCCGAGGCCGGTGTTGCCGGCGGTCGCTTCGATGAGCTTCTTCTGATGCGGCCCCACGAGGCCGTCGGCTTCAGCGGCGTCAATCATCGACCGGCCGATGCGGTCCTTGATGGAGCCGCCGGGGTTGTGGCTCTCGAGCTTCAGGAACAGCTCGCACGGCCCGGTGTCGAGGTGCTGCACCTTCACCAGCGGCGTGTTCCCGATGAGGCTGAGCAACGTCTGCGGAGTCTTCGTCACGGCGGCAGAGCGTAGACCGCTCACAGCGCGCGCTGCGCGTTCTGCAGCTTCGCCACCACGCGCTCGAGGCCCTTGCCCCACTTCTTCGACGAGCGCTTCTCGCACTTGCCGGTCAGCACTTTCTGCGCGTCGGCCGCCTTGTTGAGCGCCGCGTCGACCCACGCGCGGTCGGTGTTCTGCTTCGCGTCGCGCAGCGCGTCTTCCAGCGAGCCCAGGCGGCCCGACAGCTTGCCGACGCACTCGTCGTCGCCGTCTTCCACGCGCTCCTGCAGGTCTTCGAGCGACTCGCCGGCCTCGTCGAGCCAGCCGCGCGCGGTGTCGACCTGCTGCTGGTTCGGCCCCGTCACCACCGGCGCCGCGGGCGTGTACGAGCCGCGCCCGTACACATCGAACTTCCCCTTGCTGGCCTTGGCGCGCAGCTCGGTGCCCTTGGGGAACGTGAGGACGCCCTCGTAGAGCACGTCGGTCTTGAAGGGCGAGACCCACTTGATGACCTTCAGCTCGTGCTCGCCGGGCTCGATGTCGATGATGCGCGGCGCCTGTGACACGCCACCAATCTGCGTGCCGTCGAGGTTCAGCTGGATGCCCTGAAACGCGCCGCAGTCGCCGCACTGCACGGTGACGGCGGCGGGCTGCGCGAGCGCGAAGGTCGAAGTGAGGACGGCGGCGGCAAGTGAAATGCGGAGCATGGGGACGTCTTTCGTTCAGCGGGTGGAGAGCAGCTTCGTGAAGTCGGCGGCGAGGAAGGTGTTGCGGAAGCGCGCGGCGTGACCGAGCGCGTGCTGCGGGTTCACCAGGCGCGGCACCACCGCCTTCGCGGCGTCCAGCTTGAGGTACTCGTTCTGGAACGCGTCGAGGATGGGCCCGAGCTGCGCGGCGGTCAGGCGCTGGGTTGCGATGGCGCTGCGCAAGACGTCAAGGCGCGTGTACTCGTTGCCGTTGGAGCGCAGCGCGTCGAGCAGCCCCTGGAAGGCCACCGCGTCCATCGTCAACGAGCGCTGCGGTCGCGGGTCGCGCCGTGCCGGGCGCTCGTCGTCTTCTTCTTCGTCGTCGTCGTCGCGCGTCTCACGCGCTGTCAGCGGCGCCAGCGCGCGGCGCACCTTGCTGGCCAGCTTGCGTGGGCAGGACGCCTCGGCGAACTCGATGACGTCGTTGACGTCGCGGCGGGCCGGGCGCCCGTCGTCGTCGAGCTTCGCCAACTTGCGGCCCAGCTTCCGTGCGCAGTCGGCGTCGGAGTCGTCGACGACCTCCTGGGCGTCTTCGAGCGCGCGCCGGGTGGCGCGATTGCCAGCAACAGCTGGAAACGAGAGGAGAATCAGCAACAGCGTGACGCGCATCGGGCAGCTCCGGGCTCAAGGTCCGGCGCCAAGACACGGGCGTGCGCGCGATGTCGCACCGAAAACGCAGGCAAGCTCCAACACCTGGAGGTGCCACGGCAACTTTCCCGGTGAACGATGAATTCCGACTCGCCGGCGGGACACGTGATGGTCGGCTGCCTGGGCGACGAGGCGCAGAGCGGCGGGCAGACGTTCGTCGACCTGCCGAGGGGCGGCGAGAAGGACGTCACCGTGAAGGTCGTCGTGTCCGCGGGCCACGGCGCGAGCGGGCACGACGTGGAGTTCGCGTCTCCGGCGTTGGTCATCACCGGCGTGCAGCCCGACAGTCCCGCGGCGCAGGCGGGCTTGCAGGCGGGTGACGCGCTCGTCGCCGTAGATGGCGTCCCGGTGCTCGAGCTCGGACCACAGGCGGTGTTCGCGCTGCTCGACAACCGGCCGCCGGGTGCGGTGATGACGGTCGGAGTCGAGCGCGCGGGGACGCCCATCAACGCCGTGCTGACGTTGCCGCCGTAGCGCCGCGTCGATTGCGTGCGCAGCGACACGGTGTCAGGTGTCGCGTCATGGTGAACCGCGCGACGTGGCTGGCAATGTGTGTGGTGCTGGTGGGCTGTGGCTCGCCGATGAAAGATCCGACGTGCACCGACGGCGTGAAGAACGGCGCCGAGACCGACGTGGACTGCGGCGGTGGCGTGTGCGGCAGCTGCTTCGACGGCCGAACGTGTGTGCGACCGACTGACTGTCTCTCCGGCAACTGTGCGGGCAGCTTCTGCACCAGCAACTCGTCGGGTGGCGGCTCGGGCTTCACGGGCGGCGGCAGCGGCACGGGTGGCGGCAGCGGCACGGGTGGCGGCAGCGGCACGGGTGGCGGCAGCGGCACGGGTG
>CAYWON010000334.1:0-3689 GCA_964459885.1 uncultured Archangium sp.
CGACGATGTGGCTCGACCTCCACCGTCATCTCGAAGGCTCTCACAGCCCCCGCGCGTTGCTGGCCGTCGCGCGCCAGTTCGACATCAAGCACGACAACTTCTTCGACGCGGCGACGCAGCAGTTCCGCACGCCCGAAGCGCTCGCCACGCGCCTGGTGATGGCCGGGCCCACCGACGACGCCAGCGTCTTCTATTCGTGCATCGTCAAGGCGCGCGCCGCGTACGTCAGCGTCGACGCCATTCGCGAGCTGGCGACGTGGGCCTTCCGCGAAGCCGCTGAGGAGTGCGACGGCTTCGAGATGCGGCTCTCGCTGTTCTCGATGACGCGCACGCTGCTCGAGAACACCGGCATCAACTGGCGCGAGCTGCGCTACGCGGTGTTCGCCGACCTCTACGCGCGACCCATTCTGCGGGCCGTCATCGAAGCGCGCGACAAGGTGCAGACCGAGACCGGCAAGCCGATGCTGCTGCGCCTGGGCCTCTCGCGCACCTTCGAGAGCCAGCCGCACTACGAAGCGATGGGCGAGATGGCGCTCGAGCACGCGTCGTCGCTCGTGGGCCTCGACGTGCTGGGCATCGTCACCGGCGTCGACACCGAGCCGCTGCCGCCGGGCCTCATCACCGTGCTCGAGAGCATGCGCCGCACGCTGCCCGACCTCACCATTCACGCCGGTGAGTTCGCCGGGCACGCGTCGGTCGACCGCACCCTGGCGCTCGCGCCGCGCGGCATCGGCCACGGCATTCACTCGCTGCAGAGCCAGGCCACGCTGGAGCGCCTCGCGCGCGAAGGCGTGACGCTGGAGGTCTGCCCCACCAGCAACCACCTGCTCATTCCCACCGCGCTCAAGCAGCTCGGCATCGCCATGCCGCTCAAGGCGCTGCAGCACGCGCACGTACACTGCGTGCTGGGCAGCGACGACCCCACGCCCATGGGCACGACGTTCTCGAAGGAGCTGACCGTCGCTCGCGAAGGCGGCGTCGACATGCAGCGGCTCGAGGCCGACATGCAGCGGCGGTGGAAGCAGCTGACGAGCTGATCACCGCGTCGGCGAAATCTGCGGCGACGGCACGCCGACGCCGTGCAGGGCAATCTCTTCGGGAATCAACGCGACCGACATCAGCCCGTTGGTGAGCACCTCGTGCGTGACCGACGTGAGCCGACCCAGCAGGCCGCGATGCGGGTGCGTGCCCAGCATCATCATGTCGACCCGCTCGCGCGCAGCGAGGCTCAGCAGCAGACCCCCCACATGTCCGCGGCCGACCTCGAGCTGCACGCGAGCCCGCACGTTGGGCGGCAGGCCCTTCAACCCGGCCTGGGTGTCGGCCAACAACCGCGCGGCCATCACCTCTTTTTCTTCGTCAGACGGCGGCGTCAGGCGGCCGTGGCGCGAGGCCTCTTCATCGGGCGACCAGATGTGCGCGGCCAACACGTCGAGCGGGCCGAACGCGGCCAGCTTCGTCAGCCACTCGCGCGCCAACGCGGAGCTCCACGAGTGGTCGACCGCCAACAGCACGCGGAGACCTTCTTCGCCGCGCGCCCAGGGAATGAAGGGCTTCGGGCTGCGCACCACCAGCAGCGGCACCTGCACGCCCTCGGCGATGCGGTCGACGGGCGTCGCGAAGAGTGACGGGCTGGTGTGGCTCGTGTCGCCCACCACCAGCAGCTGCGCGTTGACGTCGGTGCACAGCCGGCCGAGCGCGCGCTCGAGCTGACCGTGCAGCAGCGCGGTCTCGACCTCGAGGCCGCGCTCGCGCAGCACCGACGCTTCCATCGCCAGCGCGCTGTTCGCGGCGGTCTCTTTCGCGCCCTGCGTATTGAACGTCACGCCCGGCAAGACGCTCGCGAGGTACAGCCGCTGTTTCGTTCGCCGCGCCAACAGCGCTGAGACCTGCAGCGCGTCGGTCGATGAGCTCGTGAAATGGGTCGCACAGACGATGGCCATGAGTGGCCTCCTTTCGGTGACGCCCACGGGCCAAGGCATATGCCGCGCCGCCGCAACTGATTGATTCGTCGGGGTTGATCAACCCGCGCGCCGCAGCGTTTGCGGCCAGCCGCGCACAACGCGCGCGAAAACCACGTCACCGCCATGCATTTGCGCTCTCACATTCCCATGGGGCCGCGCGTCCACTACGTCGCGCCGCATGTCGTCGCGTCTCTTCGTGATGGGTTGTCTTGTGCTGGTGGGCTGTTCGACGCCGATGCCGCCGCCCCCAGAGCCGGGCCCGCTCCTGGCCGGCGTGGCCACGCGGAAGCTCGACGTGCCGGTGGGCATCGCCATGGGCGGCTACTCGCGCACGCGCCCGGCCGATGACCCGCGCTCGCCGTGGTCGAAGCAGCTGCCCGCGAGCCGCGGCATCCACACCGAGCCCACGGTGCGCGTCATCGCGTTGAGCAACGGCCTCACGAAGGTCGCCTTCATCCGCATGGACACCACGCTCATCTCGTCGACGCTGCGCGCGCGCACCATGGCGGCGCTCGAGGCCCTCGGAGAATCGACGCGCGTCTTCATGCACGCGTCGCACTCGCACGCGAGCCCCGCGCGCATCATGCCGCCGGCGCGCCTGGGCGGGCCCACGGGCAGCGACTTCGTGTCGCTGGTGATGGACCACTACGACGCCGAGGTCGAGGCGATGATGGTGTTCGCCATCGTCGAGGCCACGCGCGAGGCGTACGCGAACTTGAGGCCCGTCAGCGTGGGCGTCGCGCACATCGACGGCGCCGCTTTCAACAACGACCGCCGCTGCGAGAACGACCCAGTGTACGGCGCGGAGTTCCGCGACACCGATTTCACGCTGGTGCGCTTCGACGTCGTCGACGCGTCGGGCGCGCCCACCGAGCCGCTGACGGCGATGGTGCAGTACGCGATGCACGGCACGATGCTGGGCAGCGACAACACGCTGCTGTCGTCGGAGGTCACCGGCGCCGTCGAGCTCTACGCGAGCCGCGCCATCGGCGTGCCGGTGATGTTCGTGCAAGGCGCTGGCGGCGACGTGTCACCGCGCAGCAGCCCATATGGCCACGAAGCGCTGCAGAACATCGAGCGTCAGGGCCGCGCGGCGGCGGCAGTGGTGAAGCTGGGCTTCGCGAACGCGGCGCCCGGCGCAGCGAAGGCGCAGTCGCGGTTGGACTTCACCGAGCGCGGCGTGCTGCTGACGCGCGAAGCCATGGGCTACGCGAAGGACGAGTTCCCCGAGTGGGGCGGCATCTCGTGCGCGGCCGGCGGCATGGGCGCGTTCTGCGGCGAAGTGAAGTCGACGCCCGCACAGGTGATGTGTCTGCCGCTCGAGCCGCGGCCCGCTTTCAAGACGGCGCTGACGCTGGTGCAGCTCGACGACCTCGTGTTCCTCTCGACGCCGGGCGAGCTCGGCACCGGCCTGTCTCGCAAGCTGCGCGAGGCGCTGGCGCCGCTGGGCGCGACGACGACGCTGCCCGTCGGCTACGCGCAAGACCACTACGGCTACCTGCTGGAAGAAGACGACTGGCTGCGCGGTGGCTACGAGCCCACGGTGTCGGCGTACGGGTGGAAGTTCGGCCCGTACCTCCTCGCTGAGGTGCAGCAGCTCGTGGCGACGCTGGGGCAGGAGCAACCGAAGCCCGACGTGGCGCCGCTGCCGGAAGTGGTGACGCGCGCGCGTACCGACAGCACGGGGCCGGCCGTCGTCATCACCGAGCCCGACGCCGGGCCGCG
>CAYWON010000335.1:0-3637 GCA_964459885.1 uncultured Archangium sp.
GCCCGACGTCCTCCCTCGTACTGCAACTCCGACATACAAGGGTCGGGGTGAGGGCGAACTTCACTCACCACCTCACCAACCGTGCTCGTCGCGTTACCCACGGTTCCCTCAGCTTTGACCCGGTGGCAGCCCACCAAGCTCTGCCCAAAAGTCCCGCGCTCCACATCGGGGGAATGGGGGCAAACCAAACATGGCAGCGAGAGGCGAAGTGGTGCGCGCGGTGGTGTTGTGCCTGCTGACGGGGTGCGCTGGGAGCGAGGTCGGAGCTGAATCCGCCTCCACCAGACAAGCGCTCGACGGCGGCAGCGGCTTCAAACAACTCAAAGAAGACGTCTCATTCTCAACGATGGAGCGCCGCCGCATCGACGATCTGAACGCGCTCATCTTCGACAACAAGCCACTCAAGCCGAAGCTGTGCTTCACGCCGTTCCCGACGCCGATCACCGCCATCAACGTCGACCGCTCGCTCTTCGTGCACGACGAAGCGACGTTGCAGGCGGCCGACTTCTCGCTCAACCGCACGCTCTCGAAGATCGCGGCTGACGCGGTGGCGGCCGGGGCGACGGGCACGACGGCGGTGACGCTCTTCCGCGACTTCTGGGACACGCAGAACACCTTCGGCACCGCGGCCACGCCGGGCGGCGCGCACTGTGACGACAACGGCGGCCTGTTGAACGGTTTCCCGAACCCGTGCCTGCCCGACGAAGGCGCGCAGGCGCACAACCCGGCGCTGGAGCTGACCCGGTACAAGCCGCTGGCCCTCGTGAACCGGCTCGATCTCGCGTCAGAGAAGGGGAAGAACTGCGGCGAGCACCGCATCATCTACGGCCGCAACGATGGGCAGCGCTCGTTCATCATCTTCGAAGCGGTCTTGCCGAACCCGCGGCCTGGCTGTGCCGACGCGTGTCGCCCGGTGGCGGCGAAGTGGGCGTCGCTGTCGTCGATGAACGACCCGGCGGCGCGCGCGGCGGCGCTGGAAGAGCTCTTCTACGTGGGCATTCCGGGCTTCCGGCCGGTGGTACACTTGGAGCACTACGCGGTGGGCGGCAGCAGCTCGAGCTACGGCGGCTCGGGGAGCGGGCAGATTCGCACCAACGTCTTCATGACGCGGCCGTGGACGCTCAAGGAGTTCAAGCTGGCGGTGGACTGCACCAACGCGCCCTGCGTGGTGGACCCGGTGCCGGTGCCGGTGGCGGTGAACCCGAACGGTTTCTTGTGGGCGGAGTCGACGGACACGTTGCCGGCGGCGTTCCACGACGAGGTGGTGACGCAGGTGGGGACGCTGGCGAGCACCAACCTCAACACCATCAGCTACGCGGTGCCGGTGCAGTTCGACGACGCGCGGTCGGTCGCGGTGCCGGTCCCTCCTGACGACTACGAGCAGGTCTACGGGCCGGGGCCGGGCGCGTTTCACACGGCGCTGACGACGGCAGCGGCGACGGTGAGCCTGAGTGACCTGGAGGTCGTGCGGCGCGCGAACACGCAGAGCTGCGCAGGCTGCCACGAGCCTGCGGGCTTCGGGTTGACGGCGCCGGGCGCGCTGGGGTTGGGCATGCAGTGGCCCGACTCGTTGGGCTTCGTGCACATCGAGCAGTTCGCGTCGGGTGGCTCGTTCCCGCTGTCGCCGGCGCTGACGAACGTGTTCCTGCCGGCGCGACGGCAGCACCTGGTGAACCTCTTGAACGACGAGGTCTGCCCGTGCGTCGACAAGCGGCTGCCGGTGAAGGAACTGGCTGAGCTGACGACAGGCATCAGCGGCCCGTTCAAGGGGCTCGAGGAGGTGGCGAAGACGCAGCAGACGATCGAGCAGCGGCTGGCGACGAAGGGCACGCCGGTGCAGGAGCTGTCACGGACGGCGAAGGGTCAGGTGTTCCCGTCGGTGCAGCAGGCGGGGCGCGACGTGCGGCGGCAGAGCCAGGCGCGGCAGCAAGACGTGTGGAAGCTGCTCGAGCAGGAGCCGCTGCGGAAGACGGTGACGGGTCACTTCCGGAGCCACTGACCGTGGCCTTCTCCCTCTCCCTGCGCCAGCGGGGAGAGGGTTGGGGAGAGGGGCGCCGCCTTCAGAACTCGTGGGCCTGCGTGACGATTCGGTCGGCGAGAACTTTCGCGTCGCGTTCCGGCACGACCTCGACCAACTCGGCGAGCCCCTGCCGGAGGATCTCGATGCCGGCTTCAGCGGCGACCACGTGGCTGCCCTGGTCCTTCGGAGTGCCGACGAGCAGGGAGATCTTGAGTCCGGGGTTGCTCGTCGCCAACGTGCGGTACAGCCCCGCATTCTTCGCGGCGCGCTTCCGCAAGTCCTCGGTGCGATCGAGCGACAGCGTCTCGACAGCGTTGGGAACCCCGTTCTTCCACACGTGCTTGAAGGTGTGCGGCAGGAGCCCGTCGACCTTCACCTCGCGCATCGGCACGTGGCGGCCGCGGAGGAGCGCTTCGAAGTCCTTCCAGACGTCGTCGTCGGTCCGGCCGTGCTTCTGCCCCGCCTCGTGCGGCGAGAAACGCTGAAACAGCGCGGCGAGACTCGCCTGCGGATCGCTGGTGATGCCGCGCACTTCTTGTCCAAGCACGAGGCCTGAGTCGAAGATCGTTGGCACCTCCTTCGCCAGGCGGTCCCGCAGCGGTCCCACGTCCATCGACTTCACGGCGTCTCTCACCGTTGCCAGCGCGCGGCGCAGCGCGGCGGTGTCGGTGCCCGGGAACGCATGGGAGATGCGCGCGACCGACGTCAGCGTCACGCAGTCGACGAACTTGAGCGCAGCGCACTCGAGCGCCACGCCAACGCTCAGGCGTTCCTGCGACCCGGCGTCATGGACGTACTGAATCAGGAACGCGGAATAGGCGTGCTTTGGATTCATGCGTTCAACCTCGCGAGCCACTGCGGCGCAGAGTCTCGTCGCGACTTGAGTCCCGAGGCAATTTCCGCAGCATAGGAAACGGGCCAGATAGTCGCGGCGGCCGAGATTGCCGAGTCAATTTCGACGTCGCGCAGGGAGGCGAGCCACGTCTCGACGCCATCGAACGCGCCGGGAGGGAAGTGCTCGGCGGAGCACCAATGCAGGTCGATGCCTGCGAGCGGATCGACTGACTGCGTACCGATGGACATACGGTCCGCCCAGACAAGCTCGTGGTCGAACGCCATCAGCCCATCGGAGTTGACCTGGAAGTTCGGGTTGACGAGGCGTCGGTCGGCGTTCTGCACCAGCACGTCGAACACGAGCAACCTGAGCGCTTCAGGGAGGAGCTCCTTCCTGAGCGGGTGCTGCGGCGACAGGTAGCCACTGAAGCGTTCACAGCCGAAGGCGGTGGACCCAGCGGCGAAGTAGGGACGGTCGGTCGACACGAGGCTGGCCACGAATTCGGCCGAGATGCTGACGGCGAAGCTGGCCGGTACTCGAACGTCCAACTTCCGAGCGAGTTCGGCGACGACCCACTCGTTGAAGCACTGGTCGACTCGCAGGCGCGGCTTGACGACAAGGTCGTGCCGGTTGCCCGCGCTGCCCTCGGCGACGAGGTAGAACGTGGGATTCTGCGTCGTGGCGGTGCTGCGGGATCGCAGCTCGACGGCGTCGACGAGGACTGGCGTTGAGCTCGGCACCGTCAGCCACCATACAGCGCCGGGCCGACATGCTGCGCCGGG
>CAYWON010000336.1:0-3612 GCA_964459885.1 uncultured Archangium sp.
GCGTCACCGGCGGCGGCACGGGCGTCACAGGTGGCGGTACGGGCGTCACCGGTGGCGGTACGGGCACTGGCGGCGGCGGCCCGCTGCCGAGCTTCACCAGCCAGCTCTGGTACTACGGCACCATCTCCAGCACCTCGCGCCGCGAAGTCGGCCGCGTGCTCTTCCCCTCGAAGACGTTGGCGCCGCTCACCGTTCCCGGGAGCGACGTGCGCTCGTTCCACGTGAACGCTGCGGGTCGCCTCGCGGTGGTCGCGGCTGACGTGGTGTCGCCGGGCCGCTTCGACGTGGTGACGCTGAACCACGACGGCACCAACGTGCGCACGCTCTACCAGTCGCCTGCCGGCAGCAACGTCAGCTACGTGCGCTTCTCGCCCAACGGTCAGCGCATCAGCTTCGAGGTGCGCGACGTGTCGAACAACCAGCAGCTCTTCGTGGTGCCCACCACCGGCGGCTCGCACGTCAACGTCACCCCGCCGGGCATCGGCGGCACCATCAACATCATCAACAGCAGCTGGAGCCGCGACAGCCGCTACCTCGCCATCGTCGCTGAAGAGAGCTCCGATCGGCTCAACCAGCTCTACCTCGTCGACCTGAACTCAAGCTCGCCTGCGCCGGTCGCGCTGCTGTCGTCGGCGCAGCTCGGCGTCTCGCCCGGCACCAGCGGCTTCTGGGGCGTCACCTCGCCGGTGCAGTGGTCGGCCGCCGCGCGCAACGAGCTGCTCTTCAAGTTCCGCAGCCAGGTCGACCCGGCGTTCCGGCTCATGCGCGTGGGCACCGACGGCACCGGCTTCGCGCCCACGCCCGGCACGCCCGACGGCATCACCATGACGGGCTACGTGGGCAGCTTCGGCGTCGCCGACGACGGCGTGACGCTCTACTACTCGGCCGACACCAACACGCTGAACGTCTACTCGCTGTACCGCACGACGCTGGGCACGGGCAGCAGCAGCCTGGTGGGCACGGCCGCGACGGTGGGCCGCGTCGACTTCAACCGCGCCATCGAGAGCAACGCGTTGTCGACGCGCTTCGCGTTCAGCTCCAACTGGGCGACGGGCAGCCAGTACGAGCCGTGGGTGGTGGCGACGAACGGCGCGCCGATGCGGCTCGCGACGTTCCCCGCGCTCTCGTACATCGACGACTTCATGTGGTCGCCCGATTCCTCGCAGCTGGCCATCGTGAGCGACTTCCGCACCGACGAGTTCTTCGAGCTGGCGCTGCTGCCGTCGGTCACCACCATGGGCACGCCCGAAGTGCTGGTGACGCCGGTGGTCGGCGGCGACGTGCTCGACTCGACGTGGACGCCGTAAGGCGTCAGTCGCGCAGCACATTCATCGCGGCGTTGACGACGCCCGAGTACTGGACCTGCCAGAGGTGCGCGAGCGGCGTGTTGTGCGGGCCTTCCATCAGCACCAGCTTCGCGCCCGGCATCGCCAGCTGCGCGGTGGGCATGTAGCCGTCGCCGTCTTCGAAGAGGCCCTTCTTCGGGCCCAGCGTCGGCGTGCCGGTGGTGCCGATGATGGTGACGCCGCCGGGCACCTGCGCGCGCTGGCTTTCCCACGTGGCGTTGAGGTTGTTGATGAGGTCGCTGCCGACGGCGAGCTCGTTGGCGGCGTCGTCGACGTTCTTGATGGGGTCGCCCACCACGTTGCCGATGTTGCCGAGGTACGTGCCGTGTGACGCGGGGCCGATGAGGGCGGCGCGCTCGATCTTCGGGCCCTTCGAGGCGTCGCGGCCGTCGAGGTACAGGCGGAAATCAGTGCCGCCGGCCGAGTGCGCGATGACGTCGACGGTGCCCTGCTGTGTGGCCTTGGCGATGCGGTCCATCGCGCGGGCGATTTGCGGCGCCTTCAGCGTCGAGGCGGCCCACGGGTCTTTGTATTCGACCTGGAAGAGCTTCGCGGACTTGAGCTCGGCGGCGGTGACCTCGCGGCCCTGCGCGTCGCCGAGGCGGAAGGTGTCTTGCGCGGCGACGTAGACCACGACCGGGCCGTTGGCCTTGTTACTCGCCAGCTGATCACCGAGGCCATCGAAGCTGGCCGCGGGCATGGTGAGCCCGGGGATCATCACCACCGGGCGCTTGAGCGTCGGCGGCGCGTCTTTGGGGCCGTAGGCCACGCGCTGCGGGCCCGTGAGTGATTCCGGCGCGCCTGACGGCTTCAACTTCGAGAACACGCGGTCGGACATCCAGTCCTTCACGGCGTTGAACGGGTCGATTTTTGGGCCTGCGCCCTGCTTCAGCGGGCCCGGCGTCATGGTGTCGGTGAGACGGTCGAGGCCGTTCTTCACCTTGTCGAGCGGGTTCCAGCCCTTCGATTTCGCGGGCGCGGGGGCGGGCGTGAACGACGAGGCCTGCGTGGTGGGACGGCGCGGGACGGCACGGGTGGTGTCGATGCGGGAGGTCGCCATGGTGGTGCATTGTCGGTGCGTCGCGCGGGTTGTGCATCGGCAGCGGGTGACAAAGCGATGTGCAGCGCACGCCAGCACGTTGACGAGCGTCTCCTCTCCGCGCTCAGCGGCTGCGCTCTCGAAACTGGCCCGGCGTCACACCTGTCCACCCGCGGAACGCGCGCCCGAACGCCGCCGCGTCGGCGTAGCCCACCTGCAGCGCCACCTCGCCCACCGGCACTTCGTCTCGCAGCAACAACCGCTCGGCCTGCGCGCGCCGCACGTCACCCAGCAACCCGGCGAACGAGAGCCCCGCTTCGTCCAGCCGGCGCTGCAGCGTGCGCGGCGTCACATGCAGTCGCTTCGCCACGCGCGCCAGCGTCACCGCGCCGCCGGGCAACAGCTCCACCACCGCGCCGCGCGCGCGCTCGTACGCGTCGTCGACGCTGCCGCACTTCTCCAGCACCGCGCGACCATGCAGCTCGAGCGCCTGGTTCAACGCGGCGTCGGCGCCGACGGGCACGCGCTCCAACACCTCCGCCGAGAAGCACACGCCGTTGCTCGCGCGACCGAACTCCACGTGCGTCGTCGCGAGGAACGCCGACAGCTCCTGCGGGCACGCGTTGGCGTCGTGCGAGAACCACGCGCGCAGCGGCTTCACGTCGTCGCCCATCATCTCGCGGGCGATCTGCACGATGCGCGCGACGGTGAAGACGTTGCCCTGCGCGCCTACGCCGCCCTTCTTCGGCGCGCGGTGGTGCAGCGACACCTCGTCGCCGTCCACCTCGAGGCTCCAGCGCACCAGCGGGTTGATGAGCACGCCGTAGGTCGCGAGCTGCTCCATCGCCACGCGGCCCGTCGGCGCGCTGCGCAGCCCGAACTCCATCAAGCCGTACGCGCCGCGCGACATGCCCACCGCCGCGTGCAGCCCGAAGAGCGGGTCACCGAGCAGCTTCGCCGCGTCGGTCAGCAGCGCGCCCAGCTCGCTCAGGCTGATGTCAGGCGTCGCCGCGCCGTCCGCCGTGCGGAAGTGCAGGTACTTCTTCTCGAGCGACTTCGGGTCTTTCCCGTGCGCGCGCACCCACGTGAGCACGAACGGCACCAACGCACTCGTGAAGCGCTTCGCCTTCAACGGTCGAGCCATGGAGGCGCGACGATGCCACAGCTTTGAAGCTCAGTAGATGTTCATCGGCTGCGCCGACCCCGAGGGATGAAGCATGGTGCCAA
>CAYWON010000337.1:0-3591 GCA_964459885.1 uncultured Archangium sp.
CGCTTCTGCTCGTCGGTGCCGATCTCGCTGATGATCGGCGTCGCCATCTGGCTCTGCACCAAAAGCGCCATGTTCACGCCCGCGTTGCGGCTGCGCACGAGCTCTTCTGTGAAGGCCGTCACGTACCAGTAGTCGAGGCCGCTCCCGCCGAAGTTGGCGTCGTGGCTGATGCCGAGGAAGCCCAACTCACCCGCCTGCTTGAAGACCTCCTTCGGGAAGATGCCGGCGCGATCCCATTCCAGCGCGTGCGGCGTCAGCTCTTTCTCGACCCACTGGCGTACCGACCGGCGGAAGGCTTCGTGCTCAGGCGTGAAGTGGTTCGTCATGGCGTGTCCTTGAGGTGGAGGTGGTGCAGCCGAAAATTGATTCCGGAATCAAGACCAAGCGCCCCCGCAACGCAACGGGGGAGCCGGCTCGCACCGACTCCCCCGAGGGAAGCGTCACTCAGCGCTGAGGCTTACTGCGCGCGGCAGTAGCCGGTGTCGGTCGGCGCCGTGGGGATCTGATCGCACGTGCGCGGGCGGTCTTGCAGGCAACCGGCCTGGCCCACGCTGACGTCGCAGTACGCGCGGCAGATGCCCGTCTGGCCGAGGGCCAGGTTGAGGCAGTGCAGCGAGCGCGGGCTGGGCGTCGTCATGAAGCACGACGTCGCGGTGGTGCACGCGTCTTCTTCGGCCGCCGCGCCGCTCGGCACCGCGCAGTAGGCCGCGGGCGTGGCCGCCGACGAATCGAAGTAGCAGTACTGGCCCGCCTCACAGTCCGGGTTGCGGATGTCGCACGGGCGACGGCAGGCCTGCTGCACGGGGTTCGAGATGCAGATCTCGGCCGGCGTGATGGCGCCACCGTCGGCGCCGCCCGCAGGCGCGCAGACCGAGCCGCCGCGCCCACCGCACTTGCACAGGCCGTCTTCCGGGTCGCAGCTGGTGCCGCCGGCGCAGACCTTCGCGCCGCCGTCGAGCTGCGTGCACTGCTGACCACCCTCGCACTGCGGCGGGGGCCCGAGGTTGCAGATCTGGTTCGCCGCGCAGACGGGGCCACCGGGGCCGCCGCACTTGCACTGGCCATCGCCCGGGTCACACGTCGTGCCGTTGCTGCAGGTCACGCCGCTGCAGAGGTTGCTGACGCGGCAGATGCGCGCCTCGTTGCCGCAGCCGGCGTCGGCGCCCGCGGGGCACGCGCACGCCTGGCCGCTCTGGCACACCACGCCGTTGCACTTGCAGAGGCCGTCGGCCGAATCGCACACCGTGGCGCCGGTGCAGGCCACGCCGGTGCAGTTGTCCGCCTTGCACATCTTGTTGTTGTTCGCGTCGACGGTGCAGCTCTCGCCGATGGCGCACGTCGCGGTGCCGCAGTGGCACTGACCCGTCGGCGCGTCGCACACCTGGTTCAGCGGGCACGCAACCTGGTTGCAGTTGCTGACCGGCACGCACGCCTTCGCGTTGGGGTTGCACGTCTCGGTGTCGCCACAGAGCGTGCCGCCCGTGCCGCCGCACTTGCACTGGCCGTCGAGCACGTCGCAGCTGGTGCCCGGCTTGTTGGAGCAGTCGACGTTCCCGCAGCGGTTCGACACGCAGGTGTTGGCGACCGGGTCGCACGCCTGGCCTTCGCCGCAGACCACGCCGCCGCGACCGCCACACTTGCAGACGCCGTCACCCGGGTCGCAGATCATCGGCGCCGTACAGCGCACGTTGCGATCGACACAGACGTTGCCGGCACCGCCAGAACACGACGCGCCGACCACGCCCATCACACCGGCGGCTACGGCCGCCACGAAGAGATTCTTCCACATGATGATTAAGTCTCGTTTCGAGTGGTTGGGTCCGGCGCTCAGCGGCGACGGCGACGCAGCGCGAGGGCACCGAAGGCCAGCGCGAGCAAGGTGGAGGGTGACAGACCGGCCGTCGTGCACCCTGACGAGGTCTGGGTCGAGAAGTCGGGACGCACGCGCACCGCGATGGCGCGAACGTCCTGACGGGCGCGGGCGTCGACGAGCTTGACCAGGAACGTGTACACGCCGGTGTCGCTCGTCGGCGTGCCGAGGATGGTGCCATCGGCCTGCAGCATGAGGCCAGCGGGCAGCTGCTCGTTGGCCGCGGCCGTCGCGCACTGGAACTCGCCCGGGCGCACCGCCTGCTGCACGCAGGGAATCGAGAACGCGATGCCCTCGGTGTCGGTGGTGGCGTTGTGCGAGAGGCGCACCTGGTACGGCTGGCCGACGAACGCGTCAGGCAACTGCAGCGTGGTGATGGCCAGACCGTCACGGTAGCTGATGCGCAACAGCACGCTCGCGGTGTCTTCGGTGTCGAGACCGTCGGTCACCTTGAACGTCAGCGCGAACAGGCCGGCGCGAGCCGGCGTGCCGCTCAAGTAGTCCGCCGTGTCGCGGTCGTCGATCGACAGGCCGAGATCCGCCGGGAAGGCGATCGGACGACCTTCGTCGTACAGCACCGCGCCCGGCGCGTCGGTCACGTTTTCAGGCAGCTCCTGGAAGCGGATGAGCGACCACGCGTACGGCGCGGTACCACCCACCGCGACGAGCGGCTGCAGGTACTCGCGACCGAGCAGACCGGTCTCAAGCGCCGCGGTGGCGATGGAGAGCGACGTCGGCGTCACCACGCGGAGGTTGAGCTCGTGCACGATGGTCGCACCGTCGCGGTCCTTCACTTCGACCTCGAACGCGAAGTCACCGGACTCCAGCGGGCGGCCTTCCAGCAGACCGTCGGTGGCCACGCCCATGCCGTCGGGCAGCTGCGTCGCGTCGACCGCGCGCCACTCGTACGGGGGACGACCGCCGACCGCGACCAGCCGCGCGTTGTAGACGCGGCCGAACTCAGCGGCGGTGAGCGACTGCGGCACGATGACCAGCGGCAGGCCGCCTTCGGTCACCTGCACGGAGACCGAACGCGTGTCGGTCAGCGTCGCCGACGTCACCTTCACGTCGAACGCGAACGTGCCCGCCGTCGAAGGCGAGCCAACGAGATCGCCGGCGGTCGACAGCGTGATGCCAGGCGGCAGCTGGCCGCCGGCCTGTTCCCACGTGTACTGCCCGTTGCCGCCGGTGGCCTTGAGGCGCACGCCGTAGGGCGCGAAGCGCGTCGCAGTGGGGAGCGGGTCCGTGGCGATGGCCACCGTGCCGGTCGACACCTGAATCGCCGCGCTCTGCGTGAAGCAGTTGTTGACGATGGTGATCTCCGAGCCGCCGAAGGTGCCGGTGGACGAGTCGAAGTTCACGCACACACCGATCCAGTAACTGCCGGGCGGCACGTCGGCCGGCAGCGTGACCGAGTCCATGTTCATGTCGGTCTGCGCGGGCGTCAGGACGCCGAGGTTGCCCACCGAGAGCGCGCGGTCGGCGATCGACGCAGACGCGTTGTCAGAGAGGAACCACGAGTACTTCGCGGCCACCGAGTCGGCGTTGCCGGCGTTCTGGAACGTGCGAGAGATCTGCAGCGTCGCGCCGGGCATCGCCGTCGTGGGCGCCGACACCGCCGTCACCACGAGGTCTGCCGTGGGCGTGCCGATGGTCAGCACCTGCGGCGCCGAGGTGTTGTTGAGTTCAGACTCTTCGGGGATGAGGCCGTCGGGGTCGAC
>CAYWON010000338.1:0-3527 GCA_964459885.1 uncultured Archangium sp.
TTCATCGCGGCGAGCGGCCTCATCACCTACCCAGACATGTCCTTCGTCTGCGGTCGCATCGAGAAGTCGACGCTTGATCGCCAGGCCGTCGTGAACCCGTCGGTCATCGTCGAGGTCACGAGCCCGTCGACCGACGCGTACGACCGCGGCGAGAAGCTGCGGAACTACCAGCAGCTGCCGAGCGTGCAGGCCGTCATCTTCATCGCCTCCTTCGGCGAGCCACGCGTAACCGTGGTTCAGCGCGTCGGCGACGGTTGGTCGTCCGCCGAGTTCCTCGCGGGCTCGCAGGCGTCGCTGGCGTTGCACGACGCGACGTTCGCGGTCGACGACGTCTTCTCAGTGCTCGCTACGCTCTGAGTGACGCGTCAGAGGCCGTTGAGCACTGAGTAGAGCTCGTCGACTGACAACTTCGCGTCATGGATCGCCAGCGTGGCGAAGTCGCCCGCATCGAAGTCTGACGTCTTCCAGCCTGAGCCGGAACGCTCGACGACTGTGACCTGTCGGAGTCGATGAGACACGAACACCACCGCCTGCAGGCTCTCGATGCGCTGGTAGTGCCGGAGCTTGTCGCCGCGGTCGTACGACTCGGTGGACGGGCTCGTGACCTCGACGAGGACGCTCGGGTTGCAGACGGCTGAACGGTCGATGCCCGCCCGCTCGATGGGGCCGCACACGACCGAAACATCCGGGTAGGTCGTCAGCCCACTTGCCTGCACGTGAACCCGCAGGTCCGAGTTCAACACCGTGCAGCCACGCAGCGCCGCTGAGAGCAACACCAACGCCCGGCTCGCGAGCGCCGCGTGCTCGGGTGTACCGCCGGCCATCGCGTAGATCTCGCCGGCCAGATATTCGTGCTTCGTGCCGCCGCGCTCCTCGATGCGGAGGTAGTCCTCATAGGTGTTGAGCACCTGCCGTGCCGTGGACATGGCCTGATTGTACCTCGCGCCTCGCCGGAGCGCAGACGGCGCTGACTGTTCAGGCGTCTTTGAGCAACTCGGCGATGCGCAGCTTCGCGATGGTCGTCACTTCCTGACGAACCTCCGCGGCGCGCTCGGGCGTGCGGTCGCGCCACAGCTCCGACATGACGACGCCCATAACCGAATCGCACAGCACCTCGGCCATCACCTGCGCCTTGTCGACGGACAGCTTCGGGTACTCGCCGCACAGCCGCTTCGTCAGCACCGCCGCGAAGCGATCTCGCTCCTGAATGACCGGCTTCACCCAGCCCAGCCGCGCGATGGTGGTGATGGTGGCGCGCGTGCGGCTCGGCTTGTCGAGGTACATCTTGAGCGTCGCGTCGACGATGAGCGGCAGCGCTTCGTTGAACGGGATCGACTTCGTGCCGAGCACTTCCTGCTCGAGCGCCGCGAAGTTGGCGTCGGTGAGCCGCGCGAGGAACGCGCCCATCAACCCTTCGCGGTTGGCGAAATAGTCGTAGAGCGACCCGATGCCGACGCCGGCGCGCTGCGCGATGCCCTGCAGCGAGACTTCGTTGGGGTCGCCGCTTCGCTCGAGCAGCTGATCAGCCGCTTCGATGATGGCGTTCACCACCGACCGCGACCGCGACTGCTGAGGCTTCTTCCGGAGGTACTCAGACTCATCAGGCATGGCGGCTGACGAGTGTGTCACGCCTCGTAGACATGACGAAGCCCCGGCGCCGAATGTTGGCGACCGGGGCTCTGTGGGTGACGCGGTGCGCTTACTTGAAGTTCGCGGCGGCGAAGTCCCAGTTCACGAGCTTCTCGAGGAACGTGTCGACGTACTTCGCGCGGAGGTTGCGGTAGTCGATGTAGTACGCGTGCTCCCACACGTCGCAGGTGATGAGCGCCGTCTGGCCCTTGGTGATGGGCGTCTCGGCGTTGCCGGTGGTGACGATCTTCAGCTTGTCGCCTTCCTTCACCAGCCAGGCCCAGCCCGAGCCGAACTGCTTCACGGCCGCGTCGGCGAACTGCTTCTTGAAGTCAGCGAAGCTGCCGAAGTCGCGCTTGATGGCCTCGGCCAGCGCGCCCGTGGGCTCGCCGCCGCCTGAGGGCTTCATCGAGTTCCAGTAGAACGTGTGGTTCCACACCTGCGCCGCGTTGTTGAAGACGCCGCCAGACGAGGTCTTGACGATCTTCTCGAGCGACTTTTCAGCCTCGGGCTTGCCCTCGAGGAGGTTCTTCAGGTTCGTCATGTACGCCTGGTGGTGCTTCTCGTAGTGGTACGAGAACGTCTCTTCCGTCAGGTGCGGCGCGAGCGCGGTCTTGGCGTAGGGAAGAGGGTCGAGTTCGAACTTCATCGAAGGCTCCTTTGAGGGGGGTCTCTTACGGGTTGTGCCGACGGCGCGGACTTAATGACGTGCAGGCCACGTTGTCAGCAGCGAATGCGCGACGCTTGCGTCAGGCGGTGGCTGCACGTACGTGGAGCGCGCCATGGCCAACGACTTCATCACCTCGCAGCTCAACGACTTCCAGGCTCGCATGAAGGGCCTCCGGGGGTCTCTTTGACGTCGACCGCAAGAAGAGCCGCATCGCGCTGATCGAGCGCGACTCGACGTTGCCCGATTTCTGGAACGACAACGTCAAGGCGCAGGGCATGTTGAAAGAGAAGACCCAGCTCGAGAAGCAGCTGGGCTCTTTCGAGGCCGCGCAGCGCCGGTTGGACGACGCCAAGACGCTCATCGATCTGGGCGCCGAGATGGGCGACGAGGCGAGCAGCAAGGAAGGCGAGGCGATGCTCCCCGACGTGGAGCTCGCCATCAAACAGCTCGAGCTCGAGAAGATGCTGTCGGGCGAGAGCGACCGGCTCAACTGCTACGTCGACATCAACGCGGGCGCCGGCGGCACCGAGTCGATGGACTGGGCGTCGATGCTGCTGCGCATGTACACGCGCTTCTGCGAGCGCCGCGGGTGGAAGGTCGAGCTCAACGACTACAACGCGGGCGAAGAAGCTGGCATCAAGAACGCGTCGCTGCGCATCGAGGGTGACTTCGCGTACGGCTACATGAAGGCCGAGATGGGCGTGCACCGCCTGGTGCGCATCTCGCCGTACGACTCGAACGCGCGCCGGCACACGTCGTTTGCGTCCGTCGACGTGTACCCGGAGATCGACGACACGATCAAAATCGACATCCCCGAGAAGGACTACGAGCTCAAGTTCATCCGCGGCGGCGGCGCCGGCGGTCAGAAGGTGAACAAGACGAGCTCGACCGCGCAGCTGCGCCACTTGCCGACGAACATCGTGCTCACCGTGCAGACCGAGCGCAGCCAGTCGGCGAACAAAGACATGGCGTTCCAGATCTTGCGCGCGCGTCTGTATGACCTCGAGGTGAAGAAGCGCGAGGCCGAGGCGCAGGCGCGCGAAGGGAACAAGTCAGACATCTCGTTCGGCTCGCAGATTCGCAGCTACGTGCTGGCGCCGTACCGCATGGTGAAGGACCTGCGCACGGGCGTGGAATCGGGGCAGCCCGACAAGGTGCTCGATGGTGATCTCGATGAGTTCATCACCGCGCAGCTGATGGGCGTGAAGAACCCGGCCAAGGCGCTGCC
>CAYWON010000339.1:0-3433 GCA_964459885.1 uncultured Archangium sp.
CAGAAGATGGAGGCCATCGGCCAGTTCGCCGGCGGCGTGGCGCACGACTTCAACAACATGTTGGCGGTCATCTTCGCGCACACCGAGCTGTCGAGCCTCGAGCCGGGGCTGACGCCGCAGCTGCGCGAGTCGCTGCAGGAGATCACCCAGGTCGCTCGCCGCGCCGCGAGCCTCACGCGCCAGCTGCTGCAGTTCAGCCGCAAAGACGTGCTGCGCCCGCGCGCCGTCGACTTGAACGAGGTGGTGCGCTCGTTCGCCATGATGTTGCGGCGACTGCTGCGCGAAGACGTGACGCTGAAGGTCGAGGTGGCCGACGGCGAGCTGCCCGTGCTGGCCGACCCGTCGTTGCTCGAGCAGGTCTTGATGAACCTCGCGGTCAACGCGCGCGACGCCATGCCGTCGGGTGGCACGCTCACCATCGAGACGCGCGCCGTCAGCGTGCGCGAGCAGGGCGAAGTGACGCCGGGCGACTACTCGTGCCTGTGCGTGCGTGACACCGGCATCGGCATGGGCCCCGACGCGTTGAGTCGCCTGTTCGAGCCGTTCTTCACCACCAAGCCGCCGGGCAAGGGCACGGGCCTCGGCCTCGCGACGGTGTTCGGCATCGTGAAGCAGCACGGCGGCACCGTCAGCGTCGACAGCTGGCCCGGCAACGGCAGCTCGTTCTGGGTCTACCTGCCTGCGGCGGCGGAGGTCTCACCGCCCGAGCCAGACCGCGACGTCACGCGGCCGCTGCGTGGCGGCACCGAGACGATTCTGGTCGTGGAAGACGACGCGGCGGTGCGCGCCGCCACCGAGCTGACGTTGAAGCGGCACGGCTACCGTGTGCTGACCGCGGCCGACGGTGAGTCCGCGTGGCGCACGTGGGACTCGCGCCGCCACGACATCAACCTCGTGGTGACCGACCTCGTCATGCCGGGCCGGCTCAACGGCCGACAGCTGGTCGAGAAGATCCTCACCGTCGCGCCGACGACGCGCTTCGTGCTGACCAGCGGCTACAGCCAGGAGTTCTTCGGGCAGGACCTCGTGCTCACCGACGCGGCCAACTTCATCTCGAAGCCGGTGCCGATGGCGAAGCTGCTCGACGTGGTGCGCCGCGCGCTGGACGCCTGAAGCGTCGTGAGCGCGCGGCGCTGGTTACGGCGTCACGCGTTGAGGCCAGTGCCCATGTGGCACTTCTTGTACTTCTTGCCGCTGCCGCACGGGCACGGGTCGTTGGGGCCGACCTTCGGCCCTTCGCGCACCACCGGCTTCTGCTCGGCGGGCTTCTGCTCGGGCGTCCCTTCTTCGGTGGCGCGGCCTTCCACGGCCTGGCGGGCGCGCTCTTCCATCACGCGCTTGAGGCGCTCGGCGTCGGCGTTGGCGTCACGCGGCTGCGCGCGCATGATCTGCGACACGAACGTGCTCTTGATCTGCCCGAGCATGCGAATGAAGCCCTCGTAGCCTTCCTTCTTGTACTCGACCTTGGGGTCCTTCTGGCCGTAGCCACGCAGGCCGATGCCCTGGCGCAGGTGGTCCATCGCGAGGAGGTGGTCCTTCCAGAGCTGGTCGATGGTGGCCAGGTAGCGCAGCTGGCAGAAGCGGTACCAGTCGTCGCCGTATTCCTTCTCGCGGTCGACGAAGAGCTTCTCGACGCGCTTGTAGATCATCTCCTGCAGGTCTTCCGGCGAGCCATCAGGCTGGAAGGTCATGTCCTGGTTGAAGATGGTCTTCACGTCGGCGGTGAGCGCCGTGAGGTTCCAGGTGTTGGGGTTCTTCGACGGCGCGTAGGTGTCGGTGAGGCCGACGATGGCGTCTTCGACGGCGTCCAGCACCAGCTCGCGGAAGTCCTTCCACGACACGTTCTTCTCGTGGCGCGTCTTCACGCGCGTCTTGGCGTCTTCGGTGAACTCGATGAGCGGCACGCCAGCGCCGGCGGCGAGCACCTGACGGCGCAGACCGTAGATGGTCTTGCGCTGCTGGTTCATCACGTCGTCGTACTCGAGGACGTTCTTGCGCATGTCGAAGTTGTGACCTTCGACGCGCTTCTGCGCGTTCTCGATGGCGCGCGAGAGCAGCGAGTGCTCGATGACCTCGTCTTCCTTCATGCCCATGCTCTCCATGAGCCCGGTGATGCGATCGCCGCCGAAGATGCGCATCAGGTCGTCTTCGAGCGACAGGTAGAAGCGCGAGCCACCGGGGTCACCCTGACGACCGGCGCGGCCGCGGAGCTGGTTGTCGATGCGGCGCGACTCGTGGCGCTCGGTGCCGAGGATGAAGAGGCCGCCGAGGCGCTTCACTTCGTCGCGCTCGGTCTCGCACTGCGACTTGAACTTCGCGTAGGCCGCCTCGTAGGCGGTGTCCCACGTCTTCTTGGCCGCGAGGTACGCGTCGTGCGCGGCCTTGTCGGCCTCGGCGTTGCCGGTGGGGTCGGGCTCGACGGGCGCGACGCCGGCGATGCCCTTGGCGAGGTTCTCGGCGTTGCCACCCAGCAAGATGTCGGTGCCGCGGCCGGCCATGTTGGTCGAGATGGTGACCGCGCCCCGGCGACCGGCCTGCGCGATGATGTCGGCCTCGCGGAGGTGGTTCTTGGCGTTGAGCACCTCGTGCGGCACGCCCGCCTGCTTGAGGAACTTCGAGAAGATCTCCGACTTGGAGATGGACACCGTGCCCACCAGCACCGGCTGGCCCGACGCGTGGATTTCCTTGAGCTGTTCGGCGGCGGCCTCGAACTTCGCCTTCTCGGTCTTGTAGACGACGTCGTCCTGGTCCTTGCGCACCATGGGCTTGTTGGTGGGCACGACGCGAACGTCGAGGTTGTAGATCTTCGCGAACTCTTCGGCCTCGGTGTCGGCCGTACCGGTCATGCCGGCGAGCTTCGTGTACATGCGGAAGTAGTTCTGGAACGAGACTGTCGCGAGCGTCTGGTTCTCGTTCTCGATGGTGACGCCTTCCTTGGCCTCGATGGCCTGGTGCAAGCCGTCAGACCAGCGGCGGCCCGGCATGATGCGGCCGGTGTGCTCGTCGACGATGAGCACTTCGCCTTCCTTCACCACGTAGTCGCGGTCGCGCTTGTAGAGCGTGTGCGCGCGCAGGGCCTGCTCGACGTGGTGCAGGGTCTCGAGCTCTTCGGGCGCGTAGAGGTTGTTGATCTTCAGCCGGTCCTGGAGCTTCTCGATGCCGCCGTCGGTCAGCATCACCGAGCGCGACTTCTCGTCGAGCTGGTAGTCCTGCTCGGGCACCAGGCCGTAGATGACCTTGTCGACCTTGCCGTAGAGCTCGGTGTTGTCTTCCGTCGGGCCCGAGATGATGAGCGGCGTGCGCGCTTCGTCGATGAGGATCGAGTCGGTCTCGTCGACGATGGCGAAGTTGAGCTCGCGCTGCACGTAGTCCTGCAGACGGAACTTCATGTTGTCGCGCAGGTAGTCGAAGCCGAACTCGTTGTTCTGCCCGT
>CAYWON010000340.1:0-3420 GCA_964459885.1 uncultured Archangium sp.
GGTTCTTCAAGATGGGGAAGAGCGACTTCACCTGGCTCAACGGCAGCGTCAGCACGCCCTTCACCGGTGTTTTCCCGGTAGGCACAGACTTGATGAATCAGTTGTGACCTTTGGTTGAAGACCTCGGATGAGGCCTTAAGCGACGTCGACGCTGTCGGGCGGGCGCGTAATCCACGCGGCGATGAAGAGGTCGATCTCCCCTCGCATGACGTCCTTCACGCGCGGGCTGCCTTCGCCCGTGCGCGGGTCTTCCACGCGCGGGCTCCGGCCGACGAAATAGCGCCGCACTTCGTCGCCGCCTTCGCCCTGGCTCGCCATCAACGTCACCGTGAGCGACTGCAGCTCGACCACGCCGAGGGTGCCGTTGAGCGAAATCTCGCGGCCGGTCTTCTCGTCGCGCGCCGAGACCTCCGCGGCCACCTTCTCGACGAAGCGGCCCGCGCGACGTTTCACTTCGCGGCCATCGAGCTGCAGCGTCTCGGGCGCCTCCACCGCCGCTGACGACGGCCGGTACAACCGCACGTAGGCCGTCACGCGCGCGTCGTCGTCGATGCGCCGATGCGTGCCGCGCTCGCCCGAGAGGAAGCCGTACACGCCCGGCCCGTGGAGGTGCAGCACCGCGCGCGACGGCTCGGTGCTCTCGGCGATGACCTTCGCCTCGTAGCTGCGGCGCTCGGCCCAGCCGAGGTACAGCGTGACGAGCTCCTGCACCCACGCATCGGCGCCGTCGCTGCCCGCTTGAATCTCGAGCCACGCGTCGTCGACGTCTTTCGCGCCACCCGCGGCGACGCGCGCTTCGGCGAGGCGCACTTCACGCGCGGCCTCTTCGACGGCGCGCACGGCCGCGGCGAGCTGCAGCTCACCCTTCGCGTCACGCGCACGTCGGCGCGCGACCTGGCAGAGCTCGCGAAGGCGATCCAACTCGCCCAGCTGCGCGTCGATGGCGCGGAAGTTCCGCAGCACCGCCGCGGCGCGCTCGCCGTCGTCCCAGAAGCCGGGCGCCTGGCTCACGGCGAGCAGCTCGCGGCGCTTCGTCTCTTGCTCGGGGCGCTTCGCTGACGACGCTACGCCGGCGGCGCGACCGACGAGCGCTTCGGCTTCGGCGACGAGGGCCTTCTGGTCGAGCCGCTTGCGCGTGGTCGAAGCGCCCGCAGCCGGGAGGTTCGCCTGCGCTGTCGCTTCGCGCTCGCGGGTGATGCGCGGCTCGGCGACGGCGTGCACCGCGCTCTTGTGCGCAACGACCTTCACCGGCGTGCCCGCGGGCAGCGGGCGCCGGGCGATCTCCACCGCGAGCGCCGCCGTCAGCGTCTTCTCAATCTCACGTTGCAGGAAGCGCGCGCCGTGTGACGGCGAGTAGCCGCGCTCCACGAGCAGCTCCACCACCTCGGGCGCGACCTCCACGTCAAGCTGCCGGGCGCGGATGCCTTCGCGCTCGAGCACGCGACCGACCTCGCGCTGCGCGATGCGGCGGATCTCCACCTTCCCCAGCGGGCGGAAGTGGCAGAGGCCGTCGAAGCGGTTGAGGAACTCGGGTCGGAACGTCGCCGAGATGCGGCGGTCGATTTCAGAGAGCAGCTCTTCGTCGCCGCGCCGCGACGCGAAGCCGATGGGCTCGGCGCGGTACACCTCGGCGCCCACGTTCGACGTGCAGACGATGAGCGTGTTGTTGCACGGCACCGTCTCGCCGGCGGCGTTGATGAACGCGCCTTCGTCGAAGAGCTGCAGAAAACGGTCGTGGCACTTGGCGTGCGCCTTCTCGAACTCGTCGAGCAACAGCACCGTGAAGACGCGCCCGTCGAGCAACCGCGTCAGCTCGCCGCGCTTGCCGGACAACGTCTGCGCCCACGCGTTGCCGAACAAGACCTGCTCGTCACCGAAGTCCGGGTAGTCGGCCATGTTGAGCCGCACGAGGCGGTCCGCCGAGCCGAAGAGGTATTCCGCGAGCAGCTTCGCGAGGTGGGTCTTGCCGACGCCGGTGGGGCCCGCGAACAGGAAGACGCCGAGCGGTCGTCGCGGGTTGTTGAGGCCCGCCTTGAGCAGCGCCACGGAGCGCAGCACCGCCGACACCGCGTCGGTCTGGCCGAGGAGGCGCGTACCGAAGAAGCGGCCGACCTCGTCGAGGTCCAGCGGCAGCGCGTCGTCGGCCATGAAGCGCGGCAGGCGCGTGGCGTTGCAGAAGCGCGCGAGCACGTCTTCCGAGGTGACCCGTTCGCGTGAGGCGCCAGCGGCTTCGGTGACGGTCTCGCGCAGCAGCTCGATGGCCTTGCGGGGCAGGCGTTGCGCGAGGAGAAACTTCACCGAGAGACGCAGCGCGAGGTCACACGCCGACGGGTCGATGGGGAGGCCCTGCTCGACCTCGAGCTCTTCGGCGACGCGCCCGAGGATCCACCTGGCGCGCTCGAGCGGCGGCTCGTTGACGACGAAGAGGTGCAGCTTTTCGGCGAGGGCTTCGTCGCTGCGCAGCAGGTCGGTCGCGGCGCGCGCGTCGGTCTCGAAGATGAAGCGCACGCGGGCCGTGCGGAGTGCGCGAATCAACACCGGCACCAGCGAGCTGCCGCGCACCTGGCCGACGTCGCGCATGAAGATGATGGTGTTGGGGTGCTTGCTCGCCGTGTCTTCGATGAACTCTTCGAGCAGCTCGGCTGCGCCCTTCGGGGTCGAGGTGCGCGCGAAGATGCCGGCGGCGGTCATCTCGAGCACGCGCGCGCCGAGGAGCCCTTCGGGGGCGTTGCCCTGCACGATGCGGCGCGCGAGCTCCTGCACGATGGCGCTCTTGCCGACGCCCGCGTCACCGGCCAGCAGCGGGGCCTTCCCGCCGCGGGTCAGCAGCGTGGCCAGCTCGGCGGCGTGTTGGTCGAGGCCGTAGCCTTCGGGCAGCGTGCGCGCGGTGGCGAGCGCGGTGAGGTCGCGCTCCACCAGCGTCGCCGCGGAGTCGCGGTCGCTCTGTCGGGTCTTCTTCGCCATGTGTGGATGCCCTCCCAGACGTTCGGCCGCGTCGCCTCTGACGCGCGCGGCAGTTAACCGCACGCGGCGTCGGAGGCTGTGAGGAAAAGGCGTGCGACGACCCGAGGGTGTTGGTGTCCGAGGAGATCGGCGCTGCGCGACGCGTGGCGGGCCCTCGACCTCGAGCGGAGTGATGCCACGGCGTTCTGTGCGCGGAGTTTTCCCACTGGCGGGGAGAATCCGTACGTCGACCACCGCTCAGTCCATGCGCCTCGACGCCGCTGCCGAAAGGAACGCGGTGTCGAAATGCCTCGGCGCTGCACGTCGCGTGGCGGCCCTCGACTTCGAGCGAAGTGATGCCACGGCGTTCTGTGCGTGGAATTTTTCCCACTGCGGCCGCTCGTCACGGGCACGGGTCGGCCGCCGTCGCCGACAGAGAACACACGGCGTTCTGACGGGTCAAACGCACCAGGGGTG
>CAYWON010000341.1:0-3419 GCA_964459885.1 uncultured Archangium sp.
CCCGGCGGTGCTGGTGCTCGGCGGCGGTGTGTTGACGCGCAGCCCGGGGCTGGTGTCGCGCATTCGTGAAGTGGTCTCGCGTCGCGCGACTGTCGCGTCTGCGAAGGCCGTGCGCGTGGAGCTGGCGCAGCTCGGAGACGATTCCGGCCTCGTCGGCGCCGCGTTGTTGGGGTGAACGCGTAACGCCCGCTGGCTGGTGTTAAGTGATGGGTTGACACCGAACCGTCGCGGCCATTAAGTCCTCACTTAACAGCGTCGGTCGGAGCTCGCGCGGAGCGGGGTTCGGGTGATGTCTGCTCTCAAAGAGAGGAAGCCATGCCCCACTTCGAATTCAGCGCGCTGACGCTGCTGCTGGCGCAGATGTCCGTCGTGCTGCTGGCGTCGAGACTGCTCGGCGCCGGCGCCCGCAAGCTGGGCCAACCGCAGGTCATCGCGGAGGTCGTCGCCGGCATCGTGTTGGGCCCGTCGCTCCTGGGCTGGGTGTGGCCGGGCGGCATGGCGATGCTGTTCCCCGACTCGTCGATGTCGTCGCTCAAGATGCTCAGTCAGGTCGGGCTCGTGCTGTTCATGTTCCTGGTGGGACTGGAGCTGGACCCGAAGCTGCTCAAGGGCCGCGCGCACTCGTCGGTCATCATCAGCCACACCAGCATCGTCGTGCCCTTCGCGCTCGGCGCGGGCGCGGCGTTCTGGCTCTACACGTCGTACGCGACCGCCGGCGTCTCGTTCCTCTCGTTCGCGCTCTTCCTCGGCGTGGCGATGAGCGTCACCGCGTTCCCGGTGCTGGCGCGCATTCTCTCCGAGCGGCACCTGCTGACGTCGCGCGTCGGCGCCATCACCATCGCCTGCGCCGCGGTCGACGACGTGACGGCGTGGTGCATTCTCGCGTTCGTGGTGGCGGTGGCGCGCGCGTCGGGCCTCGACGCCGCGCTGTGGACGACGGCGCTGGCGGCGGCGTTCATCGCGTTCATGCTCTTCGTGGTGCGCCCGTTCCTCGCGCGCCTGGGGCACCGCGTGGCGGACAAGTCGGGCATGACGCCCGCGGTGACGGGCGTGACGCTGCTGGGGCTGCTGCTGTCCAGCTCGGCGACGGAGCTCATCGGCATTCACGCGTTGTTCGGCGCGTTCATGTTCGGTGCGGTGCTGCCGAAAGAAGGTCGCCTCGCCGAGTCGTTGGCCGAGCGACTCGAGACGGTGGCCGTGGGCCTGCTGCTGCCGCTCTTCTTCGCGTTCTCAGGGCTGCGCACGGAGATTGGCCTCGTGAACGAGCCGTCGGAGTGGCTCGTGACCGGCGCGCTCATCGCGCTCGCGACGCTGGGCAAGTTCGGCGGCAGCGCGGTGGCGGCACGACTCACGGGCCTGCGGTGGCGCGAGGCGAGCGCCGTCGGCATCTTGATGAACACGCGCGGCCTGATGGAGCTCATCGTGCTCAACATCGGCCTCGATCTCGGCGTCATCTCGCCGACGGTGTTCACCATGCTGGTGCTGATGGCGCTGGTGACGACCTTCATGACCACGCCGGTGCTCAGCCTCGTGTACCCCGACTCGGAGCTGGCGAAGGATCGACTGGTGGGCGCGTCACCGACGCCGGTGCCCACGCGGCCCGGGCTGCAGCAGCCCTTCACGGTGATGATGTGCGTGTCAGACGCGGCGGCGGGCCCCGGGCTCGCGACGGTGAGCGCCGCGTTGCTGGGCACGCGGGAGGAGCCCGCCAACCTCCTCGCGCTGCACCTCTGGCGTCCGGGCGAGCGGCCGTCGGTCGACCGGCGTCGTGACGAAGAGCGCGTGGAAGAAGGCCCGCTGCGTCCGCTGCTGGAGACCGCGAAGGCGCTCTCGCTGCAGGTGCGGCCGCTCGCGTTCATCTCGGCGGAACCAGCGAAGGACATCTGCAGCACCGCGGAGGTGAAGCAGGCGTCACTCGTGCTGCTGGGTGCGCACAAGCCGCTCTGGCTCGAAGGCCGCATGGGCGGCACGGTGACCGAGGTGGTGACGCACTCGCAGACGCCGGTAGCGGTGCTGGTCGACCGCGAGTTGGGCGCGCTCAAGCGCGTGCTGGTCGCGTACGCCGGCGGCCCTGAAGACCGCGCGGCGCTCGAGTTGGCGCGCCGCTTGTCTCGGGCGCCGGGCGTCTCGCTCACCATGCTGCACGTGGTGCCGCCGGGCCGCGCTGAGCAGCCGGGCCTGGGTCGCGCGCAGCTCGCCGAGCTCGTCAGCGACGAGACCATTCCCAGCCGACACGCCGACGCGAGCGCGCTGCGGCTCAAGGTGGTCGAGCACGACTCTCCGGCCGAGGCGGTGCTCGCCGAAGAACGCCAGGGCTACGACCTGCTGGTGCTCGGCATGAACCCACGCTGGGGCCTCGACGATGGCATCATCAGCATCCGTCGGCGGCGCGTGCTCGCAGAGTCGAAGGTCTCGATTCTGGTGGTGCACCCGCCGCTCGAACACGAAGCGCCCGCGACCGACGCGCAGGCCTTCAACGCCGACCTGGCGGAGAACACCTGAGATGCACTTCGGCGCGACGTTGCGGTTGATGCGGCTGGAATCGGGCCTGGGCCTGCGTGAGTTGGCGGGGCGCCTCGGCGTGTCGAGCGCGTACCTGAGCCGCGTCGAGAACGGGCTCGACGCCGCGCCCACGCCCGCGCGGCTGGAAGACGTGGCGCGCGAGCTCCGCGTCCCCGCGGCGTTGTTGATGGACCTCGCGCAGCGGGTGAGCCCGCTGGTGATGGATTACGTGGAGTCGGTGCCCGACGCGGGCTCGCTCTTCCTGCAGATCGCCCACCGCGAGCTGGACGCCGCGCAGCTGGCCGAGGTGCAGGCGTTCATCGAGGAGCGGTTTCCCGTGCGGCGGAAGGCGGCGACCTTCGAGGGCCTCAGCGAGCTGCTGACGTCAGAGCGCGTAGTGGTGGGCCTCGAGGTGGCCACGCTGGACGACGCGCTGGACGTCGCGGCGCTGCGCCTGGGCCGGGGCGCGCCGGGTGGTGTCGCCGCGGTCGCCGCAGCGCTCCGAGGTCGTGAGGCGGAGGCCTCGAGCGCCATCGGCGGCGGCGTGGCCGTGCCGTGTGCGTACGTGCCCGGCGCGAAGTTGGCCGCGTCGCTCGTGGTGCTCACTCCGGGGCTCCGGTCTGCGACGCCGGACGGCGCGCCGCTCGAGGTGCTGGTGGCCTTCGTCGGCCCACGCGACTCTGCGGAGCGACGGCTCGCGTTGGCACACGTGGCGCGGCTCGCGTCACGTGGCCTCGCGCAGGAGCTGCGACGTGCCCGTGCACCGGCGCAGGCGCTGGGACGCCTGTCGCAGCTGGAGACGCTGCGATGATGCAAGACGAGCTCGCGCAGCGCCGACCGGTGTGGGACGCGATGAGCGACCTGTTCCTCGACACCGAGGTCCGGTGGAGCGTGCCGTGGGTGGCGCTCAAGTGCGC
>CAYWON010000342.1:0-3397 GCA_964459885.1 uncultured Archangium sp.
CACCGACGCCAGCGCGATCTTCTGAGTGCGGGTCACTTCGTGGGCTTGAGCAAGGGGAAGAGAATGACGTCGCGGATCGACTGAGCGTCCGTCAACAGCATGGCGAGGCGATCAATTCCGATGCCTTCACCGGCGGTCGGCGGCAGGCCGTGCTCGAGCGCGCGGATGTAGTCGTGATCGTAGTCCATCGTTTCCTGCTGACCACGCGTCTTGGCGTCGAGCTGCGACTGGAAGCGGCCGGCTTGATCGACAGGGTCGTTCAGCTCCGAGAACGCGTTGGCGATCTCGCGGCCGACGCAGAAGAGCTCGAAGCGATCGGTGATGGCCGGGTTGGTGTCGTTGCGGCGCGCCAGCGGGCTCGTCTCGACGGGGAACTGCGTGATGAACGTGGGCTGCACCAGCTCGCCTTCGACGTACTGCTCGAAGAGCGTGCCGATGAGCTCACCCGAGTTCATGGTGGCGACGGCCGCCTTGTCCTTCTCTTCGGCACGGCGGGCGGCGACGGCGCGCAGCTTGTCGACGTCGGCGAAGTCCTTCTCGCTCAAGTCGCTCACGCGCTGGCGGATGGCCTCCGTCATCGGAATGCGGGGCCAGCCCTTCTTGAAGTCGATGGTGTGCGCGCCGTACTTCACGATCGACGAGCCGGTCACCGCGACGGCGGCCTCGGAGATCATGTTCTCGGTGAGGTCCATCAGGTCTTCGTACGTGGCGTACGCCTGGTAGAACTCGAGCATCGTGAACTCCGGGTTGTGGCGCGTGCTGACGCCCTCGTTCCGGAAGTTGCGGTTGATCTCGTACACGCGATCAAAGCCACCGACGACGAGCCGCTTCAGATGCAGCTCGGGCGCGATGCGCATGTAGAGGTCGATGTCGTACGTGTTGTGGTGCGTGATGAACGGTCGCGCGGCGGCGCCCGACACCAGCGAGTGCATCATCGGCGTCTCGACCTCGAGGAAGTCGCGCGCGTCGAGGTACTCGCGGATGAACTTCACCAGGCGCGAGCGCTTCTTGAACGTGTCGCGCACGCCGGGGTTCGACAGCAGGTCGACGTAGCGGCGGCGGTAGCGCTCTTCGGTGTCGGCGAGCGCCTGGCTCTCGGCCCACGCCTTGTTGACGGCGCCGGGCAGCGCCTTGAGTTCGTCGCCCGCGAGCGACTTCGACTGCTCGGCGACGGCGTCGGCGCGCGCCTGCTCGCGACCTTCCTGCGGCGCGGCGGTGACGGCGGCCATCACGGCCTCGGCGGCGGCCTTCACGCGGCCAGCCTGCTCGGGCGTCAACTTCACCTTGGCGTCGTCGCCGCTGTACTTGCCGGGCAACCCGCGCAGCGCCTTGCCGAGGAACTTGAGGCTCGTCGCGGCCAGCGTCAGCTCGCCCGTCTTCGACTTGAAGAGCGTGCCCTGCACGCCGACGAAGTCAGCGAGGTCGGTGAGCTTCCAGACCTTGAACGTGTCGTCGCCGAGCGCGTCTTTCTTGACGTGCACCTGCAGACTTCCGCTGCGGTCCTGCAGCACGACGAACGCGGCCTTGCCGAAGTCACGCACCGACACGACGCGGCCCGCGAGCGTGAAAGGGCCGGGCTTGTCGGCCTCGAGCTGCTCGGGCGAGACGTCGCCGAACTGCTTCAAGAGGTCGCCCGCCAATGAATCGGGCGAGAAGCCGTTGCCGTACGGGTTGACCCCGAGATCCTGGAGCTGCTTCGCCTTGTTCTTCCGTTCGTCGACGAGCTTCTGCTCGACCGCGCTCACTTCGTCAGCCATGGGGCGCGCGTTCACCACGCGGCTGCCCGTCGGGCAAGGTGGAAGTCAGGGCGAAGCGAGCAGCATGAAGAGCGCCACGAACGCGGCGATCAACATGGGCACCACGACCTCGGCGGGGAACGCCGAGAACTGCGGCATCTCGCGGGCCCGCAGCGCGAACCGGCGGCGGCGCGTGCGGCGCAGAATCAACGACGCGAGGCCGTCGGGCGCCTTGTGCCGGGGCTCGTCGCGCAGCAGGCCCACGGCGCGCTGGTAGGTCTCGTAGCGGGCCTTCAGCTCGGGGCTGTGGGCCAGCGCAGTGTCGAAGGACCTCGCGTCCGCTTCAGCGAGCGCGCCGTCGATCGCGCCGACGAACAGGCGCTCGACTTCAGTCTTTGAGAGTTCGCGTCGCACGGCTTCAGTCTCCCTTACCGCCGAAGCTCTCTTCAAGCTTCGACAGAATGCCTGCCAGCTTCTCGCGGGCGCGATGCAGGCGGCTCTTCACGGTGCCCTCAGCGAGCTCCGTGATCTCCATGATCTCGTCGTAGCTCAGGCCTTCGACGTCGCGCAGCACGACGAGCGCGCGCTGATCTTCGTCGAGCTCAGTGATGGCCTGGTGCACGAGCTGTCGGTCGGTCTTCCGGCTGACGGCCGCGTCGGGGGCTTCACTGCCGCCCATCGCTTCGGTGATCGAGAGCTCGTTCGATTCACCGTACTCATCGCTGCGACCACGGCCGCGGCGCTTCAAGTACTTGAGCCGGTTGAGGCAGTGGTTGCGGGCGATGCGGTAGATCCACGTCGTCAACTTCGCGTCGGCGCGGAACTTGTCCATGTTCCGGTGCACGCTGATGAAGATCTCCTGCGTGAGATCGAACGCCTCTTCGCGATCGCTCAGCATGCGCACGCAGAAGTCGTACACGCGATCCTGGTGCGTTCGCACGAGCAGCTCGAAGGCCGCGGGGTCACCACGTCGCAGCCGCGCGATCAGCAGGTGCTCGGGCACCGACAACGTCGCCGGCGCTTCGACGTCCTTCATCACGTGTGCTGGGAGCTCCAGGACATCGCTCGCCACTCAAAAACCTCCCGTCGGGTCGTCACAGTGGAACGCATCGGCCCGACGAGGAGATCTGACAACGTCCGTGGGACAGGGTTCCCGGCCCTACAAACCCTGTCCCCACGGACAGTTGCGCACACTACCGCACGACATACGCGCCGGTCTTTGGCGTGACACGGAATTTCGCCGGCCGCTTCGTCTGCTCGAACGAGATGTAGGCAGGAGTGAGTTCTTTCCAGAGCTCGACGTGCGGTGAGTCGCCGAGCGAGGCCACCTCGTCCATGCGCGTGGGGAAGATGTCGAAGCGGATGGGCCTGGTCTTCGCGTCGAAAGCGATGAGGTACACCTCTTCTATTGGTGCGTCTTCGATGGCGATGCAGCCGATGCTGGCGCAGCTGCCGTGGAGGTAGATGAGGCCGCCGGGGTTCTTTGCGTCACTGCGCACAGCGTCGCTGGCGTTCGGGTACGAGACCTTCATCGACAGGTGGTAGTCCGAAAACGGGTTGAACGACGGCACGTCGTAGAGCCCTTCGGGGACCTGCAGATCACCCTGCTTCCGCTTGGGCCCCAGCTCGCCCGACGCCGCGCAGAAGTCGTAGGTCTTCAC
>CAYWON010000343.1:0-3360 GCA_964459885.1 uncultured Archangium sp.
CGAGTCGGTGCCGACCAGCGTGTCGGGGTACGCCGCGCCGTCGGCCGACTTGAAGACGCCCTGCGCCAGGTACTCGAGGTTCACCTGGTGGCAGATGCCGGTGCCGGGCGGCACCGCGCGGAAGTTCTTGAGCGCCTTCTGGCCCCACTTGAGGAACGCGTAGCGCTCGGTGTTGCGCTCGAACTCGATGTCCACGTTCTCGGAGAACGCCGACGTGCTGGCGAACTTGTCGATCATCACCGAGTGATCGATGACGAGATCGAGCGGGCACAGCGGGTTGACCTTCTGCGGGTTGCCGCCCATCGACGCGAGCGCTTCACGCATCACCGCGAGGTCGACCACCACGGGCACGCCCGTGAAGTCCTGCAAGAGCACGCGCGCCGGCGTGAACGAGATCTCGGTGTCGGGCTCCTTCTTGGGATCCCAGTTGACGATGGCCTCGACGTGCTCCTTCTTCACCACGCGACCGTCTTCGGTGCGCAGCAGGTTCTCGAGCAGCACCTTCAGCGAGAACGGCAGCTGGTCGACGCGCGGAAACTGCGCCTTGAGCGTCTTGAGCGAGAAGATGTCGTAGGGCACGCCGCCGACAGGCAGCTTGGTGCGGGTCTTGAACGAGTCGATTTGCGCCATGGCAGCGGACTTATTTCGTCCGTCAGACGCGATCGCAACAAGCAAGTGGGCTGATGGAATCGACGCGCATTGTTTGCGTGCCGTTGATCAGATCTCCATGTCCTGACGCTCGGCCTCCGCGCGGAACTGGCAGGGGTGCGCGCGCGACGGGAAGAAGTCGTTGACGTGATCGAGCTCGTAGCGCGCCTCGTCCCACTTGCCGAAGTTGTAGGCGGAGCGGGCCTTGCGCAGCAGCTCCTTGCACTTCTCGTCGAGGGCGCGGCGGGCCTCGTTCATGCGGTCTTGCGCGAGGCGGTAGGTCGACGGGCGGTCGGCCTCGGGCACGGCCTCGAGCGCCAGCCACGCCTCACGGAAGTTGCGGTACGCGTCCCACCGGTTCGACGCGCCGATGTCGCGTTGATCCCACTCGACGACGCCGCGCTGGTAGCTCTCTTCGGCCAGCGCGCGCAGCCCGTCGAAGTCGCGCTCTGGCAGCACGGCCACTTCGATCCACACGCTCCAGATGCGCCACGTGTTGTCCTCGGGCGGGTTCTTCACGTTGTCGAAGGTGATGGTGTTGAGCTCGCCGCGCTTCACGAGGTTCGCGGGGATGATCTTCTCGCGGCTGACCTCACCCGAGTCGAGCGTGTCGGCGCTCAGCCAGCCGACCTCGACGCCGTTGACGGTGATGTTCACCTCGTCGTTCGAGTTGATGTCCTTCGACATGTAGTGAACGATCGCCATCACCTGCACCGGCGACTTCACCTCGAAATCAAAGCTCTTCGAGTCAGGCCGCTCGTACATGACGCCGTCGCCGAGCCCGAACGAGTAGTCGATGGGCGTGCTCGAGAGCACCTCGGGCTCTTTGGGTTTGGGCTTGGCGTCGTCGGGCAGCACGGCGGCGACGGTGCCGGCCACGATGGCGAGGCCCACGACGCCGGCGATGATCGAGACGACGGTGCGCTTTTTTGGAGTGGCCTCGGCCCACCACAGCTTCGCCTTGCCCAGCGGGCCTTCACGCAGGTAGCGCGCGCGGTCGGCGGCCGAGAGCGCGGCACGTTCTCCCGACGGTCTGGCGAGGCGCGGGCGGCCGCCGCCACCCACCTCGACGCCGGCGGGCAGGTCGGCGTCGCGGTTGGCGAGGCGCGCCTGCGGCCGCATGCCCGAGCTGCTCGACTTGCGGCTGGCGTTGGGGGCGCTGGGCGTGGGCCCTTTGAGCACCGGCATCATGCTGGTCGCGCGGCGGCCGAACTCGGCGACCTGCTCGCGGCTGGCGGCCTTGGGCAGCCCGGCCACGCCCTTGTTGCGCGACTTCTTCATCTCGGAGACCGAGACGATGCGGGTGTGCGCGCCGCCTTCTTCGAGCGGCGTGGCGTCGGTGTCGGCGTCAGCGGGCCCGAGCTCGACGGGCTTGAAATTGAAGACCACGGGCCCCATCGAGATGGAGTCGCCGTCTTTCAACGCCAGCTTGCCGCTGATGGTGCTGCCGTTGACGCGCGTGCCGTTGGACGAGCCGAGGTCCTCGATAAAGAACGAGGTCTCCTCGATGACGATGCGCGCGTGCTTTCGCGAGACCCCGGCCTCGTAGAGGATGACGTCGCACTCTGCAGTGCGGCCGATGAGGACCGTGGCCTGGTCGAACTCGAACTCCCGGCCGGCCTCTTTGCCCTCGGCAATGACGAGCTGAAAACCCATTCGCTTAGGCGGACTGTAGTGATGCGCGAGCGGCCTCGGCAACCGCGCTCTTCGCCCATTCTGGTGTCAGCACGGTGGCGCCGCCGCCGAAGGACAACACCCAGCGTGTCAGCCAGCGCTCGGAATCTCCGGGCACCGTCACCACCAGGCTGCCGTCGGGCTGCAGCTCACCACCATCGCCGAAGCGCTCCTGCTGCCAGCGCGCCAGCTCGGGTGCGAAGCGCACGCGCACCGGCTTCTCGACCTCACCGCCGCCCGGCCGCGTCGACGTGGGGGCGTCGGTGGGCGTGAAGCGCGCGTCGGTCAGCTGCAGCGCCTCGAGGCGATCGACGCGGAAGAGCCGTGGGCCGCCGCGCGTGAGACAGAACGCCGACAGGTACCACTGGCCGCGGTGGCTGAAGAGCTCCCACGGCTGGGCGCGGCGGTGGTCCTTCGCGCCGCGGCTCAGCGGCACGTAGTCGAACTCCACCTCGCGGCGCTCCACGATGGCCTGCGAGAGGAGCGACACCGAGTCGGGTGCTTCGGGCGCGACGTCGAGGCGGCGCGTCAGCTCGCGGTAGCGGGTCGCGGCGTGCGCCGGCAAGACCTGCTCGAGGCGCGCGAGCGCCGACGCCAGCGCGCCACCTGCGGCGGGCTTGAGGAGGGCCGCGGCGGCAGCGAGGGCCACACCTTCCGAAGCGGTCAGCCGCGGCGGTGCTGAGAGCCGTTGATCGAGATCGACGTAGACCTTGTCGTCTTCCACGTACACGTCGACGTAGTCGCCCGGCTGAAACGGAGGCCGGCCCACGAAGGTGAGCAGCTCGAGCTCCTGCAGCAGCTCGGCGCGCGTCACGCCGACAGCCTTCGCCACCTCGTCGACGGTCTGGCCCTGCTTGCGAGAGACGAAGGGCACGAGGAACAACAGCCGACGCAGCCGCTCGTAGGCCAGCGTGCGGCCACCTTCAGGCGCGGTGCTCATGCCGTCACCTCCGTGGTGTGCGCTGACAGCACGCGCTGCGCGAGCTCGCGGGTGCGCGCCACGGCCGTCTCGGGCGCGGTGATGCGCGCGCCGGTGCC
>CAYWON010000344.1:0-3287 GCA_964459885.1 uncultured Archangium sp.
ACCGCCTGGTACGGCACGTCGTGGGCGCCGAGCGCCGCGCGCGTGCTCGACCTCGGCAGCGGCATCGGCTCGGTGGGCATGGTGGCCGCGTGGCGGTTGCCCGGCGCGCGCTTCGTCACCGTCGAAGCACAAGACGTCTCGGTCGCGCTCGCGAAGAAGTCCGCCGCGTACAACGGCCTCACCGAGCGCTACGACATTCGCCAGGGCGATTTCCGCGACGCGGGCGTGCTGCGCGACGACGAAGTCTTCGACCTCGTGCTGGGCAGCCCGCCGTACTGGCCGCTCGAAGACGGCGTGCACGGAGATCATCCACAGAAGGTCGCCTGTCGCTTCGAGGTGCGCGGCGACGTGGGCGACTACTGCGCGACGGCCAGCAAGCACCTCGCGCCGGGCGGCTTCTTCTCGTGCGTGTTCCCGGTGAATCCACCGGCGCAGCGCGAGCGCGTCGAGGCCGGCGCGAAGGCCGCGGGGCTGTGCATCGTGCGGCAACGCGATGTCGTGTTGAAAGAAGGTGAGCCGCCGCTGCTGGGGCTTTTTGCGATGGTGCGCGCTACCGACCTGCCTGAGCGCGCGAGAGACAAGACGTGGTCAGAGCCGCCGTTGATCATCCGCACCAAAGACGGGGCGGTTCACCCCGAGTACGCGGCGGTGAAGCTGAGCTTCGGCTTTCCGCCGTGACTTGCTAGCTCTCGGCGCCATGCGAATCGCGATGCTGACGCTGTGTCTGCTGGGCTGTGCGACGACGCCGTCTTCGACTTCAGCGTCGAGCTCGACCGCTGCGGTGGTCGCCGAACCAGAAGGGAAGCTGTGCACGTCGAACGACGGCTGCAGTGGCGCGACGTGCGTGAAGGCCGCCGACGCGACGCAGGGCGTGTGCAGCCAGCTGCCGAGCGGCGCCGCGTGCCGCGCGTCGAAAGACTGCATGAGCGGCTCGTTCTGCCACCGCCCGGTGGGCTTCAACGGCGTCTGCTTCAAGCCCTGAGTCCCGAGAAATCCAAACCGCGGCGTGCTTCGAACGCGGGTGGTTTTTCTCAGCGCGGTCGCGCGTCATGAGGGCCTCGGGGCGTCCGAGCCTGGGCCCTGTTGACCCTGCGCCAAGAGCCAGTGTCTAACGCGCGCCCCGTGTCGAAGCCGTCCACCCTCACCACGCGGCTCCTTCGAGAGCACATCTCGCGCGACGCGCCGGCGCGCGAACGCACCGTCGGCCGCTTCATGGCGGGCGTGTGCACGGTGTCGGGCGTGCTGGCGCTGGCGCTCATGCCCCTCATCGGCGTCAAGCTGGGCGTGGGCCTCGGCGTGATGTTGCTGCTGCTGGCCGGCTACTACTTCGCCATCGTGCGCTTCATCGGCCAGGGCTGGTTTCACCCGGCGGTGGCGTGGGTGAACGTCGCCATCGAGGTCTCGGCGCCTTCGCTCATCTTCTTGTTGGACGCGAAGACCAACGGCGTCCTCTACGCGCTCACTGCGCCGCCGCTCGTCATCTGGGGCACGCTCATCGCGCTGTCGGGCCTGCGCAGCAACCGCGCGTTGGCGCTGGGCGCCGGTGCGTTGGCCGCGCTCGAGTACTCGCTGCTCTACGTGTTCGTCGCGTTCCCGAACCTGCCGCCGGACATCCCCGTGACGGTGAGACCCGCGCTGTTCGCCACGCGCGTCGTCTTGCTGTTCGCCTCGGCCGTCTTCACCGCGGCCTTCGTCGGCGTCTTGAATCGCCGCGCCGAAGAAGCGCTGGCCGCCGTGCGCGCGAAAGACGTGTTCGGCAAGTACCTGCTGCACGAGCGCCTCGGCATGGGCGGCATGGCCGAGGTGTTCCGCGCCACGTACAACCCGGAAGGCGGCTTCGAGAAGGTCGTCGCGCTCAAGCGCGTGCTGCCGCAGTTCGTTCAAGACGAAGCCTTCATCGGCATGTTCCGCGACGAGGCCGCGCTGTGCAGCCAGTTCAGCCACCCGGGCGTGGTGCAGGTGTTCGACTTCGGTCGCTTCGGTGACAGCTATTTCCTCGCGATGGAGTACCTCGACGGCCCGCCGCTGAGCCGCGTGATGCGCGCCTTCAAGGGCACGGGGCTGCCCATCGGCGCGGTGGTGCACATCGCCGTGTCGCTGACGGAGTCGCTCGCGTACCTCCACGAGCGCCGCGCGAGCGATGGCACGCCGCTCAACCTCGTGCACCGCGACTTGAACCCGCCCAACGTGCTGCTCTCGAAGCTGGGCGAAGTGAAGCTGACCGACTTCGGCATCGCGCGCGCCGCCGGTGCGCTGCAGCTGACCGAGGTCGGCCTCATCAAGGGCAAGCCCGGCTACCTCGCGCCCGAGCAGGCGGCCGGCGAGCAGATTGATGGCCGCGTCGACCTGTTCTCGTTGGGCATCACGCTGTGGGAATGCGTGGTGGGCGAGCCGTTGATGGCGGCGACTGACGCGACGGCGATGGTGCGCAACACGTTCGACAAGCCCATCGTGCCGCCGCGCCAGAAGCGCCCGCAGACTCCCCAGGCGTTGGACACGTTCATCATGGGGCTGCTCGAGCGCGACCTGAGCAAGCGCACGCCGTCGGCCCGCGCCGCGTTGCAGATGGTGCGCGCGCTGGAAACCCAGTTCCCGCAGGGTGTGAAGGACCTGATGCAGGCCATCGACCTGACGCTGCGGACGACTGTCTCGAGCGCAGTGGCGTTGTCGCCGGTGGCGCGTGACGCGCAGGCCACGCCGATGCCGTCAGACGCGCCGACGCTGCCCGGCCGGGGCTGAAGTCAGCCGCGCTTGCCGGTGTGGAAGACGCGGTCCATGAAAATAGCCGACGCGATGAGCAGCACGCGGTCGCGCTCATCGAGCAGCGATGACTCGAGCTCGACCTTGAAGGCGTCTTCGAAGGCCATCATGTCGCGGAAGCCGCGCGTGCGGTCGGGCCTGTCTTTCGAGATGCGCGCTACGCAGGCGTCGCGCACGCGCACCTCGTAGCGGGTGAAGACGTCGCTGGGTTGGTACAGCGTGAAGTGCGTCGAGCCGTCGGGGTTGAGGATGTCGAACTTCACGTCCATCAACGAGAAGCGCTGCTCGAGCCGGCCCAGCACTTCGCCGTCGGGCGCCAGCACCGTCAGCGTGCGCATCACCAGCTTCTGCAGGCCGAGTGAGAGGGTGAAGCGTGGGCGGTCGGCGAAATCGAGCAGCTCGAAGCGCCAGCCCGGCAACAGCGAGAAGCGCGGCGGCGCCTGCAGAATCGGCGTGCGGTCGTCGAGCTGCACTTCGTAGCGGTGCGTCGTGAAGTCTGACTCGAAGCCCCAGCCGAGGTTCGTCTC
>CAYWON010000345.1:0-3267 GCA_964459885.1 uncultured Archangium sp.
CGCGCGCGGTCGACGCGGGCGTGCGGCACTTCGTGCCCAAGCCGTACACCGCCGACGTGATGCTGACGGTGCTGCGCAAGGCGCTGGCCTGACCTCAGTTGGCCAGCATGCGCTCGAGCGACGCTGACGTGGCGTTCGCCCAGTTGCCCGCGGCTGGCAGCTGATCGGCGGTCACCAGCTGCGCTTCTTTCGCCGCGGCCCACGAAGGCGCCACCACGCGCGCCATCGCGCCGCCGAGCGCCGCCGGGCCGCTGAGCGATGCGAACGGGTCCTGGTCTGGCGCGACGAACGGGTGCGCGAGGTCGAAGCGCGCGTTCTCGAGCCAGCACCCGTCGGCGGCAGGCAGCGTGGGCAGCCGCTGCATGAAGGCCAGCTCTGCGACGGCGGTGCAGCGCAAGAAGCGCGGCTCGCGGGCCCAGGGCGTGTCGCCTTCTTGCACCAGCAGCGGGTTGTTCGCGTACATCAACGCGAAGAGCCGCTTGCGCAGCCCTTCAAGGCGCACGGGCTCCATGCTGTTGGGCGTGCCGCACACCGTCGCCAACCGGTGCTCGATGCGCAGCAGCGCGATGCCCAGCATGGCGTTGACCAGGTACTCACCTGAGAAGAGCAGCTGCGCGAAGTGCCGCACCTCGGCGATGGCCGCGTCACGACGGCCGGTGGCGACGCCCTTGAGGAGGTGGATCTTCGCAGCCGTCTGCAGGTCTGAGAAATCAGGCACGGCCAGCTTGCGCCGCGGCCCGGCGGCGAGGGTGGCGCGCGGCCCGGCGTTGAAGCTCCAGCGCCCGAAGCGCATGGCCTCGGTGAAGAGCGACGTGTCGCAGGGCGCGAGGTCTGCGCCGGGGATCTCACCTTCCCGCGACGCGTACTTCGAGAGCAGGTCTCGGCACGTCGGCGTCACCAGCGGCGGCGGCGACGCGCCCAGCCCGTCGATGTCGAAGCGGGCGTTGAGCCACGGGCCTGCGTCGTCGCCCGCCGGCGCCGCGAAGAGCGGCTCGTCGAGCATCGCGCCGTAGAACAGCTCGCTCTCGGCGATGAGGCGCGGCAGCTCGGTCTGCGCCTCGGCGCGCTTGCCGGTGACGATGCTGTCGACCTCGCGCGCGTACAGCCCAAGAGAAACGGCCGCGAGGGCAAGTAGCCCCGCGGCCGAGAGAACTGCGACGACTGCAGCGCGCTTCACGCGCGGAAGCTTACGACTTCGCGAGCGAGCGCAGCACGTACTGAAGGATGCCGCCGTGCTTGTAGTAATCGAGCTCGTTGGGCGTATCGATGCGGCACTTGACCGTGAAGGTCTTGGTGGCACCGTCTTCGCCCTTCACCGTCACCGTCAGCTCCTTGCCGGGCGCGAGACCGTCGGCGATGCCGCCGATGCTGTAGGTCTCGGTGCCGGTGAGGCCGAGGCTGGCCGCGTCTTCGCCCGCCTTGAACTGCAGCGGCAACACGCCCATGCCGATGAGGTTGCTGCGGTGGATGCGCTCGAAGCCCTTGGTGATGACGGCCTTCACGCCCAGCAGCATGGTGCCCTTGGCCGCCCAGTCACGCGAGCTGCCGTTGCCGTAGAGGTCGCCACCGATGATGACCAGCGGCGTCTTCTGCTGCTGGTACTTCATCGCCGCGTCGTAGATGAACATCTGCTCGCCCGACGGCTGGAACTTCGTCACACCGCCTTCGACGCCCGGCACCAGCAGGTTCTTGAGGCGGATGTTGGCGAACGTGCCGCGCATCATCACCTCGTGGTTGCCGCGGCGAGAGCCGAAGCTGTTGAAGTCTTCCGGCTTCACGCCCTGCTCGGTGAGGTACCTGGCCGCGGGGCCCTTCTTGTCGATGTCACCGGCCGGCGAGATGTGGTCGGTGGTGATGCCGTCGCCCAGCAGCGCCAGCACGCGCGCGCCGCTGATGTCCTTGATGGGCGCGGGCTCCATCTTGAGGTCGTCGAAGAAGGGCGGCTTGCGCACGTACGTCGACCTGGGGTCCCACTCGAACGTGGCGCCTTCCTTCACCTTCAAGATCTGCCACTGCTTGTCGCCCTTGAGCACGTCGGCGTAGCGCTTCTTGAACTGGTCGGGCTTCACCGACTTGAGCGCGGCAGAGATCTCTTCGGCCGTGGGCCAGATGTCCTTCAGGAAGATGGCCTTGCCGTTCTTGTCGTGCGCGATGGGCTCGTTGTTGGCGTCCCAGTTGGTGTGGCCGGCGATGGCGTAGGCCACCACGAGCGGCGGCGACGCGAGGAAGTTCATGCGCACGTGCGGGTGCACGCGGCCCTCGAAGTTGCGGTTGCCCGAGATGACGGCGGCCGCAGCGATGCCCGACTCGACGATGGCGTTGGTCACCGGCGCGGGCAGGGGGCCCGAGTTGCCGATGCACGTCGTGCAGCCGTAGCCGACGATGTGGAAGCCGAGCGCCTCGAGGTACGGCATGAGGCCGGCCTCGGTGAGGTAGTCGGTCACCACCTGGCTGCCGGGCGCGAGCGAGGTCTTCACCCACGGCTTGACGTTGATGCCGAGCTCGACGGCCTTCTTGGCCAGCAGGCCGGCGCCGAGCAGCACCGACGGGTTCGACGTGTTGGTGCACGACGTGATGGCGGCGATGACCACCGAGCCGTTGCTCAACTCGTAGCTCTCACGGCCCTGCGTGACGACGGCCTTGGCCGCGAGCTTCGCGTCGCCTTCCTTCACCTTGAGGATGTCCTGCACGTTCTTGTTGAAGGACGTCTTCATGTCCTTCAGCAAGACGCGGCCTTCCGGGCGGGCCGGGCCGGCGAGGCTGGGCACCACGGTCGAGAGGTCGAGCTCCAGCGTGTCGCTGAAGATGGGGTCGGGCGACGACGCGGTGTGGAACAGGCCCTGTTCCTTCGCGTACTGCTCGACGAGCGCGATCGACTCGGGCGAGCGGTTGGTGAGGCGCAGGTAGTTGAGCGTCTCTTCGTCGATGGGGAAGAAGCCGATGGTGGCGCCGTACTCGGGCGCCATGTTGGCGACGGTGGCGCGGTCGGTGAGCGGCAGCGCGCTGATGCCGGGGCCGAAGAACTCGACGAACTTGCCGACCACGCCCTTCTTGCGAAGCATCTGCGTGACCGTCAGCACGAGGTCGGTGGCCGTGGCGCCCGCCGCCAGCTTGCCGGTCAGCTTGAAGCCGATGACCTGGGGGATCAGCATGGTGATGGGCTGACCGAGCATGGCCGCTTCGGCCTCGATGCCGCCGACACCCCAGCCGACCACGCCGAGGCCGTTGATCATCGTGGTGTGCGAGTCGGTGCCGACCAGCGTGTCG
>CAYWON010000346.1:0-1925 GCA_964459885.1 uncultured Archangium sp.
TCGACTGGCGCGATGGCCTCACCGTCGGCGGTGACTTCGTGCCGTCGCGCACGTATCGCGAGTGGGGCTTCGTCTCGGTTGAGCCTTCGCGTGCGCGCCTGGTCATCAAGCAGAAGGGCGACGCGTGGATCGTTCAGAACGCGCTCGGCGAGCGGCTGCACAGCGTGGTGGTGAACGTCGAAGGCACGTTCTTCACGGCGCGTGACGTGCGCGAGGGCGGCGAAGCCACGTTGGAGCCGGGCAATCACATGTCGGCCGTGAGCAGCACCGGCATGTCGCGCTTCGACCGTCGCGTGACCGAGGTGATGACGGCGCCGATTGGCGCTGGCGAGTTCCTCGCGCGCATCGAAGGGCAGGGCCTGCTGCCGACGGGCGGCATCTCCGCGGAGCAATCCGGCGGGGAAAACTGGGTTCGCGGGGGGTTCGAACAATGAGCGCGTTGCTCGAGGTGCAGGGCCTCACCCGCTACTACGGCCCGCTGCGCGCGGTGGACGACGTCAGCTTCTCGCTCGCGGCTGGCACCATTCTCGGCTTCATCGGGCCCAACGGCGCCGGCAAGTCGACGACCATGCGCATCATCGCCACGCTCGATGTGCCCACGTCGGGCGAGGTCTTGCTCGACGGTCAATCGCTCGTGGCGCGGCCAGATCAAGCGCGGCCGCTGCTCGGGTACATGCCCGACCGCTACGGCACCTACGACGACATGACGGTGTTCGAGTTCCTCGACTTCTTCGCGCGCGCGTACCGGCTCAAGGGGCACGAGCGCACCGAGCGCGTCGACTCGGTGATGGACTTCACCGGCCTCACGCCGCTCAAAGACAAGCTCACCAGCGAGCTCTCGAAGGGCATGAAGCAGCGCGTGGCGCTGGGCCGTACGCTGCTGCATGACCCGCGTTTGCTGATCCTCGACGAGCCCGCCGACGGTCTCGACCCGCGCGCGCGCATCGAGCTGCGTGAGCTGCTGCGGGCCCTCGCGGCGCAGGGAAAAGCGGTGCTCATCTCGAGCCACATCCTCACCGAGCTCTCGGAGATCTGTGACACCTGCGCCATCATCGAGCAGGGCAAGCTGCTCGCGACCGGCACCGTGCAGGAAGTGTTGTCGCGCACGTCGAACGCCGCCGCCTTCAGTGAGGTCGAGCTCTCATTGTTCGTGCCCGAAGGCGCCGCGCTGGAAGAGGTGGGCCGCAAGGCCGAGCGCACGCTGCTCGAGCAGCCGCTCGTCACCAACGTGAGCGTGATGAACACCGTGGTGCGCTTCCGGCTCGAGCTGGGCGCCGGTGAGACGCCGCGCACCAGCTGGGTCGAAGAGGCGTCGGTGCGCGTGCTGAAGGCCCTCGTCACCGCCGACGTCCCGGTGGCGAGCTTCAGGTCGCGCGAGCACGACCTCGAAGACGCGTTCATGTCGGTCACCAAGGGGCGCGTGCAGTGACGACCACCACACCCGACGCGTTCGATCGCTTCGGCGAGCGGCTGGCCGACACGGTCAACCCCATCGTCGTCAAAGAGGTGCGGCAGGGCCTGCGCACGCGCGTGTTCTGGCTCTTCTTCTCGCTGATGTTGGTGGCGAACCTCTTCATCTCGCTCATCTTCTTCGCGACGGCCGACGAGTTCGCCACGCGCGCCGGTCGCGCCGCGTTCATCTCGTACTTCGTGGCGCTCGGCTTCGTGCAGTTCTTCGTCATCCCCTACGCGTCGTACCGCTCGATGGCGCGCGAGGCCGAAGAAGAGACGTGGGTGCTGCTGACGCTGACCGGCATCGGGCCGCGCAGAATCCTCGCCGGGAAGCTCGGCAGCTCGGTGCTGCAGGGCACGCTCTACGCGAGCGCCGCGGCGCCGTTCCTCCTCTTCTCGTACTTCCTCAACGGCATCGACCTGCCGACCATCATCGTCGGCGTCGCCGCGGCCATCGGCTACCAGGTGTTCCT
>CAYWON010000346.1:2025-3233 GCA_964459885.1 uncultured Archangium sp.
GTACCTGCTGCAGTTCGCGGGCGCGGTCGGCTTCTTCATCTGGGGCTGGCTCGAGTCGGGCGACGCCGACGTGTTGACGGCCGGCTCGGTGACGCTGTCGGCGTACGCGACGGTGGTGGGGCTCTTCGTGGCCAGCGACCGCGACGGCATGGCGCGCATGCATTGGATGAAGGGCTCGCGCTTCTCGCTGCTCAAGCCCGGCGGCTTCCGCGGGTACCTGTTCGTGGTCGGGCTGCTCATGGCGGCCTTCGCGGTCTTCGCGGCGTTCGCGCTGCTGACCGGCTCGCTGCACGTCGGGTCTACGATGGTGCTGCTGGGCGCGCCCGGCTACGCGCTGTTGATGGTGTCGTTGCCCATCGTCATCGCACGGTGGATTCCGCACCCGCCGTGGCAGACGCCCGCGATGATCCGCCTCATCTTTCTGGGGCTCGTCGTCTTGATGGCCGGCGTGCCGCCGCTCATCGGGGAGATCGTCTCGGAGGCCGACGACCTGTTCCTCAACGCGCTCAACCCCGTGGTGGGGCTCGTCAACCTCGAGCGCCAGGCGACTGACGCGCTGCCCTTCCTCGTCGCCGTCTGGGGCGCCGCGCTGGTGGCCGCCATCTCGGCGCTCTCGTCCCTGAAGCGCCGCGACGTGGAGTGGCTCGCGTGACGACGACGACCGCCGAGCGCTTCACCGAGACGGTGGGGCCCATCGTGGTGAAGGAGGTGCGCCAGGGCCTGCGGGCGCGCGTCTTCGCCATCTTCTTCGGCGTGCTGTTGGTGGCGTGCTTCACGATGGCGCTCGTGGCGTTCGCCGACGCGTCGGGCGGTCTCGGCAGCACCACGGGGCGTGAGTTCTTCGCGGCGTACCTGACGGCGTTGGGCGGCGTGTGCTTCTTCGTCATTCCCTTCGTCGCGTTCCGCTCGATGGTGCGCGAGCTGGAAGACGAGACGTGGGTGCTGCTGATGCTCACCGGCCTCGGGCCTCAGAGCATCACGCGCGGCAAGTGGGTGAGCGCGCTGTCGCAGTCGCTGCTGTTCGCGTCGGCGTGCGCGCCGTTCGTGCTGTTCAGCTACTTCTTGAACGGCGTCGACATCGTCCAACTGGTGGCGGGGCTCATGCTGGCGAGCGCGTGGAGCGCCTTGCTGACCGCCGTCGGTCTCGCCATCGCCACGCAGGCGCACAGCAAGCTGGGCCGCGCCATCGCGCACTTCGTAGTGCTGGG
>CAYWON010000347.1:0-3224 GCA_964459885.1 uncultured Archangium sp.
GCTGTGGAAAGAGAAGGCCGGCCCGACGCCGGGCCGCGCGCTGGAGACGCTCAACGAGTTCCTCGACGCGTTGCCACTCGAAGAGCGCGTGCCGCCAGCGCTCGTCGCCGCGCCGGTGACGCCCTTCGCCCGCTTCCTCACGGAGCTGGAGGGCGTCGAGCGCCGCGAGGCCTTCGTGGAGCTCGCCAACGCCGTCGCCGATGGCCGCGTGGCGCCGAAGCCCGAGGCGTGGCCGCTGGCGCGCGAGGCCGAGCTGGCGCCGCTGTGCGCGACCGAGCGCATCAAGCGCGTGCGCTTCGACGGCGACTGGCGAGATCGGCTGCAGGGCGCGTTCACCACGCTGCTGGGGAGCGCCGCAGAAGGCCGCGCGCGCGGCGCCGGCATCGAGCGTGACGACGGCGAGCGCAGCAAGCTGGAGGTGCGGTTGCTCGTGCCGCCGTCGCTCGAGGTCGAGCCGCTGCCGGAGCTCTTTGCGCGCCAGGCGACCTCGCTCGAGCTGCTGGTGGCCGCGCTGCAGGCCGAGCAGCTGCAAGGCCTGCAGGGTCGCAACGCCGACTGGCAGACCACCGGCCCGGTGGTGGCGTCGGCGAAGCTGCTCATTCCGCGGCTCCGTGGCCTCGCGGCGCTGGCCGACCCCGACACCACGAGCGACAAGCTGAGCGCCGAGGGCCGTCGTTGGGCCAGCGCGTGGAAGAAGGACGCCGCGTTGACGCGCGACGTGCGCGAGGCGTCGGCCGCGCCGGTGTCGATGTCGAGCGAGCGCCAGCACGCCGCGGTGGTGGGCGTGTCGCGCCGTGAGCTGGCGGTCAGCTTTGGCGCCGCGCCGAAGATGGCGGCCGTCGGTACGTTGCCGGCCGGCATCACCTTCGCGCCGTCGGAGCAGCGCTACATCGTGCCGGTGCTGGTCACCGTCGGCACCGTCGCCGACCCGAAGCGCCCGGCGATGGATCGCTCGAAGCTCAAGAGCCTCATCGACGCCGCGCAGCGCGACGCGCACCAGGTCGAAGGCGAGTTCGCCGAAGCCCTCCGGCAGTAATCGTCACTGACCGCACTGGTAGCGCACGAGCTGTGCGCCCTGCGGCGTGCGCGCGAGGAAAACGACGCCGCCTTCGGGCAGCACCGTCAGCTCGCGGAACGTCTCTTCGGGCGTGCTGTTGGGCGGAATCTGTGTCGCCGCCAGCGGCCGCCCGTCGAGCGGGTCGAGGCACAACAACGTCACCGCGAAGGCCGGCACCTCGGGCGTCGACGTCGGCGCTTCGATGATGGTGCCCAGGTAGATGATGCCCGAGCGATCGGCGTCGAGCGCGTTGAGGCCGACCACGTGCGTGCCCAGCGTCAGCTGCCGCGTGAAGCGGTGCTGCAGCGTCGCCTTGTCGATGGCCGTCACGCTGACGAGCCCCGCGGGGCCGTTGACGATGCCGGCGGTGAGGTACGTGCGGCCGTCTTGCGCCGGGCGGCCCGGCACTTCGGGGCGCGTGGCGTCCACCTTGCCGCTGGTGTCGCCGATGCGCACCGAGTCGCCGTGTTCCCGCTCGACGTAGACGTCGTCCCCGTCGGTGAACAGGCCGCTCGAGGCGCCGCCTTCTTCGAGGCCCTTGCCTTCGAGCGGGAGCTCGCCCAGCTGCTTGCCGTCAGGCCCCAGCACGGCGACGGCCTTGTCGACGAGGCGGTCCATCACCAGGGCCTTGCCGTCGGGTGTCACCACCACGTCTTGCGCCGCCTGCAGCGGCAGCGGCATCGAGCCCAGCGGCTTGCCGTTCTTGTCGACGCGCACCAGCCGGCCGTTGACCTGGTCGACGATCCAGATGTTGCCGAGCGCGTCGACGGTGAGGCTCATCGGGCCTTCCGGGTTGGCCTCGTCAGGCGCGCTCTTGCCGAGCTGGTTCTCGCCGCTGCCCCAGCCGAACTCGGCGATGCGCGTACCGCCGCCCGTCCACGTCGAAGGGAGCCCGCCGTCGAGCCCCGCGTTCCCCGCTGCGGCGCGGAGCGCTGTCACCTTCCGTTCCGTGGTGCGGTCGATGCCTGAATCGAGGGCAGGTGTCTCGTCTGAGACGACCTCGATGCTGCCGGGCTGCGGTCGGGTCAGAAACCACCCGAAGAGCGCCGCCGCCCCGAGGAGCAGCACCGCCAAACCCGAGACCAACCGTGCGTTCCGGCTCATGGGGCGCGCTTGAAAACACAGAACCGCCGCGTGCGTCACCCCTGTCGCTGAGGACTTCACCCCTCAGAAACTGTTCTGATCTCAGACACCTGTTCTCGATCTGCTCAGGATCAGCCCTCGAAACCGACGTCACTCAATGTAAACAGTGTTTCCGGATTTGCGGGTCTTCCGAGCGGGTACCGAAACCGGCACGGCGCTCGCACATGGGCGCAGGCATGACCACGACGCTGCGATTCCTGGCTCTCTCGACGGTGATGGCGATGGGCTGTGCTGGCACGGCCGGCACGACCGAGACCGAAGGCGAGGTGCTGGTGGGCGCTGACGACCTGGCGACCATCTCGAGCGAGCTGACGGGCGGTGTGGCGCTGGGCTCGACGCTGCGCACGACGGCCAACCTGAACCTGCGCACGGGGCCGAGCACCGGCTACCAGGTGCGCCTGGTCATCCCGCAGGGCGCGACGGTCACCACGGTGAACCGCACCACGCCGTCGGGCAGCTTCTACAACGTGAAGTACAACGGCGTGACGGGCTGGGCGAGCGGCGGCTACCTGACGCTGGTCTCGTCAGGTGGCGGCACCACGACGCCTCCGACCTCGTCGGTGCGTGATCAGGCGGTCGCGCGCGCCAAGGGCGGCGTGGGCTTCTCGTACTGGTGGGGCCACGGCCGCTGGATTCCGAATGGCGCGACGTCGTCGACCAAGGGCACCTGCACCGGCAGCTGCCCCAACTGCAGCCACGGCGGCAGCTACGGCGCCGACTGCTCGGGCTACGTCGCGAAGATCTGGAACGTGCCGTCGAGCAACACGGTGATGACCACCGACTCGCACCCGTACGGCACCATCCACTTCGTCGGCAGCAACTCGCAGTGGAGCACCGTCAGCCGCTCGAACGTCCTCAAGGGCGACGCGCTCGTCTACAACACCAACGGTGCGGGCCACATCCTCATCTATGAGTCGGGCGACGCGTGGGGCTCGGTGTGGGCCTACGAGGCGCGCGGCTGCAGCTACGGCATCGTGCACAACCTCCGCTCGGTGACGAGCGCGTACAAGGGCATCCGCCGCGC
>CAYWON010000348.1:0-3207 GCA_964459885.1 uncultured Archangium sp.
TGTTCCAGACGTCGCTCTACGCGAAGCCTGCAGTGGTGCCCGCGTTGCCGCGCGCGGCGGCGGCCGTGGCGCCTGCCGTGCCGTTCGTCTCGATGGCCACGCCGACGACGGTGTCGGTGACCAGCCCTCAACCCGCGTCGGTGCGCTCCTTCCTGCTGTACCAGGAGCTCATGCCCGGCCAGTGGGAGCTGCGCCAGGTGAAGGCAGGCGCGCAGGTGTCGTTCGACGTGTCCAGCGGCGGCTGGGCCGTGAGCGCCGTCGGCCGCGGCGGTGGTGAGTCTCAGGGCGTGCGCGTCGACGTGCCGTAGTCCCCCTCTCCGCTGGCGGAGAGGGTTGGGGTGAGGTGGCGCTACTTGCCGTGGTGCCCTCGCTTCGCGAGCTCGAGCTTCGCGATGAGCCCCTTGTGCACCTCATCAGGCCCGTCGGCGAGCCGCAGCGCCCGCGCCTGCGCGTAGAACGCCGTCAGCGGCGTGTCGTGTGACAACCCGGCGCCGCCGTGTACCTGCATCGCGTCATCGACCACCTTCTGCAGCATCGAAGGCGCCACCACTTTGATGGCGGCGATCTCCGTCATGGCGCCCAACGCACCGACGTGGTCGAGCTTCCACGCGGCGTGCAGCGTGAGCAGCCGCGCTTGATCGATCGCCACCCGCGCCTCGGCGATGCGCTCGCGGTTGCCGCCGAGGTTCACCAGCGGCTTGCCGAACGCCGTGCGCGTCGAGCCGCGGTCGATCATCAGCTCCAGCGCGACCTCCGCCGCGCCGATGCAGCGCATGCAGTGGTGAATGCGCCCGGGCCCCAACCGGCCCTGCGCGATCTCAAAGCCGCGCCCCGGCCCCGCGATGACGGCGTCGAGCGGCAACCGCACGTTCTCGAAGCTCACCTCGCCGTGCCCATGCGGCGCGTCGTAGTCGCCGAACACCGGCAGCATGCGGCGCACGGTGACGCCCTTGCTGTCCAACGGCACCAGCACCATCGAGTGCTGCGCGTGGCGACCCGCTGACGCGTTCGGCGTGTGCGCCATGAAGATGGCCACCTTCGCGCGCGGGTCACCGAGCCCCGAGGTCCACCACTTGGTGCCGTTGAGCACCACCTCGTCGCCGTCGACCACCGCGGTGGCGCGCATGTTCGTCGCGTCGGATGACGCCACGTCGGGCTCGGTCATGCAGAACACCGAGCGGATCTCCCCCGCCAGCAGCGGCTCGAGCCACCGCTGCTTCTGCGCGTCAGACCCGTAGCGGAACAGCACCTCCATGTTCCCGCTGTCGGGCGCGTTGCAGTTGAAGAGCTCCGGCGCCATCACGCTGCGCCCCATGGCCTCGGCGATGGGCGCGTACTCCAGCGTCGACAGCCCGCTCACCTCGGGGAGGAACAGGTTCCACAGCCCCGCGGCCTTCGCCTTCGCCTTCAGCGCCTCGACCCGCGGGTGCACGGTCCACTTCGTCCAGTCGCCGTCGGGGTTGGCCGCGCGCACCTCTTCCCAGTGCTTCGCCTCCACGGGGACCACCTCGTCGCGCATGAACTGCTGCACGCGCTCGAGGGTCTTCCGGCTCTTCTCGCTCGGCTCGAAGTTCATGGGCGCACCCTACAGAAAGTGCTGGCAACTTTGCCAGCTGGCAACATTGCCAGCACTTTCGCCGTGGCCTACGTTGGGCGCGTGTTCCGCTCGAGTACGCCGGTCACCGACGTCGCGTTTCATGATCGCGTGAGCGAGCTCAAGCAGCTCGCGGAGCGCATCAACGCCCTGCGCGAAGGCGCGCCGCGGTGGCTCGCGGTGCTGGGCGAGCGCCGCGTCGGCAAGACCAGCATGCTGCTCGAGCTGGCGCGGCGGAATCGCCACCCTGACGTGCGCTTCGTGGTGCTCGACTGCTTCGAAGAAGAGCCGCTGGGCTTCGAGATCTTCCGACGCCTCGCGCTGCGCACCGTCGACGCGTTCTTCGCGCGCGAAGCGAAGGTCTCGTTCGAAGCGCTGCAGACCCGCCCCGACGAGTACCGCGCGGCGCTCGAAGACTCGCCGTCGTACCGTGCTCTGGACCGCGCGGCACGGGCCGACGTGCAGGGCCTCTGCGAGCGACCCGCAGACGCCAGGCTGGCCGAGCTGGCGCTGGGGCTGCACGAGCGACTGGCCGTCGCGTTGAACCTCTTCTGCGTCGTGGCGTGGGACGAGTTCCAGGAACTCTCGAAGCTGCCGGCCTCGCGCGGCGGCGTGCTCAAGCTGGCGCGCGCGGCCTGGCAACGGCACGCGCGTAGCACGTACATCGTGTGCGGCTCCGAGCGCACGCTGCTGCGCAAGCTGGTGACGGCGCACGATTCACCGTTCTTCCAGCACTTCGACGTCATGGAACTCAAGCCCATGTCGTCGGCCGACGCCGTCGCGATGCTGCGCCAGTCAGCGCCTGCGGGCCGCGCCATCCCCACCGACGTCGCCGCGTGGGCCGTGCGCGTGCTCGGCGGGCACCCGTTCTACCTGCAGCTCTTCGGCGAGGTGCTGACCGCGAAAGAGCCGCCGTACGACGACGGGCTCGTGCGGCAGGTGTTCTCAGAGCTGCTCTTCAGCCGCACCGGCCGCCTGTCGCTCTACTTCGAGCAGCAGTTCCATCGCCTCGTCGGCTCGGCGGCCACGCTGGCAGCGACGCTCGAAGCCGTGGCGCGGGGACCTGCGCGCACCAACGAGCTCGCGCGGCTCACGCACACCAACTCTGGCGCCATGGTGCGCTACCTCGAGCGCCTCGGCGACGCCGTCGAGCGCGGGGAAGATCAACGGTGGCGGCTGACCGACCCTGTCTTCGGGCTCTGGCTGCAGTGGCGCCAGCCGGGCGGCGCCGTGGTGCCGATGACGGTGCTCGGTGACGAGGCCGAGAAAGAGATCGCCCGCCGCCTCGCCGAGCTGGGCTTCGAGCTGGTCTACCAGTCTCGCGCGTCACGCGGCGCCTTCGACCTCCTCGCCATCCGCAACGGGCGGCCGGTGGGCATTCAGGTCAAGCGCTCGAAGCTGCCGGTGCGCTTCAGCGCGTCGGCCTGGGCCCGGCTCGAGAGTGACGCGAAGCGCCTCGGCTGGCGCTGGCTGGCCGCGGTGGTGACGCCCGAGCCCTACTCGAACGTGTACCTCTTCGACCCCGACAAGGTGCGCGCGGGTCGCCCGGTCTCGCTCACCGCCACGCACGCGCTCGACAACGTGCTCGCCTGGCTCGACGCGAAATAGCTGGC
>CAYWON010000349.1:0-3178 GCA_964459885.1 uncultured Archangium sp.
CAGGACGAAGCGGCCGAGGCCATTCGCGACATCAAGCGCCCGAAGTAGCCGCGCGCCGCCGCTTCCAGAGGTCGAAGCGGATGATGGACGGCAGCAATCGCGCGCGCACGCGTCGCACCCAGTTGCCGCCGCTCACCACCAGGCGATGGGCCTTCTCGGCGTCTTTGAGCGTCGCGGCGGCGTTGGCGCGCGCGGTGGTCTCATAGCCCGCGATGGCTTCACGCAGCGGAGTGCCGTGCTGAACGGCGGTGAGGGCCTCGGCCAGCCGGGCCGCGTCAGCCAGCGTGGCGTTGACGCCGATGGGCGTGGTGGGCGGCGGGGCGTGCAGCGCGTCGCCCAGCAGCGTCACCGGCTGTGCTTCCCAGTCAGGCAGCGTCGACGTGAAGTGCGTCGCGCCCAGCACCACGCCGTCGGGGTCGCTGCCGTCGATGATGGCGCGCAGCTCCGGCGCGAAGGCCGTCACCTGTGCGCGCGCCAGTTGGTGCAGCGCGCGGCCTCGCAGCGTGGTGACAGCGTCGGCGTCGGGGAAGTTCGTGCGCGGCAGCGTGAGGTGCCACGACATGGTGTCGTGCGGCGCAGGGCGGCTGGTGACGGTCTTCGCGAACGCCTGCGCACCACCTTCGCGCACGCGCAGCGGCGCCAGCACCAGCATGGTGCCCGCAGCGCCGACGATGATGGTGTCGTCGACGATGAGCTCGCGCGGCAGCAGCGTGTACGCCGACATCGGCAGGCGCCCGGTGAAGGTGAAGGTCGTGAGCGGCTCGGCCTTCCAGCCGGGGAAGCGCAGCTTGCGCACCGTCGAGTCGGCGCCGTCGGCGCCCACCACCACGTCGGCGATGAGCTGGGAGCCGTCGACGAAGTGCACGTCGTAGCGGCCGTCGGCGCGAGGCAGGTACCCCACGAAGCGGCGCCCGTCGTGCGCGCGGTCGCCCAGCGTCGCGGTGAGCACGTCGCGCACCACGTTGCGATCCACCAACAGCATGCGGTGGCGGTCGGCGTCGGACACCTCGGTGCGGCTGAGCAGCTGCATCTGTGCGTCGCGCACCGACAGCCCGTCCAGCGGGAGGCCCGCCGTCGCCAGCACTGCGTCCAGCTGCGCCGGCGTCAGGCTCTTCTGCAGCGCGGCGACGCCGGTCTCGTCGAGCAGCAGGCGGGAAGCGCGCGCGCGGCCCTCGGAGCTGCGGGTGGCTTCGTACAGCTCCACGTCCACCAGGGCGTTCCGCAGCGCGTTGGCGAGCACCAGCCCGCCCACACCGCCGCCGATGACTGCGACTCTCATGCGGCCTCAACTAGCGGCCGCGTCGGGCGCTCGCAATGTCGCGAACTCCATCGCGTGGGGCGGTTTTCGTTGATACTCAAACTGTCGTGCCGCCTCACGACAAGCACCACAAGAAGCACCACCACCATCACCGACATGTCCCCGCCAGCAAGGCGCTGCGCTTCGTCGACCGGGACGTGCTCGACGGGCTGCTGACGACGCTGGTGCCCGACCGCAACGAGCGGCACTTCGTGTCGCGTTGCCTGTTCGACGAAGGCCCCATTCACCACCGCGGGGCCAACGCTGCGCTGCTGATGCTGCTGGCGAAGGCGCTCGAGAAGCTGCCCGGTGACGACGCGCCGCTGAAGGGCGAGCCCGTGCCCATGCGCCTGCCGCCGCACCTCGAAGACGAAGTGGAAGAAGGCGACTACCCGCTGCAGCTGCCGACGCGCGCGTTGAAGACGGCGCTCGGCGACGACGACAAGAACCTGGAGGCCGCCGTCGACTGCCTCACCGACGGCCCGCCGCAGCACGCGCTGGCCAACGTGGTGATGGTGTCGCTGCTTGAGCGCCTGCTGGAGCGCCTGAAGTGAGCGGTGGCCTCGAGCAGGCCTTCATGCTGGCGGCGGGTGAGCTGGGCATGGCCAGCGCGGCGTGGCTCTTCACCGAAGAGGTCGCGTCGTCGGAAGGCCCTGCAGGCGTGGAGTCGCTGCGTGACGGCCTCGGTCGTCGCTGGCCGGTGCTGGACGCCGTGTGCGCCGCGTGGCTTGAGGGCATCAAGGCGCCCACGCCCGACGCGTCAGAGCTCGATCTCGAAGAGCTGCAGCGCCTGGTGGTGGTGGGCTTCGAAGCGCGGTGGTTCGACGCGCTGATGGCCGCGGTGCCGTCGACGCTGCGCGTGGGGCTGGTGCGCCACAGCGAGTTCTCTCCCGACTGGGCGCGCGTGGCCGCCAACTACCGCTCGCTCGAGTTGCTGGAGCTCTCGGAGTTCCAGTCGTGGGCCGGCAAGCGCTCGGCGTTGCTCACCTTCGTGTACGGCTCGACGCGCAGTGAAGACCCGTTCGCGTTGTCGGCGTGGGCGCGCGTGGCGGGGCCCGACGTGCGCACACAGTTTCGCTCGCTCATCGGGTGGGACGTCTTGCGGCTGCCGTTGCCCATCTACCCGCGGTGGTTGGTGCGCGTGTCAGGCGAAGACTTCACCCAGCTCGAGGCCGGCGAGTGACGCAGCTCTTCTTCGCCGGGCTGTTGATGACGGTCATCGTCGTGCAGGCGCTGCTGCCGTCGTACCGCTTGATGGTGGTGCTGGGCGGCGCGGCGCTGGCGTGCGGCGCGGCGTCGCTGACCGGCGTGGCGACGGTGCCGCAGTTGTTCGCTGACGTGCCGTGGGACGTCTTGCTCATCCTCGTCGCGCTCGGCCTCTACGCCGAACAGCTGGCGGCTTCGCGCTTGTTTGGCCTCGCGTCGCTCGAAGCGACGGCATTGGTGCGCGCGCGGCCCGTCGGCTTGATGGTGCTCTTCACGCTCGGCACGTACGCGGTGTCGGGCGTCGTCAACAACATCACCGCGCTGCTGGTGGTGTTGCCGGTGATGCTGTCTGTCTTCGCGTTGGTGGGCGTCACGCAGCGCTACGCGACGTGGACGCTGGGCGTGCTGCTGGTCGCGTGCAACCTCGGCGGTGCGGCGACGCCCATCGGCGACTTCCCGGCGGTCTTGTTGCTCGGTCGCGGCACCATGACGTTCGGCGCGTACCTCACGTCGGCGGCGCCGCCGACCGCGGTGGCCGTGTTGCTGTTGACGGCGCTCGTGGTGCTGGTCGTGCGCCCGGCGCGCGACGTGCCGGTGACCGAGCGCACGCAGCGGCTGACGCTGGCCACGTTGCGGCAGCTCTACCGCGGCGTGCGGTTGGACTGGCGCGCCCTC
>CAYWON010000350.1:0-3150 GCA_964459885.1 uncultured Archangium sp.
TAGTACGCGTCTTTGTCCATCACATACCCGGCGGGCTCCTCGTCGGTGCGGGCGACGAAGGTGATGGGCAGGCCCAGCTCCACGAGCTCGGTCTTGTCGCGCTCCCACTTGCGCTGCGACGAATCGGCGCTGCCGCTGTACTCGTCGGGGAACGCGTCGCGGATGTCGTTGAGGCTGAGCGGTTCCTTCGCGTCGAGGAAGAGCGCGACAAGATCAAGGAGGCGTTCGGTGCGGTCCATCGGGAGCGCTGGCGTTATGCCACGCAGCGCCGGTGACGGGCTCGGGTGATTCGCCCCTCAGCCCGGTTTCACGCCGACGCGGGGCAGCGCGGCGAGCAGCCGCTGCACGTCTTCTTCGTCGTTGAACAGGTGCGTCGAGATGCGGAGACCCGCGCCGCGTGGCGTCGTGGCCACCTTCGCTTCACGCAGCAACGCGCGCACGGCGTCGAGCGGTGGGCCAGCCACCGGCACCACGCAGATGCCCGACAGCGTTGACGGGTCATCGGGTGTGGTGGGCGTGAAGCCCAGCTGCCGCAAGCCCGCGCGCAGCTGCAGCTGGAGGCCGATGTTGTGCGCGAGCGTGTGCTCGATGCCCACGGCTTCGTGCAGCGCCAGCGCGGCGTCGAGCGCGAAGAAGCCTACCCACGCGCCGGCGCCGACCTCCAACGCGGCGGCGTCGGTGCGGAACTTCGTGCCGGTGGCGGTGAAGGCGAGGGCCGACTCGTCGCTGCGCGTGGTGTGGACCCACGGCTGGAACTGCTCTTCGGGGCGCACCGAGAGCCAACCGCCGAAGGGCAGGCGCAACGAGTCGAGCCAGCGCTGCGCGATGAAGAGCGAGCCGGTGCCGAAGCCGGCCATGAGCCACTTGTGGCTCGTGCCCGCCATGAAATCGACGTGGAGCGCCTGCACGTCGAGCGGCACGTGGCCGAGGCCCTGCGCGGCGTTGACGATGAAGCGGAGGTTCTTCGCGCGACACAGCGCCGAGACGGCCGCGAGGTCGATGCGGAAGCCGCTCGCGTACTGCACCGCCGACACCGCGATGGCGCCGGTCTTCGCCGTGAGCGCAGCTTCGAGGTCGTCGAGGTGCCAGGTGCCGTCAGCGCGGGCCTTCACCGCGCGTAGGCGCAGCCCGTCATAGAGCAGTGGGAGCGTCGTGCTGGGGAACTCCGCGTCGAGCGTCAGCACCTCTTCGACGCCGAGCTGCTTGAGCAGCTGCGCGATGACGTGAAAGCCGAAGCTGGTGTTGGGCGTGAAGGCCAGCTCCTGCGGCGAGGCGTTGAGAAAGCGGGCGAAGCGGGCGCGCACGTCGTCCTTCATGCGCATCCACGCCGGGAAGCGGGCGTCGCCGGTCTCCATCGTCTCGCGCAGGAAGCCTTCCATCGCGGCGTAGCTGGACCGTGGCGTGGGCGACGACGCGGCCGCGTTGAGCCAGATGGTGTCTTTGAGCAGCGGAAATTCGGCGCGGAGCTCTGCGGGCGTCATCGCGCGCGACCTTACGCCCCGTGGGAATAGGGGAGGCGCGTGATTGTTGCGGCTACCTTACGAGGCCCCGAATGCAATCGACGCAGCGCCACGCCGTCGTGTTGACACGATGTCACTCCCACACGCGTTCCTCGCGCCGCGGTTGTCATTGGGGGCTGCTCGTCTGGCTGGCCAACGCGTCGAAATCGCTCACGCCGCAAAGCGGTCTTCTTGTTGCAGCGGAGGAACAGGCATGCGCCGCCGCGTCTTCCTGCTGACTCTCGCTTCCCTGGTCGTCGTGGCAGGGTGTGCCTCCCAGGCGCAGGCCACGCGCGCGCCCGAAGCGCTCTACCTGTCCATCGAAGTGCAGGAGCACGGCGCCACCGTCGCGCGGCCCAAGGTGATGGGCTTCGAAGGGAAGAACATCACCGTCGAGCGCCGCCAGCCGAACGCGCCGCTGGCTGACTACAAGTTGATCGTCACGCCGAAAGAAGAAGGGCAGGGCTACGGCGTGAAGCTGGACCTCGAGCTGCCGAGCGGTCGCCGGCTGGGGCACGTCGGGTTGCTGCACGGCGAAGAGCGCCGCGTGGTGTTGGACGACGACATCGAGCTCAAGGTGATGCTGATGCGCGTCGACTCGCCGGAGTTCAAGGCGCTGGTGCAGCGCGTGCCGAAGCCGGCGAAGACAGCCATCTGACGATCTGTCAGCTTCGCCGCGCATGAAGTCACACGGTCTGCGGCTGGAGCGCGTTCACGCATCGAAGCAGTTCGACGGCCGCACGTTCCGGAACCCAACCGGGCTCGGGCCTGGCCTGCAGGGCAACCCACTGCCGTTGCTCGGTGAGTATTTCTTCGGCGGCACGCAGCGTCAGCCGCCCGCGCCGTTGCCGATGGAACGTCCGCACGAAGCGTGGACGAAGCGCGTCGACACCGGGCTGCGTGTCACGTGGCTCGGTCACAGCACCGTGCTGCTCGAGCTCGACGGTCATCGCGTCTTGACCGACCCCGTCTTCGGTGCGCGCGCGTCGCCGCTGTCGTTCGCCGGGCCCAAGCGCTTTCACGACGTGCCGGCGTCGTTGAGCGAGCTGCCGGAGCTGGACGCGGTGCTGCTCTCGCACGATCACTACGATCACCTCTGCGCGACGACGATGGCCGCGCTGGCGAAGGGCACGGTGCCCATCGTCACGTCGCTCGGCGTCGGCGCGCACCTGGAGCGCATGGGCGTCGCAGCGGAGCGCATCGTCGAGCTCGACTGGGGCGAGTCGCACGAGGTGCGCGGGCTGCGGCTGACCGCCACGCCGTGCCAGCATTTTTCGGGGCGAGGCGTCGCCGATCGCAACTCGACGCTGTGGTCGTCGTGGGTGCTGCAGACCGACACGCACAAGGTGTTCTACTCGGGCGACACGGGGCTGACCGAGCAGTTCAAGGACATCGCCGCGCAGCACGGAAAGTTCGACCTCGTGATGCTGGAGGTCGGCGCGTTTCACCCGAGCTGGGGAACGATTCACCTCGGACCCGAGAACGCGCTCAAGGTCTTCGAGATGTTGGGCGGTGGCACGCTGTTGCCGGTGCACTGGGGCACGTTCAACCTCGCGCTGCACGCGTGGGACGAGCCCGCGGAGACGTTGGTGAAGCTCGCGGCGGAACAGCAGCTGCGCGTGCTGACGCCGAAGTTGGGCCAGGTGTTCGA
>CAYWON010000351.1:0-3133 GCA_964459885.1 uncultured Archangium sp.
TCTTCGAGGAATGGCACGAGCCGCTCATCTCGGGCATCCGCTGGGTGAGCGAGCTCATTGAGGTGCTCGGCGGCGATGACGTGTGCGCCGAGTCGCGCGTGCACCAGGGCGCGAAGGGCCGCATCTACGAGCCGTCGGAGGTCGCGCGGCGAGACCCGCAGCTCGTCATCGCGAGCTGGTGTGGCCGCCACGCCAAGAAGGACAAGATCGTCTCGCGCGACGGCTGGGCCGACATAGACGCCGTGAAGAACGATCAGCTCTACGAAGTGAAGAGCGCGTTCATCCTCCAACCGGGCCCGGCGCTCTTCACCGACGGCGCGGCGCAGGTGGCGCGCATCATCCGCGCTGCGGCGATGGGGGAGCGGCTGCCTCCACCGCGAGAAGGAGACCTCCGAGGCGCTGGGCTCGCGGCCACGTTCCCTACGGGGCCGGTGTGAACCTCGAACGGGCCGTGCGTCCGCGCACGCGAGCGGGTCGCCTCGCCGCACTCGACGCGTGGCTCATCAACACCGCGCCCGAGTTGCTCGACGGGCGCGGCTGCGTCGTCGACGTGGGCTTCGGCCTGACGCCGGTGACGACCGAAGAACTCGCGCGCGCCGTGCCGAACGTGAAGGTCATCGGCGTCGATCGCCACGCCGCCGAGTCGGACGAGGTCGAGCTGCGCGTGGGCGGCTTCGAGCTCGTCGAGGCGCTGGCGCCGGTGGCCGTGGTGCGCGCGATGAACGTGTTGCGTGGCTACCGCGAAGACGAGGTCGAGCCCGCACGTGCGTTGCTCTGTCGCGGCCTGCTGAACGACGGCCTCCTCATTGAAGGCAGCACCGACACCGAAGGCCACGTGCTCGTCGCTCACCTGCGCAGGGGTGACGTCAGGGAACTGCTGTTCCACACCGACTTCGCGCGCGGCTTCTCTCCGTGGCTCTTTCGCGACTGGCTGCCGAGAGATCTCCGCCGCGGCGTGAAGCCCGGCACGTGGATTCATGAGGCGCTCTCTGCGTGGGACGCGCGCGTGAAGGCCGTCACCTCGAGCGACCCACGTGAGCGCTTCGCGGCGACGTGCCCCGAAGCCAGCGACTGGGAACGTGCGCACGGCTTCGCGCGGCTGAGGTATCCGGCGTGAGTCTGCTGCTCGCGGCGGTGCTGGCCGCCATGCCCATTCAGCAGGAGTCCAACTACGAGGACCGCCTCGTCACGTGGGGCCTCACGCAGCACGGCCGTGAGCGCGAGCTGGCGCCAGAAGGGAAGACCGTCGAAGAGGTGCTCGTCTCGGTCGAAGACGTCATCGGGCCGGAAGACCCATACCCGTCGCTCCTCAACGCCTTCCACTGGCGCACGCGCGATCAGGTGGTGCGCCGCGAGGTGATGCAGCCCACCGGCCAGACGTGGGACCCACACCGTGTGCTCGAGACTGAGCGCAACCTGCGGCGACTGTTCTTCATCGCCGTCGCGAAGGTCGTCCCCGTGAAGGGCACCAACGGCGGCGTCGCGCTGCTCATCGTCATCAAGGACAAGTGGAGTCTGCGGTTGTCGAACGCCTTCACGCTCATCGGCCCGCTGCTGCAGTACCTGCACCTGCAGCTCATCGAGGTGAACTTCAACGGCTGGGGCCAGCAGCTCGCGGTCAACACCACCATCCGCCTCGACACGTTCGCCATCGGGCAGCTCTTCATCGAGCGGCGGCTCTTCTCGACGCGGTGGTACTTCGGCGAAGCGGCGTCGCTCATCTTCAACCGCACCACGGGCGCGCTCGAAGGCACCTCGGGCAGCGTCAGCCTCGGTCAGCCCATCATCAACCTCGACCCGCAGTGGGGCTTCACCGTCGACGGCACGTGGAACGTTCGGCGACGGCGCGTGTTCCGCGGCGCGACGGTGTGGGAAATCCCGTTCTCCGACACCGAGACCACGCCGCTCATCTACGACGTGCGCGAGTTCGAAGGCGAAGCCGAGGTCACGCGCAGCTTCGGCCGCGAGCTGAAGGTCGACGTCAGCGCGTCGTTGGGCGCGTGGTACCGGCAGTACACGCCCACCACCGACAACGCCGCGCACTCCGCGTGGCTCACCGCCAACTACCTGCCGCGCAGCGAGAACGTCACCTACGCGCAGGCCTACGTGCGCGCGTTCCCCGCCGACTACCGGGTGCTCAAGAACATCGACACCTACGAGCTGTCCGAAGACTTTCAGCTCGGCTGGTTGTTGCAGGGCGGCGTGCGCTACGCGTTCCCGCTGCCCTTCGCGCCGTCGCACTTCGTCGAGCTCGGCGGCGCCGCGCGCTACCGCTTCTACAGGTGGGACAACCTCTTGTCGGTCACCGTCGCCGGCGCGATTCGTGTGCGGCCGGGGCAAGAGACCGCCAACCGTCGCGTGGCCGCCGAGCTGACCAACTACAGCCCGCTGTTCTGGGGCGGCCGACTGGTCACGCGCGTGCTGGTCGACTTCAAGGCCAACGACCTCGACAACAGGCAGCTGTTGCTCGGCGGCTCCACGGGCCTGCGCGGCACGTTCCCCGAGCAGTTCCAGGGCCGCAACATGGTGCTGGCCAACGTCGAGTACCGCGCCAAGCCCATCGAGTTCTTCTCAAGCTGGCTCGGCATCGTCCTCTTCTACGACGTGGGCTCGGCGTTCGACTCGAACGTGCAGCTCACGCACACCACCGGCGTGGGGCTGCGCATTCTCTTGCCGCAGCTCAACCGTGAGGTGCTTCGCATCGACATGGGCTTCGTCATCGGCGGGCCGCAGCCGGGCATCGACCGGCTCAACGCGAGCTGGGCGCAGATCAACGACATCCGCCCCGAGTTCCTCGACGCGCCGCTGTAGCCGTCAGCTGGAATGGAAGCCGAACGCGTAGCGCTTGCCGTCGTCGCCGCGCTGCACCGACGTGACGAACGGCAACGCTTCGCCGCTCAGCGTGTAGCCGCTGCCCACGTCCACGCGGCCGGTCTGGTCGAGGTACGAGCCCTTAGACCACGCGGCGATCTCCGGTGGTGAGGCTGATGGCGTAGATGGCGCCCGGTTTGATGCTCGCGTTGTCGCCCGTGTAGTGCACCGGCGCTGACGAACGCGGTCGGCGATTCCGCGCGGTATCGCTGACTGCATGTCGTTTCTACCCCGAGGTAACGAGGGGGAACGACGCGAATTG
>CAYWON010000352.1:0-3090 GCA_964459885.1 uncultured Archangium sp.
GTCGCGGTTCGCGGGGCGGCTTCGGCGACCGCAAAGAAGGCGGCCGCGGCGGTTCGCGCGGTGGCTTCGGCGATCGAAAAGAAGGCGGCCGGAGCTTTGGTGAGAAGCGCGGAGGCCCTCGCGCCGGTGGGAAGCCCGGTGGCGGTCGGTTCGGCGCCAAGCCGGGTGGGCGCTTCGGCGGGAAGGGTGGCAGCGGCGGCCGGAGTTCTCCGAGGAAGCCACGAGGCTCGTGGTAAGAGGTGCGCATGTGTCGTCGTGCGGTGCTCGCGCTCGTTGCGGTCTCCATCGCCGGCTGCTCGGGAGGGCGTGACAAGACGCTCGCCGAGCTGCAAAGCCCGCGGCCTGAGGTCCGCGCGCTGGCGGTGAAACGCCTGTCGGACAAGTTCGAAGCCGACGATGTCAGCCTCTTCTCGCAGGCCGCGCGCGACCCCGCGTCGATCGTGCGCGCCGAGGCGATGACGGCCCTGGGCAAGACCCAGGACAGCCGCGTCGTCGACCTCCTCGGCGAAGCGCTGGCCGACGCCGACGAGCAGGTGCAGCAGCGCGCTGCAGCGGCGCTCGCGTCGTTCAAGACTGACAAGGCGCGCAGCTACCTGACGCTGCAGTACTCGCGTCGCGGTCGCAGCACGCGCATGGCGATCGTCCAGGCTCTCAAGGGCACCAACATTCCCGGCGCGATGGCGTCGGTGATCGCCGCTGAAGCCAGCGCGATCTGGGACCGCAACTTGAAGGTGCTGAGCGACGGCACGCTGCCGGAGCGCGTGGGCGCCGCCGAAGAACTCGGCCGCTCCGGTCGCGCCGACGCCGTCAATCGCCTCGTGCCGCTGCTCAAGGACAAGCACGTCGCGCTGGCCGCTGCGGCGGCGCGAGGGCTGGGCGCGGCCGGTGACGTGCGCGCAGTGCCCGCGCTCACCGCGCTGCTCGACGAGAACTACCCCGAGCTGCGCGAAGCCGCGTGTGAGGCGCTCGGTCGCCTCGGCGATCCCGCGCCGCTCGCGAAGCTCGTCGCCGTGTCGCAAGAGAAGAGCCCGGTCAGCGTGTTTGCCACGCGCGCGGTGCTGTCGTTGCAGCGCACGCCCGACGTCGACAAGGCGCTGTGCGAGTTGGTGATGACGGCCAACGAGGCCGAGGTGCTCAGCGTCGGTCGCGAGCTGCGCAAGCGCGGCGGCTGTCCACTCGAGCCCATCGTCGACAAGCTCAAGAGCCCGGCGACGGCGAACCAGGCGCTGCTCGCCATCACGGCGTTGGCGCCGACGGGTGAGGTGGCGCCCAAGGTCGCGCCGCTGGTGAGCGCGAGTGACGAGACGACGCGCCGCCTGGCGATCGAAGCGCTGGCCGAGCTCGCTGACCCGGCGGGCGCCGCGGCGATCCAGAAAGCGTGGGACGCCGAGATGAAGGCGCTGGAGCCCAAGCGCGTCGACTGGCTCCCCGCGCAGCTGCCGACGGCGTTCGCGCAGGGCTTCGACCCCACCGCGCAGCTGCCCGCGAACGATCCGTTCCAGGTGGTGAAGTCGCGCGCCAATGATCTGCTCGGCAAGGTGCAGGCCCTCGACGCCCAGCGCGCGAAGGAAGCCGGCAAGACGCTGCTCGAGCCCCGCGTGCCGCGCGAGGTGTTGGACGACGCGTCGGATGAAGAGGTGAAGACGCTGGCCGCGCTGTTGCGCGCGCTGGGTCGCTTGAAGCTCGACGGAGCCAAGGCCCAGGCGCAGCTCTTCACCGAAGAGACGAGCCCTGTGCTGCGCGGCGCTGCGTACGCGGCGCTCGCGTTCCTGGGCGAGGACGCTCGCGCTGGGCTCTTCGACACCGAGCGCTCGGTGCAGGGCACGACCGCGCAGGCGCTCGTTGATTCTGGCCCGGCGGGTCAGCTCGTGGTGCTGACGGCCATGACGGAGCTCGTCGGAGATCGCTCGCGCCTGCTCGAGCCATTGCGCGGCATCGTGCCGCCGATGGAGGGCGCCGCGAAGCTGCAGCAGCTCGTGAAGGAAGGTGGCGTCGAGGCGGGCACGGCGGCACGACTGCTGGGCGAGATGGGCGCGAAGGACGCCGCGCCGATGTTGTTGTCGTTGCTCGATGACCCCGAAGCGGTGGCGCGTCGCGAAGTGCTGCTGGCCCTCGGGAAGCTGGGCGACGCCAAAGCGGGCGAGGCCATCGCGCGCGATCTGTATGCCGACAGCGCCGAGGTCCGTAGCGCTGCGTGCCGCGCGCTCGCCGCGCTCAAGGCGCCTGCGTACGTCGAGGCCATCGACGCGCTCAAGGGTGACTACGACCGTCGCGTGCGCGACAGCGCGGAGGCCGCCATCAACGTGCTCTCGCCCACGCCGCCCGCGGAGGGAGCACGGTGAGCGACGCACGCGCGCTGAAGGAAAAGGCGAGCCAGCTCTTCACCAAGGGCAAGTTTGCCAAGGCCGCCGAGACCTACGAGGAGTACTGCGCGGCCGACAGGAAGGATCACCAGTCGCGGCTGCGCTGCGGCGACGCGTGGTCGAAGGCCGGCAAGAAGGACAAGGCGATCGTCTCGTACTCGCTCGCGGCCGAGGGCTTCGCGCGAGACGGTTTCCTCCCGCGCGCCATCGCCGCCAGCAAGCTGGTGCTCGAGCTCGACCCGGCTCACAAGGGCGTGCAGAAGATGCTCGCCGATCTCTACGCCCAGAAGTCGGGCGGCGGTCGCAAGGCCGACAAGGCCGCGCCGGTGGAGATGGAGATCTCCCGGAAGATCGAGGCGCCGGTCACTTCGAACTTCACCAACCGCAAGGACGCGATCGATCTCGACGCGCCGGTCGAGCCGCAGAAAGCGAAGCCCGCGCGCGCGACGCCCGAGACGCCGTCGCCGATGAACCGCGCCGACGCGCTTGAGCTGCCTGAGTACGAGATCCCGATGGACGACGGACCCAGCTCCGTCGGCGGCATGAGCGCGCAGAAGGGGCCCAACCCGCTGCGCCGCGCCGACGCCATCGAGATCGAAACGGAGGCCGACGCTGACACCGGGCCCCGCGCGCTCGAGACCACCACCATCGACATCGAGCTCGCGCCGCCGCCGACCAGCGGCGAGATCGAGATCCCCATCGAAGGGCAGCCGCTGCCTGACGTGGA
>CAYWON010000353.1:0-3081 GCA_964459885.1 uncultured Archangium sp.
CGCCGTACTTGCTGCTCTTGAGGTCGACGTCGTTGAGCACCGCGCCGTAGATGTTGGCCTTCACGTCGCTCAGCGCGCGCACGGTGCGCTTGGCGACGTCGCGGTTGGTCTGGCCGGCCTTCAGCACCACCACCACCCCGTCGACCTGCGTCGAGAGCACCACGGCGTCGGCCACGGCGCCCACCGGCGGCGTGTCGAGGATGACGCGGTCAAAGCGCTCGCCCACCTTCGAGAGCAGGTCGCCGAAGCCCTGCGCGTGCAGCAGCTCGGCGGGGTTCGGCGGCACCGGGCCGCACGGCAGCAGGAACAGGCCAGGCACGTCGGTCGACTTGATGGCGTCGTCGAGCTTGCCCTCTCCGACGATGAGCGACGACACGCCGACTTCGTTCGAGACGCCGAACGCCTTGTGCAGCCGCGGGCGACGCATGTCGGTGTCGATGATGAGCACCCGGTTGCCGCTCTGGGCCATGGTGATGCCCAGGTTGATGGCGGTGGTCGACTTGCCTTCCTGCGGCCCGCTCGACGTCACCACGATGCGCTTGAAGGGCTTGTCGGGTGACATGAACAGCAGGTTGGTGCGGATGGCGCGCGTGCACTCGGCGATGAGCGACTTGGGCTCCCGGTGAATGTGCAGGTCGCGCGACGCCTTCTCGTCGTCGGGGATGGACGGCACGAAGCCGAGGAACGTGAGGCCCAGCCGCTCTTCCACGTCGCTCTGCGAGGTGACCGACGAGTCGAGCAGCTCGAGCAGCAGGGCGAGGCCCAGGCCCAGCACCAGCCCCGCGATGACGCCCATCAAGATGCCCTGCGGCACGTTGGGCCGCACCGGCGCCATCGACGGCCGCGCGGCGTCCAGCACGCGCACGTTCGAGGTGCGCAGCATGCCGGACAGCTCGATGTCCTTCAGGCGCTTGAACACCACGTCGTACTGGCGCTTGTTGCTGTCGGCTTCGCTCTTGAGCTGGTCGAGCTCCAGCTTCTTCTTCTCGACCTCGAAGGCCTCGACGCGCGCCTGATCGAAGAGCGCCTTGAGGTTCTTCTCCTTCTCCAGCGCTTCCTTGAGCTCGGCCTCCGACGACATCACCAGGTTCGACAGCTCGCGCGCGAACTCCTTCTCGGCGGTGGCGAGCTTCTCGCGGCACTCGAGCAGCTTGGGGTGCTCGTCGAGGTAGCGCGTGGCGAGGTCGGTGCACTCCACACGCAGCAACAGCGTGCGGTCCTTGTACTTGGTGAGCTGCGCGTTCTCTCGCGCGGCCGGCAGCGCTTCTGCCCACAGCCGGTCTTCGGCAGCCTGCGTGGCCTGCACGTTGCGGATGGCGGCGACGCGCGCCTTGAGGCCGGCGATCTTCAGCTGCGCGTCGGTGAGCGCCTTGTTCGTTTCCTGCAGCTTCTCGGACACCATGCTGGCGCGGTCGTCGATGCTGGTGGCCAGCACGTCGGCCTGCTTGCGGTAGTTGTAGAGCGCGAGCTCGCTGGCCTTCGCCGAGTCGGACAGGCCCTCGCGGCGCTCGTCGAGCCACTTCGAGGCGTTCTCGGTCAGCTTCAGCTTCTGCGACATGCCTTCATCGATGTAGGCCTGCGCCACTTCGTTCGCGAGCAACGCCGCGCGCTGCGGGTCGCTGTCTTCGATCTTGATGAGCGAGACGCGCGAGTCTTTCACCGGCTCGACGCGGATCTTCGACTGCACCATCGAGACCGCGTCCATCTTCGACATCAGCTCGGCGCGGCGCTTCTCGTCGACCTTGGTCAACCGCAGGAAATCGGCGTCGGTGGCGAGACCCAGCTTCTCGACCACCCGCTGCGACACCGCGCGGCTCTGGATGATCTTGTACTGGGTCTCCAGGTATTCCTTGTTGGCCCAGTAGTAGTTACCGGCCTCGGAGTTGACGTCCTGGATCTGGCTGTCGAGGAAGCGCGGCTCGCGCGGGTCGATGATGAGGCTGATCTGCGACGCGTACACCTTGGGCTGCCGCGTCGTGTAGAGCGTCGCCGACGCCGAGACGAGCGCGAACACGAGCAGAATCAGCCACTTCCGCCGGAGGATGACGCGCAGGTAGTAGCGGGGGTCGCTGCCCGCGTTGCTCACCATGCCGGCGTCAGAGGAGGACACGGGCCCTCAGTACCACCGGATCGTGCGCTGGTTCAAATCTGCGACATCATTGGGCCAGCATGAGCGCTTCGAGTCTGGCGAGGTTACCGTCTTGCGCCTTGGCGCCCTCGGGAGAGTCGAGCAGCCGGCCGCGTCGGATGGCGTCGATGGCCGAGTGCAGGCTGCCCATGCGCTCGTACACCTCGGCCATGCGGTAGTGGAGGTCGGCCCGGGTGGGCTCGATGCGCGCGGCGGTCTGCAGCGCTTCCAGCGCGCGGCCCCAGCGCTGCTCGGCCATCAAGAGCGCGGCTTCACGCTGGAACAACGTCGAGCGCTGCGCGGGGCCAGAGAAGAACGGGCGTGCGCGCTCGAGCGCTTCGCGGGCGGCGACCGGGCGACCGCGCGCCGCATAGGCGTCGACGAGCCGCATCGACAGCGTGAGATCGTTCGGCCAACGAGCGCCCAGCTTCTCGAGGAGCGCCAGCGCCTCGTCACCCCGGCCGACCTGCCCCAGGAGATCGGCTCTGAGCAGCTGCTGCGGCAACGAGGCACGCTCGCTCTCGGGCAGGCGTTCCCACGCCGCGAGCGCCGCCACGAGGTCTCCGCCTCGCGCGGCTTGTTGCACCCGCAACACCATCGCTTCCTGGCGCACCACGTCTCCGACCGCGCTCACCTCGGCCGCGTCGAGCATCGCCTGCGCCTGCTTGAGCGACTTCGCGCGCTGCCACAAGGTCGTGAGGTGCCCGGGGCGGTCGACGAGAATGCGGTCCCACGCGTGGTGCCGCGCCGCCACCGCGATGGCGAGGTCGACGGCGGTGCCATCGCCGAGCTCGAACGCCGCGCGGAGCTCGCCGAGCGCCTGCATCGGCTGATTCAACCGGAGCAGCGCCTGTGCAGCGGCGAGGCGCGCGCGCGGGTCTGCGGGCCTCAAGAACAACCACCGGTTGATCCACGCCAGCGCTTCTCGCGGCGCGCCTCGACGCGAGAGGTCC
>CAYWON010000354.1:0-3059 GCA_964459885.1 uncultured Archangium sp.
TGTTCAGCTGCGCCGCGCGGCCGCTCATCGCCGACGCACCGCCCGCGCAGGTCGCTGCGGTCGCCGTGGAGTTCTCCAGCCGCGAGAAGGGGCAGCTCGAGTTCACCCTGGTCTTGCCTGTCGGCAGCGGCACGCCGCGCTTCATCACCTGGGAGCTGCTGGTCGGAGGCGCGCGCCTCGCTGCGGGCATCGAAGGTGAGGTCACCGTGGTCGACGGGCGCTGCGTGGTGAAGACGCCGTTGGCGAGCCGTCACCTCGAATGGAAAGACGGCGCGACCACCACGCAGGTGTTGCTGCGCGGCACCGTGGACTTCGGCAACCCCGACGCGCGGCGCTCGTTCCGCGAGCTGCGCGAGGTGACGATGAACGGCGTGCCGCGGCTCAACGTGCCCAACGAGTAGGTCGGGCGTCAGGCCTTCACGGGCTGCAGGCCGTCGTAGCTGGGCCGGCGCTTCTCGTTGGGCACGACCTTCGGCTTCACCACGCGCACGCGCTCGACCTTGGGGCCTTCCTTCGAGTGCACGATGAAGGTCCACCCGTTCTCGATGAGGCGATCGCCCACCTCGGGAATGGCGCCGGCCTTGTGCGAGAGGAAGCCCGCCACGGTCTCGAAGTCGCCTTCCGGGAACTTGAAGTCGAAGGCGCGAGAGAAGTCCTGCACGGGCAGCATGGCGTCGACCAGGAACGAGTCGTCGGCCTGCTTCTCGAACGCGCGCACCTCTTCGTCGAACTCATCGCTGATGTCGCCGACGATCTCCCGGAGGATGTCTTCGAGCGTCACGATGCCCGAGAAGCCGCCGTACTCGTCGACCACCACCGCCATGTGAATGCGCTGCTTCTGCATGTCACGCAGCAGATCGCCGATGGGCTTGACCCACGGCACGTAGACGGCGGGCCGAAGCAGGTCGGAGAGGATGATCAGCTCCGGGTTCTGCAGCATGGGGACGATGTCGCGCACGTGCAGGATGCCCGCGATGTGGTCGACGTCGTCTTTGTAGACCGGGATGCGCGAGTGGTTCTCTTCAGCGACGAGCTGGAGGATGTCGTCGACGGGCGTCTCCATCGAGAGCGTGACGACCTCGGTGCGCGGCACCATCACGTCGCGGCAGGTCTTCTCGTTGAGCGCGAAGATGGAACGGATGAGCTCGGGCGCGCCGCGATCGACCTCGTTCTTCTGCGCCTGGCGAATGAGCTGCTTCTCGAGCTCCTCGAGCGGCGGCGGCGGCGGCGTGAAGCTGACCTTCGCGCCGAACGGCTTGAGCACCAGGTTCATCGGCGCCACGAGCAGCTTCACCATCGGCGAGAGCAGCGTGATGGCGATGGTGACCAGCCGCGACAACAACAGCGCCCACGGCTCGGGGTTCTGCACAGCCGTCGAGCGGAAGATGATGTCGACCAGCGTCGCCATCAACGCGATGAGCAGCGCCGACGAGAGCGGGCTGATCCACACCGCCAACTCCGAGGTGACCAGCACCGACAACGGCACGTCGATGATGCGCGGCACCACGAGGCTGCCCACGCCCACGGCGATGAAGCCGGAGAGCACCAGCGCCGAGCGAATGGACGCCGCCGTCATCTCGGGATCGCCGCGCAGCGTCATGAGGCGCTTGGCCCGCCGCGAGCCGCCATTGGCGAGCTCCTTGATGCGGGCGTCAGACAGACCTTGCAGCGCTGCCTCCATGGCCGCGAACAGGCCGCGCACCAGCAGCAGCACTCCAAGGATCGACCACAGGCCCCACGTCGGCATGACTGTGCGTCGTTCTATTACAGGCGGGTCTGACGCGCCGGTCTTCGGTCCAAAGCAGCGTGATTCAAGGTGGTTAAGTCACCGTCCCGCTTCAGTGGTGACGGAAGATTCCTCATCGCCCCGGCGCGGCGGGCTGTGCGACCATGGGGCCATGCGGGGTCTGCTGCTCTCCTTATTACTGTGTGCGTTCCCAGCCTTCGCGTGGCCGGTCGACTGGATCCACGACGTCGAGGCGGGAAAAGAGAAGTTCATCAAGCTGCCGCGGGTCGACTGGTTCGAGGTCGAAGACGACAAGGTGCTGGCCGTCGAGTGGCAGCCCGAGTCGGGCGAGCTCTTGTTGGTGGGCCTCAAGCCGGGTCGCACCACGGTGCTGTTGGGCGCTGACGGCAAGGTGGCCGCGTGGCGGGTGCGCGTGGGCACGCCGGCCGTCACTGACGACGCGGCCTTCAAGGCGGCTCAGAAGGCGTGCCCTGACTTCCGCCCGACGCCGCTGGAAGACGTGAAGCTCACGGTGACCGCGCACGACGACGCGTGTCGCAAGGCGTTGCTCACGCTGTTCCAGACCGACGCGTTCGAAGCGCGGCACCTGGAGCTGACCTACGACGCGAAGGTGCTGCAGACGCAGCTGCGCTCGGTCGAGGAAGGCTTGAAGTTGGTGACGAAGGGCCGCGTGAAGGCGCGCTACGTCGGCGCTGGCCTGGTGCTCGAAGGGCCGGTGACGAAGGCGGAGCACCGCAAGGTGCTGTGGGAAGTGCTCAAGCGCACGCTCGGCCGCTTCGCGTTGGACGACAAGATGGAGCTGCCGGCTCCTGACGCCGGGACGCCCTGATGCACATTCCGTTGTTGGACGAGCTGGCCGCCATCGCGGCGCTGGGCGTAGTCGTCACGTTGGTGCTGTCGAGGCTGCGCTTGCCGGCGGTCGCGGGGCTGTTGTTCGCCGGCGCATTGGCGGGGCCCGCTGCGTTCCGGCTGGTGAAGTCGCTCGAGGCCATCTCGGTGTTGGCCGAGCTGGGCGTGGTGCTGCTGCTCTTCACCATCGGCCTCGAGTTCTCGCTCTCGCGCTTGAAGGACATCTTCAAGCAGGTGGCGCTCGGCGGCGTGCTGCAGGTGGGGCTGACGACGGCGGCGGTCGCGGGCGGCGCGGTGCTGCTCGGCCAGAGCGTGCAGCGCGGCATCTTCTTCGGCTTCGTCTTTGCGCTCTCGAGCACCGCCATCGTCTTGCGCGCGTTGACCGAGCGCCGAGAGCTGGACGCACCACACGGCCGCTTCATCGTCGGCACGCTCATCTTTCAGGACCTGTGCGTCGTGCCGA
>CAYWON010000355.1:0-3030 GCA_964459885.1 uncultured Archangium sp.
ACCGCCGGGACATTCTGGCGCCGAACGCGTACCGTGGGCGGCGCGTCGTGGACATCTTGGCAGCAGGTCGGATTCGCGAAGTCGACAGGGACAGGGCCGGTACTGACGGTTGGCCCTGACCTGTAATATCGTGTCATTCACTAACGGATGGAGGGTAGAATGCAGAGGGTATCGCTATTGTGTTGATTGGAGTCATGGGAATCGCGTTGGTGCCTGCTCAAGCCGCTCCCCGGTCGCCCGTTCGCATGTCTGCGCCACACGGGATGGAAGCGCCACTCTCCCTCTGTGCCCTGCGGTCTTTCGAGGTCTTTGGATTCGGCCGAATCACCTCCTGGGGTGACCGTACCGAGCTGATTCAAGGTGGCGGAACAGGCGTACATGCGACTCGTGTCACAATCGAACTTCAGGACGCCGCGGATTCTAGACCGACAGGACAGGTCAAGGCCTACGTGCTTGGTCGAATTGGGAACGATGGGACCACCGAAATCGGTGTCGGTCCGCTCTCGACCGTCTCCGCGAGCTACTTCTTCCTTCACCGGGCTGGTGATTACCTGATTCTGACACGCCAGGGGCTGTTTGGGCGGCGAGCGGATGGAAAGTTCTCGAACGCCGGCGCGTATCGCGCAGGGATCGATGAATCCTCGCTGCGCGGAGCACTTCTTGCGGGTCGATCGTCATGCCGCGATCCGGTGATCGAGCCCACGGGAACGGAGGTGCAGCCATGAAGCCGCTTCATCCCGCCCTATTCACGCATCGGCCGGTCGCCACGGAGCAACCGGCCGTTCACTGCCAGTGAAGTCGTCATCACTGTGAGAGAAGTCGGTGGTCGCGGGCTCGTGGCCGTGGGTGGTCGAAGGGGGCTGTCAGGTCGAGCGAAGCGAGCAGGGTCAGCGTCGTGCGTCAGGCCGCGACGAGCGGATCGAGGCGAGGCAGCCGCCGCCAGAGCTGGCGCCAGAAGTGGTGCGCCGCGTCGGTGACGACGAGTTCGACCCGACGTGCGTGCAGCAGGACGCGACCGGCGACGTTGACCACGCGCTCGCGAAGGCGGCGCAGGCTCCACGACTCGCCGCTGTCTTGTGTCGGCAGCAGCGTGCGCAGCGCGTGCATCGCGTTGTAGGCGAGCGCATGCAGCAGCAGCGTGGCTTCGTTCGCGGCGAAGTCGGGCCAGTCTTCGGCGCGCACCGGTCCGATGAAGTCGGTATCCACCGTCGTGAATCGTCCGCGTGCCGACGAGGAGAGCCGAGGCGCGAGCACGTCGCTGAACTCGCCGATGTGCGCCTCGGCGCGGCCTCGCTGGCGGTAGCACTCGAGCACCGCGAAGCCGTCGTGCGCGTCGTGGTGCAGGCTCGTCACCAGCCAGAAGTGGTGCGGCAGCAGCTCGTCGGGACGCTCCTGCACGACCAGCACGAGACGACGCTTCTTCGTCCAGGCCTCGGGCTGGTGGTCGACCTCGTGCACCCACGTGCGCGGCTCGGTGGGTGGCCGGCCCGGCGGCCGCTTCAGGTAGCCCTGCGCGACCTCGTCGAGCTTCCGGTTGTTGCGCACGCGCGCGATGAAGTCGGTGTCCATCCGCTCCAGCGCCGCGAGCGTCGCTTCGCTCACCATCCCTGCGTCGAGGCGGACGAGCGCCGACTCGCACACGCGACCGACCGTCCCGCGCACGAGCCGCTCCAGGAACGGCACGAGGTCCTCCGCTGCGTGCGCGTTGCCCTCGCGCAGCATCACGCCGAGCAGGTCGCCCGTCTCGCCCGCGATCGCCACCAGCGGGTGGAACATGGTCTGCCTGTAATACCCGTTGTACGCGCTGCCCGACTGGTGCCCCGCGGTCTCGATCGGGAAGCCGTCCGCGTCGATCGTCAGCCGCTTGTGCCTCGTGCCCCGCTTCTCCCGCAGCATCCGACGCGCCGCCTGCTCGAACACCGCTTCGTGCATCACTTCGCGGTTCCGCGGGTCGCCCAGCATCGCGAGGTTGCGCGACATCGTCGGCTGCGAGGCCAGCGTCCTCGACGAGCCTCTCGCGTCCTTGCGCAGCGGCGCCTGGCCCGCACGCGCCGAGGCCGACAGCCGCACCGCCGGGTCGTGCCGCATCACGTCCGCATCGTCCTGGTCGCCGCAGCCGGCCGCGATCAGCCCGATCCGCGAAAGCACCAGCTCGTCCATGCGGTACCGCACCGCCGACGGGTCCCGACGGTCTACGAGGCGCTGGCGCAGGAACTCCCGGATCCCCAGACGCTCCTGGCTCTCGCGCACCAGCACCGCGCCCGCCACGTCGGTCAGCCGCTCGTCGCGCGCCGCCACCCGCACCGCCGCGTTGAATCTCAGCCCTTTCAGCTCGCCTTGCGCTTCACCCATCGGGTCGACTCCTCGACGACCCTCAACAGGGGCTTGCGGAGCCGAATTCCCGATTCTTCAGGCGGTGGTGGGGTGGGTTGCGTGAATAGGGCGGGGTAAGGGGAAGTGGATGACGGAGCAGGACCTCTCGGGACTGCGCGACCAGTTCCTGAGTCACCTGCGCGGGTATGATCGGATTTTCCAGCTCCGCTACTTCTCCTCAGAAACTGAGGTGGAGGTCGTGCATCGGTATCAGATGGTGGAGATCCCGAAGCGGCTTCTCATGGAGGCCAAACGCGGCGCTCTCCGCATGGACAAGAAGAGCAAGCAGAACCCGAAGCCGGGGCACTGCGAGGTCTTCGACCGTCAGGGGGTTCTGAAGTTCGACCTCTACTTCGACGGCGGATCGGAGCGGAAGCTCCAGATCAAGAAACTGAAGCTCGCGCTCTGCAAGGTTCTCGCTGAATGGCGGTTCTCCACCCCGAAGCGATAGCGGGCGCACACCAGCGCCTCTCGCCTACCGTCCGTCTAGGAGATCTTCCATCAATGTAGACGCTCGTCTGTAGACGGCTCGTCTACAGGAGGCGAGCCTGTGTTCCATGCCCAAGAAGCACGTCGAGACGTCGCTCAGCGTGGCCTTCGGTCGCGTAGTTCGCCGACATCGAGAGAAGAGCGGAGTTTCCCAGGAAGAGCTGGCCG
>CAYWON010000356.1:0-2990 GCA_964459885.1 uncultured Archangium sp.
CTCATCTCGTTGACCGTGATCAACGGGCGCTGCGTCCTCGGGGCGCTGCCTTCGGAGCAGCTGAAGTCGCTGTGCCTGGTGAACACCACCCACGAGCGCTCGCTCGAGGCGCTGCTGTCGAGCGCGGCCTGGCCTGCGCTCAAGACGCTCCGGGTCACGGCGTCCGACAGTGGCCTTGAGTTCCTGTCCGCGGAGCGGATGGCGGCACTGCGCGAGCTGACATTGGAGACGACCTGGGCAGAGCCGTGCCTGCGCGCGGCCATCAGCTCACGCGTGCTGCCGCGGCTCGAGGCGTTCAAGTGTGACGGCGTGCTCGACGACGCGGGGCTGAAGCGCCTCTTGCGCGTGATGCCCACGCTTGGGGCCGTGAAGCGGATTCAGCTGGTCCACCGCCCTGACGACGACTCGACGCTGGACGCGGGCCTGCTGAAGCAGCTTCGCGGCTTCCCCCAGGTGAACATCGTCATCGACCGACTCCGCTGACTCATGGCGCTCATGAGTTGAACCGCGCGCTTCCGGAAGGGCACGCCGCTATCTTGGCGCCATGGTTCCCCACGTCGTCATCATCGGCGGTGGCTTCGCAGGTCTCTACGCGGCGCGGCGGTTTGCGCGCGGGCACGTGCGCGTCACGCTCGTCGATCGACACAACTACCACCTGTTTCAGCCGCTGCTGTACCAGGTCGCCACCGCCGGCCTCTCTCCCGGTGACATCGCGACCCCCATTCGTTCGCTCGTCTCGCGCCAGTCGAACCTCGAGGTGAGGCTGGGCGAGGTCACCGGCATCGACCTCAAGAACAAGCGCGTCGCGCTGCGCGACGGTGCGCTCGACTACGACTTCCTCATCGTCGCTGCGGGTGTGAGCCACGCGTACTTCGGCCGCCCTGAGTGGGAACGTCACGCACCGGGGCTCAAGACGCTCGACGACGCGCTCGAGCTGCGCCGCCGCGTGTTGACCGCCTTTGAAGCCGCCGAGACCGAGCCCGATGAAAAGAAGCGCGCCGAGCTGCTGACCTTCGTGGTCGTGGGTGGCGGGCCGACGGGCGTGGAGCTCGCGGGCGCGATCGCCGAGCTGTCGCGCTTCACCGTGGCGCGTGACTACCGCCGCTTCGACCCGCGTCAGTCGCGCGTCTTGCTGGTCGAAGCGGGCGATCGCGTGCTGTCGGCCTTCGACGCGGAGCTGTCGAGCAAGGCGCTCGTCTCGCTGCGCAAGCTGGGCGTCGACGTGCGCCTCAACACCCGCGTCACCGGCATCGACGGCGTCGGCGTGAAGCTCGACGACGAGCTCGTCACCTCGCGCACCGTCTTGTGGGCCGCGGGCGTGGCGGCGTCACCGCTGTCGAAGACGCTGGGCGTCGAGCTGGATCGCGCGGGCCGCGTGAAGGTGCACAGCGACCTGTCCATCCCCGGCTTCCCGACCGCGTATGTCGCGGGCGATCTCGCGGCGTGTCCGCAAGCCGACGGCACCTTCGTGCCCGGCCTCGCGCCCGCAGCGATTCAGGAAGGTGAGCACGCGGCCGACAACATCCTCGCGGCGTCGCTGGGCCACCCGACGAAGCCCTTCGAGTACTTCGACAAGGGCATCATGGCCACCATCGGCCGCGCGTCGGGCATCGTGCAGGCGGGCAAGCTGCGCATGACCGGCCTCATGGGCTGGCTCGCGTGGCTCTTCATTCACATCATGTACCTCATCGGCTTCCGCAACCGGCTGGTGGTCCTCATTCAGTGGGCGTGGGCCTTCTTCACGTTCGGTCGCAGCGCGCGGCTCATCACCGGCACGTCGCCCGACTCGCTCGACCGCGCCATCGAACCGGTGCGTGAGCAGGTGCGCTCGTGACGGCCTGTCCGTGCGGTGGCGGGGAGTTCGAGACGTGCTGTCGACCGCGCCACGACGGCTCGTCACCCGCGCCGACCGCCGAAGCGTTGATGCGCAGCCGCTACAGCGCGTTCGCCACGGCCAACGTCGACTACCTGCGCGCCACGCAGACGAAGCCCACACGTGACTCGAGCAGCTGGGACGAGACGCGCACGTGGGCGCAGGCTGTCGGCTGGGTGGGGCTCACCATCGTCGACCGCGTGAAGGGCGGCGAAGGCGACGACGACGGCGTGGTGGAGTTCATCGCGCGCTACGTCGACGGCGACGGCGTCACCGCGCTCAAGGAGCGCAGCACGTTTCTGCGCCATGAAGGCCGGTGGATCTACGACGAGGGCACGCCTGACGTGACGCGCACGAAGGTCGAGCGCAACGCGCCGTGCCCGTGTGGCAGCGGCAAGAAATTCAAGCAATGCCACGCCTGACTCACGGTTTCTGAGGCTCGCAGGTCTGCTCTTCCAGAAGGGCCGACCAAGGAGGCCTCCCATGACCGCGCTGTCTCAGTCGTTTTCCCGTCGTACCCGCATCTCGTTGTTGGGCGCCGCCGGTGTCGTCGAGTTGCTGACGGTCAAGGAGCGCACGCTCGATCGCGTGTTCGATCTCTCGGAAGGCGGCCTCGGCGTCATCAGCCACGACCCGCTGCCCGCCGGCACGCTGGTGTTGGCGGTGCTGGCGCTGCCCGGTGAGCGCCGCACGCATGACGTCATCGTGCGTGTCGCGTGGGTCGACGGCACAGCGATGGGGCTCGAGTTCCTGCTGCCTGACGACGCGCTCGTCGACGCGGTCCGCCGGCTGCGCCTGGAACTCGACGCCGCATAGGCGCGGTGGCGGCGCGCGAGTTAAGGCCCGGCGTCGTGGAACGGCCTGCATCCGCAGGCCATCCAGTGCATGGGGTAGAGCGGTTGATCTGAGTAGCAGAGGCCTGCGCTGGAGCCATCGACGTGGCAGTCGATGATGCGTCTGCACTCGCCATAGTCGTAGACGCCTGGCACGACGCTGCCATTCCAGAACGCGCCGCTGCAGTCGAGGCCCAGCTCTGCGCAGGCGTCGTCACACGAACGCGCGCGCTCATCGAGGAACTTGTAGAGCCCACCGTCGAGGACCTCGTAGGGCGCGCCAC
>CAYWON010000357.1:0-2989 GCA_964459885.1 uncultured Archangium sp.
AAGGTCGAACGCAGCCAGCCGTCGGGCACGCTGGCTGGCGCGTCGTAGTTGAACAGGTCTTCAGGCGCTGTCGCGCGGCGACCGCTGGGATCTCGCCGTGGACTGCGCACCGTGAAGGCGATGTGCACGCTGCGCACGTTGGCCGGATGACCCGTGAAGCGCTGCGGGTCGGCGTAGCTCGTCTCGTAACCAGGCAAGGTGGTGAGCACGTTGGAAGGTTGCGCAAACACGGGCTCCGGCGTGCCGCCCGAGAACGTGTTGCCAAACACCCAGTCAGGCACCAGCCCGGTGTCGGGGGCCGTCTGGCAGCAACCTGCGGGCGGAGGCCGGTTCACACCGAACGCCACCTGGAAGGTCTCCACGTCAGCGGCGATGGGGTCGAAGTTGTCAAGGTTGAGAATGCTGGGGTCCGCCGAGAGGTCGCGGAAGGCCACCAACCACGGCCGGCCACCGATGTTGACGATGCGCAGCCGCTGTTCGTGCACCATGAAGACCCAGGGTGAGCCGCTGCCGGTGCCGGTGAGGCAGTTGTCGGTGGTGTTGACCCAGGGTGCGCCAGCGGAGGACAGGTCCACCGACAGGTCCGTCGCGGCGGCGATGGCGTTGACGCGCCCGGCCCACATGCGCGTCGCCCCGCGGCACACCACGAGAATCAACTTCCCGACCGGTAGCTCCACGCCGAACGGCGTGTCCACGGTCAACGAAGTACCCGACAGCCGCCCAGCGCGAAGCCAGGCGGGATCCCGATAGCGGATGGCGAGGTCGTCGGTGATGACGGTGCCGCCATCAAGCGCAGGCTGGATCGGGGTGAAGCTCGCCGTGGTGACGTTGAAGTTGTCCCGCGGAACACTCGCAGAGACGTCGGCCACGTCGATGCCGATGCGCGGGTCGACACCATACCCTGCAAGCGGCACCACGCGCTCAAGGTACATCAGTGCAGTGCGACCGTTCTCGGTGAGGATCTTCACCTCCGTCTCGGCCTGATAGCTGTTCTGCACGCCAATGACTGCGGCGGTGACGGCGACGATGACGATGCTGGAAACGGTGAGGCCAACGAGGAGCTCGGCCAGCGTGAAGCCCCGGGGTCGCAAGGTACGCATCGTTCAGAACTCCAGCGACGTCTGGTTGACGGTGGTGCTGTAGAGGGCGCTGAAGCGCTCCACGACGCGCGGCGCCGCGGCCTCGCGCCACCCCACGTTGATGCCGACGTAGGTGATCTCAGCGTCGTTGGGGTCGAAGTACACCGCGAGCAGCCGGTGGAAGATCTGCATGTCGTTGGCCGTGTACGCGGGCGTCAGCTGCTGAAACAAACCAGCCGTCACCTGCGCGTCGACATCGACGTAGCAGACCGTGAAGCCGCCAGGCAGGTTCGGAGGCAGACCCGTGAAGTCGCCGCGGTAGTCATCGAGCGCGGTGGGGTACGTCCCCGAGCAGGTCGCGGAGTTCAAGATGCCGCCGGTGGAGAACAAGCGGTCGCGCCCTTCCCGGTCGAGCGCGCTCGAGAGCTCGGCGGCGATGATGGACGCGCGCGTGCGGCGGTTGGCCATGGAGTTCTGCATCGAAGCGATCAAGATGCCCTGCAACACGCCCACCATGCCGACCAGCAGAAGCACGGAAGCGGCGAGGCCTTCGATCAGCGTGACACCACGTCGGTTGGTTCGTTTGGCCATGATCAACGCACCGAGGTGACGAGGCCCGTCGCGCGAACGAACCCAATGAGGAAATGGTTGGTGGGGTTGGTGACGCCTTGCAAAGCCATCCCCCCGACTCGCCGCGCCAACGGCGCGCCGGTGTTATCCAAGAGGAGCGCCTGGCCGTCGGTGAACAACACCGCGCCTCGGTCGCCCGAGCAGAAACTGCACCCGGTGGCGTCGGCGTCGTTGCCGATGCTGTTGAACGGAAAGGCCCAGTCCTTCGTGGCGTCCATGCCGAAGCGCACGTTCGCCTTGGGGTAGTCCTCCAGAAAAATGGTCGAGAGCAGACGGTCGCGCTGCGTCGGTGCCGAGCGGATGTCGTTAGGGGGAGTGAAGTTGGTCCAACTGCACTCGTCCGTGCCGTTGCACGAGCCCGTACCCGTCAAGAAGTCTCCGTCTGCGTCTTCGTAGACGAACAGCGCGCCGCGGCCACCCGTGGTCGCCGAGGTCGCCTTGTTGAACCCGGGAAACACCACCACGTAGATGTCGGAGCCCCGCTGTTCAGACCGTGACCGCGCAGACTGCAGCAGGCTGTAGATGTCGCTGGCGGCGCTCTGCGTCGCGTTCTGCGCCGACAGCTGCGTGAAGGTCGACACCGACATCGCCGCGACCACGCCGATGATTGCGAGGACAATCATCAGCTCGAGCAGCGTGAAGCCTCTGTGCGTTCGCGGACCCATGGCCGGGGCCGCTTCAGCAAGGCCCGTGCGCGGCGGAACCGGCTGATCCACCTCGTCATTCGGGCGGAGCCGCTCTGCAACCCTGTAAGTTTTGCAAGGCGCCACTCGGCACGCCTTGCAGAGCGTCAGCCACCTACATGCAGGTCATTCGACGACACGAATGGGCTGTGGCAGGTGAAACAGCTCGCAGTCGACGGGGCTCCCGTCTTCCCAGACCAGCATCGCGAACTCAGCCGGCGTGTCGAGCGCGACCATCGGGTGGTGCCAGACTCCGGGCGCGTAGGCGATGCCCTGGCCGGGTGCGCAGACGAAGGCGCGGAGCTGCGAGAGATCAGGTGTGCCGTCGGCGGCGTTGGGGCCGACGCAGACGAAGTACCGGCTCACCACCATGGGCACGAAGACCTGCGTGCTGCAGGCGTGGCGCTCGAGCAGCGTCATGTCGAGCGGTAGCCGGCGCGGCGTCGAGCGGAAGACGGTGAGGTTCGGCGCGGCGGCCGGGCGCGTGTTGATCAACGGCGCGCAGTGGTCGAACCGCACGGCGCTGCCCTGGTTCGCGCTGATGCCCGAGGTGAGCCCCGCCGAGACGACGCGGCCAAACGGAGCGAAGGCTTCAGC
>CAYWON010000358.1:0-2969 GCA_964459885.1 uncultured Archangium sp.
GACGGCCAGCTGGAGCGCGTCCTGAGCGACGTCACCACGCTGCGCTGAGCTGTCGGGTTGAACCGGCAACTGTTGGCTCGACCCGACAACCTGTGCGGCCGGCCCGCTCGGAAAAACGCGTGGCCTCGCCCTTGCTCCTGCGCACGGCTCCACCCGTCGCACAGGAGGCGTCACATGTTTCGCACCTCGTTTCGAATCGCAGCCTTCACCGTCGCGTTGAACCTCGCCGCGTGCGTCCCGCCCGAGCAAGAGCCCCCGCTCGAGGACGACCAGTCGTACGTCGCGTCCAACGCGCTCTCGCAGGAGGTCGGGCCCGAAGGCGGCGAGCTCGTCGGCCCTGAAGATGGTCCGCTGGCGGGCGTGAAGCTGCGCATTCCCGCCGGCGCGCTCGCCGCGAAGACGACCATCACCCTCGACACCATCAACGACGAGAAGGGCCTCGAGGGCAGCGCCGAGCGCGTCGGCCCGCAGTTCAGTGTCGACGCGGCGGGGGCCAGCTTCGCCGCGCCCGTGTCGCTCACCGTCCCCATCGACGCGCAGACGCTCTCGAAGTTCGGACAGGGACACGCCGACTGCAAAGTGTGGTTTCGCACCAACGGAGACTGGACGCGACTCGAGCGCACCGCGAGCGCGGAGGGCTCGGTCACCGTCGACGTGCCGTCCCCCGGCGTCGCCGCGGCGGGCGTCATCTCAGCGAGCAGAAGCCTCGCGTGCCTGACGCAACCCAGCAGGTGCCTCACGGGGTCGCCGCTGATTCCCAAGAACCAGCTCTGCACGAGCCCCACCGGCTACTGCATCGTCAAGCTGCCGCGGACGCCGTACGTGCCCGATGAGACGCGACCCAACTTCAACATCGTGGGCCGCAAGCTGTACTACGTGCACAGGCCCGCCACGAACCAGGTCAGCGTCGTGCGCTACGACCTCGACTCGGGCGCGGCCGTCATTCTCGGCACCGTCAACACGAGCGACAGACCCGAAGCGCACCCGGTGGCCGTCGAGGCCGACGGCTCGGCGTGGGTCGCGATGAACGACTTCGGCAACGTGAAGTTCAAGGAGAACACCCCGCCGTTCCGCTTCGACTTCGAGACCACCGCCAACCCGCGGCGCGAAGGCAGCGCGGTCGTGGTTACCGGCGGCAAGACGCTGCGCTTCTTCCGCGACGGCACGACGGGCGACCACATGATGACCGACGGAGCCACCATCAAGGCAGTGCCGACGCTCGAGCAACGGCCCGCGAACTACGGGCTGCAGCCGCACCACAAGGTGCCGGGCGGCGTGATCGGCGTGTACATCACCGACTTCGTCTCGTTCGGCTTCGACTCGACCTCGGCGACTGAGGTCTTCCAGTCGAACGCGTACCAGGACGGCGCGGCGTCCTTCGTCAACACCGGCATCGCGACGCTCATCCACAACCCTGATGAGATCCGCTGGAAGACGGCCAACGGCAGCGAACAGCGCATCGGCGTGCCGGCTGAACAGACGCTGCTGGCCTTCGACGGCAGCGACCTCGTGTACGTGGCTTCGACGAGAGCGCCCGAGCTGAGCATCGCCAACGCGCAGGGCGGCCTCGCCGTACTGCCGTTGACCGACGCCGCGGAAGGCACCGCGGAATACCGCGCGATGGAGCCCCGCGCGCTCGTCGGCGTGCCCGGGCGCGCCGAGGTGCTCGTCTACAACAACGGCACCATCAACCCGCGACAGCGCGACTTCTACCTCGTGCGCAAAGCCAACAACTAAGGCGCGCGGTACACGTCGACGCCGTCCATCACGGTGACCTTCACCTTCGCGTCGAGCAGCTGCTCTGGCGCGTCGGTGACGGGGTCCACCGGCAGCACCACGAGGTCGGCGTCGAAGCCCGGTTTCAAGACGCCGCGCTTTGCTTCCGCGAACGACGCCCACGCAGCGCCGGTGGTGAACGCCGCCAGCGCTTCGTCTCCGGTGAGCACCTGCTCCGGCTTCCAGCCTTCCGCCGGCTGGCCGCTCGCGTCGCGCCGCGTGCGCGCGGCGTAGAGCCCCAGCAACGGGTTGGGCGACTCGACGGGAAAATCGCTGCCAAACGCGATGCGCGCGCCGGTGTTCAGCACCGATTTCCACGCGTAGGCGAAGCGCGAGCGCTCAAGCCCCAACCGCGCTTCCGCCCACGGCATGTCAGACGTCGCGTGCGTCGGTTGAAAGCTGGCGATGAGGCCGTACGTCGCGAACTTCCCGACGTCGTCAGCGGCCAGCACCTGCGCGTGCTCCACACGGTGCCGCAGCTTCGGGTCGAGGTCCTTCAGCGTCTCGAGCACCAGCGCGTTGGCGCGGTCGCCGATGGCGTGCACCGCGACCTGAAACCCGCGCGCAGAAAACTCGGTCGCGCGTTTCTTGAAGACCTCGGGGGTCAGCAACAACAGCCCGCGCTGTTTCGCGTCGTCGGCGTACGGCTCGTGCAGCGCCGCGCCGCGACTGCCCAGCGCGCCGTCGAGCACCAGCTTCACGCCGCGCAGCTCGACGTGGCGACCGACGAACGTGCCCAGCCCGAGGAACGCCTCAGCGTCGGCGTCGCCCTGCCCGTCGGCCAGCGCGTACACGCGCAGCGGCAACACGCCCAACATGTCCCACGACTGCAGCAACCGCAGCGTGCGCAGGTCCATGCCTGCGTCGTGCACCTGCGTGAGGCCGAAGCGCGCGCACGTCTCGAGCGCCAGCTTGAGCCGCTGCTGCAGCTGCTCATCGGTCGGCGGCGTCATGACCGCCGAGACGAGGTCGATGGCGTTGTCCACGAGCACGCCGGTCGGCTCGCCGGCCTCATCGCGCACCACGCGACCGCCCGAGGGGTCCACCGACGTCGAGGTCAGCCCGGCGCGCCGCAGCGCTTCGCCGTTGACCCACGCCGCGTGCCCGTCGACGCGAGACAGGAAGACAGGCGTCGAAGGGAACGCCGCGTCGAGCGCCGCGCGCGTGGGGAAGCGCGTGTCGGCCCAGTCGTT
>CAYWON010000359.1:0-2968 GCA_964459885.1 uncultured Archangium sp.
CGCCGGTGAGCCGCGGTGCGCGCACACCGGTCTCCGCGTCAGCGATGGCGTTGTTCGCCGTCGGCGGCTCCGACACGAGCGCCCGCCGCTCGCCCGTCAATCGCGGCGCGCGCACGCCCGTCTCGGCATCAGCAATGGCGTTGTCGGCCGTCGGCGGCTCAGGCGCGACGGCGCGTCGCTCGCCCGTCAGTCGCGGCGCGCGCACGCCCGTCTCGGCATCAGCGATGGCGTTGTCGGCCGTGGGCGGCTCAGGTGAGAGCACCGGTCGCTCGCCCGTCATGCGAGGCCCGCGCACCGCGTCGCGCGACCCGGTGCCACGCGCCGCGCGCGGTGGACTCTCTCCGTCAGGCGAGACCGCTGGGCGTTCTCCAGTCAGCCGAGGACCACGCAACGCGTCGCGCGACCCTGTGCCGCGCACCGCGGGCCCACGCCCGGTGTCGGTCTCGTCGGTGCGCACGGCCGGGCGCTCACCCGTGACGCGCGGCTTCTCGTCAGCGACGGCTGGGCGGCTGCCGGTGACGCGCGGCGCGGCGTCAGCCGACGGTGCGGGGCGCGGACCCGTCAGCCGCGGCGTGTGCACACTCGTCGGCGCCTCGTCTGCAGCTTCCGGTTCAGGGCGCGGGGCGCTCGCGCGCGGGTTGGTCGCGGCGTCATCAACACTCGAGAGCGCGGGGCGCTCACCCGTGCTGCGCGGCGCGGCGCGCGAGCCCGTGCTGCGGGGCGCAGCGGTGGCGATGGGAATGGGGCCGACCTCGGCGCTGACCAGCGACTCGAACGCCGGCCGCTGGCCCGTCATGCGCGGGGCGGGTGCCGATGCGTGCTCGCCAGTGCCGCGCGTCGCCGGCTTGGAGCCCGTCGCGCGCGGCGGCGCGACGTCGGTGCGCGGCACCGGGCCCGCTTCGCCGGCGCTCGCAGCGGGAGGCTCGACGGGCATCGCGGCGCGAGGCTGCGTGCGACCATCAGAGGCGTCGTCGTCGAGCGGCACCTCGAGGCGGCTCGCCGCTTCGAACCCGTCGCCGCTGTCGCGTGGACCGCCGGGGTTCCGCGCCGCGACCGCGTCGAGCGACGGTTGGCTCTCCCACGGTACGAGCTCCTTCTTCGACGGCGTGGGCGCGGCGATGCGCGGTTGCGTGCGCTCGACGCTGGCGTCGCCCAACGGCAGGTCTGCGTCGTCGTCGTTGGTGAGCTCTTCGAGCAACCGGCGGCGCTCGTCGAAGTGCCGCAAGACGAGGTCAGACACCTGCGCAGGAGAGAAGAGGTGTTCCCCAGCCGCGCGCTCCAGCTCGTCGGCAAACTCGGCCACGCCGCTGTGCCGCGCGTCGGGCGACTCGGACAGCGCGCGCTGCACGAGCGCGTCGAGCTCTGCGGGCACGTCGGGCCGCGCCGTCGAAGCCGGCGGCAGCGAGCCGAGCCGCGAGATGTACTCGCCTTCAAAGTCGGTGAGCGCCGCGTGCAAGACCGCGCCGAGCGAGAAGACATCGGCCGCGAAGTTCACCCGCCCTGGCGCCCGGAAGCGCGTGACGCGCGGCGCGCCGAAGTCGAGCAGCGAGACGGTGCCGTCGAAGCCGAGTTGCAGCGCCCCGTCTTGCACGCCGCCGTGGGGTCGCGGCGGCTGCACGTGCTGCAACGCGCGCGCGGCGCTGAGCACGACGCGCAGCACCAGACCGAGCGGCGGCTCTTCGCCCGCAGCTTCGATGGCCGCCAGCACTTCGCGCAGCGTGACGCCGGCCACGTACGGAAAGACAGCGGCGCGGCGGCCGTCGACTTCGATGACCTCCTGCACCGTCACCAGACCCGGCGAGCCAAGCGGGTACGCGACGTCGGTGCCCTCGCGGAGCTCTCGCAGCACGACGGTGCTCGAGCCCTGCTTCGCGAGCCGGGTGAAGGACTCAGTCCCCGGAGGGAGCGGCGTAATGAGGTCGACAGCCACGAGGGCGGCGAGCTTAGGGGAAGTGCGGTATGCCCCAAGCATGAACCCGCAGATCTTCCGTGAGTACGACGTGCGCGGTCTTGTCGACAAAGACCTGACCGACAGCGTCGTTGAGAACCTCGGCCGCGGCCTCGCCACCATGGTGAAGCGCGCCGGCGGCAGCACCGTCGTCGTCGGCCGTGACGCGCGCCTGTCTGGTCAGCGCTTCCGCGACGCGTTCATCAAGGGCGCGACGAGCACCGGCGTGCACGTCGTCGACGTCGGCATCGTGCCCACGCCCATCGTCTACTACGCGGCCAACACGCTGCCGGTCGACGGCCTGGCGATGATCACCGGCTCGCACAACCCGCCCGAGTACAACGGCTTCAAGATGGGCGTCGGCAAGACGACCTTCTACGGCGAGACGATTCAGGCGCTGCGCAAGCTCATCGAGACGGGCGACTTCGAGAAGAGCGATCGCAAGGGCGAGGTCTCCCACTTCGACGCCATCACGCCGTACCTGCACTTCGTGCTGAGCACCGTGAAGCGCGGCCCCAGGAAGATGAAGGTAGTGGTCGACGCGGGCAACGGCGTGGGTGGCATCGTCGCCGTGCCGCTGCTCGAGAAGCTCGGGTACGACGTGGTGCCGCTCTACTGCGAGCCCGACGGCACGTTCCCCAACCACCACGCCGACCCTACCGTCGCCAAGAACCTCGAGCTCTGCATCGCCAAGGTGAAAGAGACGAAGGCCGACCTCGGCATCGCGTTTGACGGTGACGCGGATCGCATCGGCGTGGTCGACGGCAACGGCGAGGTCCTCTGGGGCGACAAGCTGATGATTCTCTTGTCGCGCGCGGTGCTCAAAGAGGTGCCCGGCGCGGCCATCGTGGGCGAGGTGAAGTGCAGCTTCACGATGTACGACGACATCGCGAAGCACGGCGGCACGCCCATCATGTGGAAGGCTGGCCACTCGCTCATCAAGGCCAAGATGAAAGAGACGCACGCGGCGCTCGCCGGCGAGATGTCGGGCCACATCTTCTACAAGCACAAGTTCTTCGG
>CAYWON010000360.1:0-2958 GCA_964459885.1 uncultured Archangium sp.
TTCGCCGGAGCATGCGGCCCGACGAAGCCCGAGTGTTCACCCGACACCTGCGCCGGCTGCTGTGACGCGACGGGCGCGTGCCTCGGCGGCGGCTTCGCGGGCGCGTGCGGCATCCTCGGGAGCGCGTGCGCGGCGTGTGGCCCCGGCACCAACTGCCAGGCTGGTCTCTGCGTCGCGAACAACTTCGGCAGCGGCGGTGGCAGCGGCACCGCGGGCGGTGGCGTCGGCACCGGCGGCGGCTCGAGCGCAACCGGCGGCGGCAGTGGTGTGACAGGCGGCGCGACCGGCGGCGGCTCGGCGAGCTGCGCGGCGTGCACCACCGGTTGCCTGCTCCGACACCGGCTGCCAGAGCGGCACCACCAACGCCGCGTGTGGAAGCAGCGGCTCGGCGTGCGAGGCGTGCGTCGGTGGCCAACAGTGCACCGGCGGGCAGTGCGTCGACACCTCGTGCGGCGGCTGCGTGGACACCACCGGCGTGTGCCGCGGCGGCACGTCGACCAGCGAGTGCGGCAGCGGCGGTGAGAGCTGCCGCGCGTGCGCGAACGGCGCGACCTGCCTCAACGGAACGTGCGCGAGCGCGTGCGCCGGCTGTCGAGACGGGAGCGGGGTCTGTCAGCCGGGCACCTCGTTGAGCGCGTGCGGCAGCAACGGCAACTCGTGCGTGGCGTGCAGCAGCGGGCAGACCTGCACCAACGGCCTCTGCGTCACGTCGGCGTGCAACGGCTGTCGCGACGGCAACAACCTCTGCCAGTCCGGCACGTCGACCTCGGCGTGCGGCATCAACGGGAGCTTCTGCACCAGCTGCCCCAGCGGCCAGCTCTGTCAGTCGGGCAACTGCCTCTCGTGCACCGGCGCGTCGTGCAGCGCGGGCTTGTCGAACGGCGGCTGCTGCGGTGCGGCGCCGTACTGCGGCTCGGCGTCGAGCGGCGCGTTCACCTGTCGGGCGAGCTGCTTCACCACCAACGCGCGTTGCGCGGCGACGTCAGACTGTCGCTCGGGCCTCACGTGCAGCGGCGGCACCTGCGTCGTGCCTACGTGCGCGGCGCAGACCTGCACGTCGCGCAGCAGCTGCTGCACGGCGGCGCCCAACTGCACCGGCAGCAGCAACACCGCGACCAAGAGCTGCAGCGCGGCGCTGGCGACGGCGGGCATGGGCTGCAGCACCACCGCCGACTGCGCCGCGAGCGCGCCGAACTGCCGCCACTACTGGAGCCAGCCGACCATGTGCCAGACCAGCTGCGGCGCCGCGTCGACCCACTGCACCACCAACGCTGACTGCTGCTCTGGTAGCTGCACGTTCAACGCGAGCGCCGGCTGGAACATCTGCAACTGACGCGCGCTACGCCACGTTGGGGCGCGACTGCGGCAGCGGGAACAGCACGGGGATCTTCAGCGTGGTGTTCGGCTTGAGCACGTCGGGGTTGCTCAGCTGATCTTTGTTGGCCTCGAAGATGACCGGGTACTTCTTCAGGTCGCCGTACATCGTCTTGGCGATGCCGCTGAGCGTGTCGCCCTGCTTCGAGGTGTACGAGAAGTGCGTCAGCGGCGGGATGCGCACAATCCACCCCGGGGTGATCTTGTCGACGTTCTCGATGAGCGGCTGGTTGGCGGCGGCGATCTCCGGGTACGCCATGATGATGCCGTAGTACGCCTTGGCGATGAGCGAGAGCGTGTCGCCCTTGCGCACCTCGTGAAACACCGCCGGCGGCTCGGGGTTGACGACCTTCAAGCCCGCATCGTCGACGCGGTCGATGCCGGCGAAGTTGCCCAGGCACATCACCACCTTCTCTTTGTCGGCTTGCGAGTGCGCGGTGCCCTGCGGCTGCGCGGTGGTGCCGTCGAGCAGCACGTTGAAGCCCTCGAGCTTGAGGCCCAACGACTCGACCTTCGCCTTCATCTCAGCGCGGAGCTTCGTCGCCAGCTCGGCCTGCGCCAGCTTGCGCGCGCTCTCTTCTTCGATCTTCTTCGCGGCCTCCTGCTGCTCGAAGTAGTCGATGCCCAGCTTCTTCCCGACGGTCGAAACGAAATCGAACATTCCCATGGCGAGCTCCTCTCAGCCCTGCTGCGCGGGCGCGCCGCTCGACTGGAAATAGGCGACCACCTTCGGCAGCACGACGGCGACGACCGTCTGCGCGACGGCGGGCGCGAGGCCCGTCTTCTGCGCGACGAAGTTGCCGATGGGCCCCGCGAGGCCCGCGAGCGGGTTCGCCGCCGCAGCGCCAGGCGCCGCACCAGCCGCGGGCGCACCACCCAACAAGCCGCCGAGCGCGCCGAGGCCACCGCCACCACCACCGCCGAGCAACGCGCCGAGCGGGTTGCCGCCGCCGCCACCACCCGCACCACCCAGCAGCCCTGCGAGCGCGCCGAGGCCGCCACCACCACCCCCGCCGCCGCCGAGCAACCCGCCGAGCAGGTCACCCGCACCGCCGCCGCCGCCTTCACCGCCGCCCGTCAGTTGCGCGGCCATACCTTCCGCCGTCGCGGTCACCGCGCCAGTCGCCTGCTGCGGGCTCAAGCCATGCGCGCCGAGCTCCGCGACCGCGCTCTTGCCGTCCTGCGAGCCCAGAAACTGTCCGACGAGTTGCTCAATCATTGTGTGACTCCTTCGGTGAGGGTTGGGCGCGGCGCTGAAGCAAGAACGACGCCCGTGTGCCGCGCTCGGGACCGTACTCCTCTTGCTGTCGTCTTTCGCAACGCGCGCGGTGTTCTGCGACGCAGAAAACGCAGAGTGGTAGGCGGTCATCATGGTCGCCAGCTTCAAAGGCTACGTGCTGCCCGGGCCCACGCCTCCGGGCCTGCCAGATGTCGAGTTTCCCGAGGGCGCGTCGCTCGACGCCATCTCGGGGCAGTTCAAGATCTTCCAGTTGATCAAAGGTCACCGGTTCTCCACCGACGACGTCTTGACCGCCTGGTACGGCACGTCGTGGGCGCCGAGCGCCGCGCGCGTGCTCGACCTCG
>CAYWON010000361.1:0-2849 GCA_964459885.1 uncultured Archangium sp.
CTGAAGCGCGCTTCAGTTGAAGTCTTCGAGGCGGACGCCGCCGTCCTTCTCGAACGTGACGACGACTGCGAGGTCGCCCCACACACGCGGCAGCATGTACTGCGCGAGGTCCGTCGCCGGGTTGGTGCCGACGGGCGAGTCCTGCGGGTCGAGCGCTTCGACGTCACCCACCGTGGCCCAGCGCGTGCGCAGCGCGACCTCCAGCGGCATCGCCGGGTCGTCGATGTGTGGATCAGCCGCGATCTCCTGGGCGCGCACGCGGGTGAGGCCCAGCGCCAGGAAGCGCGCGAGCTCCAACTGCGCAGCGCCAGTGCCGAAGCTGTGCGGTGCCACCGAGTCGGTCGCGCCACCCACGGCGACGCGCACCTTCGAGACCGTCACTTCACCGCCCGCCGTCGGTCGATGCGCCACGTACCAGTCGTTGCCGCTGTTCGCGTACGCGAGCGCCACCTGCGGCGTGCCCAGCGCCGTCGACAGCCGCTGCGCCATCGACGCTTCGACGCCGCCCGTCACCGGCGGCAGCACGAGGTCGCTGATGGAATCACCCGTCACCGTCGCCGTGATGCGCCCGCCCGTGGGAGGCAGCCACGCGAGGTCATGCGCGTCACCGCGACTGGCGACGACTTCGACGGGTCGGTCGACGCCCAGCAGGCGCTTGATGACGTCGCGCGCGTCGAAGGCCGGCGGCGGCGTGGTGGTGGGCACCTGCACCGCCTTGAGCTCGCGGCCTGACGCTGACGCGCCGAACAACACGAGGCCCTTCGCTTTCGGCACCCAGTCGTCGCCCTGCGTGAAGCTGCGGCCGGCGTAGAGCTGCCCGCCCGCGTCGATGAGGCCGTCGACAGTGGCGCGCGCGTCGGCAGCCGACACGCCCGCTTCGCGCAGCAGGTCGAGCGCTTCGGAGCGCGTCACCGGCACCACCTGCGACGGCAGCGCGTCGAACGCGCGGCGCGCGAGCTCGGTCATGGTGTTGAGGCGCGGCGGCGAGCCCGTCTTGTTCAGCTCGGCCGAAGCGAACGTGCGCGCGCCTTCGTTGCGGGTGGCGAAGCGGTACAGCGTGGTGTTGGCGGCGGGCGTGTAGAGCGCCGCGAGCTGCTCACCCCACGCGCGCGAGCCAGCCGTGTGCTTCGCGTCGTTCAACACGCGCAGCAGCCCCGCCTTTTCCCAGCCGTCCACCGACGCGGTCGTCAGCTCATCGCCGACGAGCGCGCGCGAGGCCTCACGCAGCTCACCGACAGACACCGTCGTGCCCGACGCCGAGGCCGCCTGCTGCGCACGCGCGATGGCCTCGCGGAAGGCCTCGACGCTGGGCGACACCGACGCCGGCGCCACCTGCTCGCGCACCGCGCCCGGCGTGGCGTCCCACGTCACCGCGCGCGCGCCCGACGCCGAGAAGCCCGTGACGCCCGAAGACAGCAGCGCGCCGCGCTCCGAGTAGAGCTCGAGGAAGCCGTCATCACCGTCGGTCGTGGTGTGCAGCGCCCAGACGGTCTGACCGGCGAGCGGCACCTTGAGCAGCCGCACGCTGCCGAGGTCGTTGTCCTCCCACGAGCGGTAGAGCGCGTGCGCCCGCTGCACCTCGAGCGGGCCCGTCGTCGGCGCCTTGGTGCGCGCGATGTCGAGGCGCGCCACGGCGCTGCGGCTGCCGAAGTTGAAGCCTTCCGCCCAGGCCTGCGCAGATGCCTTCAGCGAGACCGTCGAGACCGCGGGGCCGGTGACCGGGTTGATGGGCATGGCCGGTTATCGCCCGGGCATGTGTGGGGTTGTGTGACAATCTCCTTCACGCTGACAACCGATTGAATCGACTTGGGAAAACTAGTCCCAGCTCGATGGCGCTTTCCCACAGCGCGTAGGGGTAGCCGGGCAGCGGCTTGGCGAGGTCGACACCGAGCTTCTTCAGCTCGGCGTGGAACGTGGGCGTCGCGACGTCTTTGAGGCCTTCACCGAGGAGCCCAGTGAACGCCACCGCGTACATGAGGACTTCGTCGGCCATGGGCGCCGCACGTTAGTCGAACACGTGTCAGCGGGCAGTGGGGGCGCTCGTTTCAACGACGCCGCCGTCCGCGCTCGCAGGACAGCAGTGAACCGGCGAGCGCCAGCACCAGGCTGACGCTCCGAATCACGGCACCAGGCCCTGCGGCGTGGACGTCGGCGCGACCATGAAGTCGCTCGCGTTGTTGTTGGTGTCGAGCGTGCCGTTGCGCGTGAGGCTCGAGTCGACGTTGGTGGCCGTCGTGTTGTCGTGCGGGTTGAGCGACGCGGTGCCTTCGCAGGTGTACGGCGTCGAACAGGTGGCCAGCGCGGCGCTGGTCGCCGGGTCGAACTGGAAGCAGAGCGCGTCGACCACCACGCCGCTGCGCTTGAGCAGCAGGCTGCCGGAGTCGGTGAGGCCGAGCGTGTACGTGCCGTCGGGCGTGTGGCTGCCGTCGAACCCGGAGTGCGTCAGCAGCAAGCGCGAGCCGGCAGGAATCACCTGGCCCGTGCCGGTGTAGCGATCGTTCTCGTTGTTCGCGGTGCACGTCCCGACGGCGCTGCGGAAGGAAACGGTCCATCGCGAGTCGAAGAGCACGACGCCGGGGCCCGGGTTGAAGAGTTCGATGAACTCGTCGTTGCCGCCCGCAGAGCCGCGCGTCTGCACCTCGCCGATGAGCAGCTTCTCAACGCCCGTGCCGCCGCCGGTCGCAGAACCGCCACCCGTCGCAGAACCGCCACCCGTCGCAGAACCGCCGCCCGTCGCAGAGCCGCCGCCCGTCGCAGAGCCGCCGCCCGTCGCGGAGCCGCCGCCCGTCGCGGAGCCGCCGCCCGTCGCAGTGCCGCCGCCCGTCGCAGTGCCGCCGCCCGTCGCAGTG
>CAYWON010000362.1:0-2773 GCA_964459885.1 uncultured Archangium sp.
CAGCTGAGTGCTTTGCACCACGCGTGCAGCTGCGCCTCATCAGGCAATCCAAGTCGTTGACGAAGCTGGTGCGGCGTCTCGCGCTGCAACCGCGTGACGGCATCAGAGAGCGCGGCCTCACGCGCTGCCCGCACCCGTCGACGCGCGGCGAGCGGCAGCGCCGACTGCAGCGACGCGTCGAGCGCGTGACTCCACGCGGCGTGACCGAGTTCGTCAGCGCTGACCTCGGCCATGACGCCGCGAACCTGCGCGTCGGCTGCGTGCCGCGACTGATGCAGCCCGACGAGCGCGCCGAGCGTCTCGCGCACGCAGCCCTCTTCGGCGTTCTCGCGGGCGATGGTCTCGAGCGAGCGTGTCTCGGTGGGCGTCACCGCGTTCACCGCGAAGCGCCCCGCGTGCGCCTGCGCCAGCGTGCCCACCAGCTGCGTGTGGCGCCGTTCTTCACGTGCCGCGCGCCGGGCCCGACGCACGAGCGACGCGTCGACACCATGCACGTGCAGCTCGTCGCCAAGTGCGTCGAACGCCAGCGCCGCCGCAGCCTCGTGCGCCGCCATGTTGGCGAAGTGCCCGCCGAGAACACCGGCCGCCTGCGCGCGCGGTGTCACGCCTTCAGTGAGCCGACCCACGCCGCAGAACTCGTTCCAGCACAGCAGGTCGTCCGCTTCGACCGGCTGACACAGCGTGTTGTTGCTGACGTTGGGGCAGGCCTGCGCGCAGTACGCAGGGTCAGCGAGCCCGCCGCCGTCGAACAGGTACGTCATGCCGGAGCTGCTGTAGCCGTACGGCATGCACGCCCAGATGGCCTTGCGCATGCCCGCGTCGGGGACGCCGGAGTCGGGCACGCCCGAGTCAGGACGCCCACCGTCGGGCGGGCCTGCGTCGCGAGAAGGAATGATGCCGAGCTCTTCCAGCTCGAGCTCCGAGCCCATCGAGCGACCGCAGGCCGACAACACCAGCGGCGCGGCGGTAGCGCCCAACACCAGCGAGCGCAGCCAACGTTCGAGGTCGTTTCGTTTCATGAGAGGTCCCGGACGGCAGTGGTGAGGGTGTGGAGGCGCTCTTCGTCGGGCATGCCCAGCGCGCGCGCGACGTCGGCCGAGGTGGCGCGCGTGAGCTCCGCAGCGGCGACGTGCAGGGCTTCGTCGCGGGCGTCGCGGACGCGGCGCCGCGCCGCGCGAGAGAGCTTCTGGTCCAGGGTCTGCGCGAGCGCCTGACTCCAGCTCGCGTGGCCGAGCTCATCGGCGCTGACCTGCGCCATCACCGCGCGCAACGCAGGCGTCGCTGCGTGGCGTGACTGGTGAAGACCGACCATCGCGCCGAGCGTCTCGCGGGCGCAGCCTTCCCGCGCGTTCTCCAGCGCGATGGCTTCGAGGGTGCGCGGCTCGTCGAGCCGGCGGTGCGTCACGGCGAAACGACCACCCGATGCGCGCGCGAGGTCGCCGACGAGCCGCGTGTGACGGCGCTCTTCGTGCGCCGCGCGGCGGGCGGCGCGGATCAACGCGGCAGGCAGCCGGTGCGCCGAGAGCTCACCCGCAAGTTCATCGAACGCGAGCGCCGCCGCGCCTTCATGCGCCGCCATCATCGCCAGCGCGCCCGCGACGCCATCGCCGTGACTCCTCGGCGTCGCGCCCTCGACGAGGCGGCCGACGCAGCCCTGCCAGCACACGACCTCCGACGGCTCGGACTCGAAGAGGTGGCACGAGAAGCTCCACACGCCGCCGCAGTACTCGTCGCAGAGGACACCGGTCTCAGAGCACGCGTCGTTCATGCGCACGAGGCCGTGGTGCATCGTCGTCACTTCATTGGTGCATGCGCCAAGTTGCACGAGCCAACCCGCGTCGGCCGGCTTGGTGGGCTTCGAGCACCCGCCACCATCAGGCACGCCGGAGTCCGGAACGCCGGAATCCGGAACGCCCGAGTCGGGCACACCGGAATCAGGCCGGCCAGCGTCGGGAAACCCGGAGTCTGGCCGCCCGCCATCGCGAGAAGGGATGACGCCGAGCTCGTGCAGCTCGAGCTCGCCGCCGGTTTCGCGGCCGCACCCGGACAAGACGAGCGGCGCCGCGGAGATGCCGAGGACAGCGGAACGCAACCAGCGCTCCAGTTCACTGCGTCGCATGGGAAGCACTCCTGTTCGACAGACACGCCGGCCGCGAGCGCTGGTGAGGCTACGCCCAAGTCACCGGGGCGTGAAGCGTGTGTCGGCCTGCTGAAACTCGGCGGTCTCGTCGACGACGTTGGCGGTGAAGCCGGCCGCGTTGATGACGAGCCCCGGCTGCTGCACGACGACGCCGGCATCTGACGACGCGAGGCCGAGGTTGCGGCTGTAGGCGACGCGCGGCGAGGCGGCGGTCAGCCCGTTGGCGCCACGCAGCGATACGCCGCCCTCACCTTCGAGGTCACCCGCGAGGAAGTTGCCGCGCACCAGCGGCGCGGTGACGTGCGTGCCGTCGCGCACCACGGTGACGCCGGCGTCGAACGCCACCAATGCGCCCGCAGCCCCGCCTTCGCGCGTCATCGACAGCGAGTCGGCGGTCGTCACCACCCGCAGCTCGGTGCCGTCCCACGAGCGCACGGTGACGCGCTCCAGCGTGAGGTCGGGGTGTGACGGATCGCGCGCCGGAGGCTGCGGCTTCGCGCACGCGCTCAACAGCAGAAGTGCCAGCAGCCACCGCATCGACCGACCTCATAGCCGCGCGAAGACGTGCGGTGAAGTCGGTGAAACCTGCGCGAACGCGGCATCATGACCTCGCGTGAAGCGTCTCAAGTGGCT
>CAYWON010000363.1:0-2771 GCA_964459885.1 uncultured Archangium sp.
CCCAATCGGCTTCACACTCGGGGCCGGTTTCAGCGGCTTGTTCTTCTTGTCCTTCGCAGGGCATGCAGGTCAAAATCCGCTGTACGGGAGACAAGGCGCAGGCGTGCCTCGATGAAATCGCCGCGCTCATCGCCAACAAGTTTGGTGAGCCGCGCTGAAGTCGCAGCGTCAACAGGGCCGGAGTCGGGAGTCGGTATGTCGTGGATGCGTTGGACGGTGTTTCTTGGCGTGGTGGTGGTGACGGGCTGCAGCGGGGCCGGTGAGGTGGTGGACGCGGGGCATGACGGCGGTGTTGGCGAGTTGGACGCGGGGCACGACGCGGGCGTGTTGCCGCCGTGCCACTGTTCTGTCGCTGACGGCGTGCTGACGTTGTCGTGGGACTGCTACTGCGCTGCGTACGGGTGCGAGTACTCGCCTCCAGTCGCGTGCGAGGCGTTCCGCACCAACGAGCTGGCTTGTGGGCTGCGCGTCGACACGGTGGTGACTGCGGGTGGTCCGGCCATCAACGTCTACGACTCCGCGGGCGTCTTCATCGGCACGCAGACAGGCTCTGACCTCGGCGACTACGTGTGCCCTGACGATTCTTCCCTGCATGCGTTGACGCGTCGTGCGGGTGTTGTCCCCGATGCGGCCTGCGCGAAGACCACCTGCGATTGCGCGAGTGGCAACGTCAACTGCGGCGCGGCGCCCGACGCGGGTTCGTTGCCGCCCTGTGGGTGCACGGTCGACAACGGCGTGCTGACGATGTCGATGGAGTGTTTCTGCGCGACGCGCGACTGCAGCGACGTGCCGGCGTTGACCTGCCCGGGCTACCGCCAGAGCTCGTTGGCGTGCGGGCTGCGGCTCGACACCAGCAATCCTCCCGGCGGACCCATCATCTCGGCGTTCGACGACGCGGGCGTGTTGGTCGGCGTTCAGCGTTCGTCTGACACGTTGTCGTTTGTGTGCCCTGACAACTCCGCGCTGAAGGCCACGCTGCTGCGCGCGGGCGTGCTGCCCGACGCGGGCTGTCCCGAAGTCGCGTGTGGCTGCGTCGACGGCGGCGTCGCGTGCCCGTGATGTGTGCGCTCGCGCGATGCGTGCTGATCAGCCTTGGTGGGTGGCGGCGTTTTTGAGGGTGTGACGTCGTGCGTGTCGCGCGGTGGCCAGGCGGCTTCGGGCGAACTTCTGCAAGCTGGCCACGAAAAGGGGTGTCATCTCGTTACGCCTGGCGTGACCGACCGACATCACTTGCACCGGCTGATGAATCGCGCCCGAAATCGCGTGCGTGCTCGGGCTGGCCGCGTCCAGAGACCTGAAAACCGGCCCCTTCGAGAGCGGTAGATCCATTTTCGAGCTGACCCGTTGAAGGTGGCATGCGCCCACTCTTCCGCTCTCTGGTCATCGCCTCTTCGCTGTTCGGTTCCACCGTTGCGCTCGCCACGGAGCCCGCGCCCCAGCCGCAGATTTCGCCGCAGAAGGCCGCCCGCCCCACGTTGGATGTCGTCTTCGTCCTCGACACCACGGGCTCGATGTCAGGCCTCATCGAAGGCGCGAAACAGAAGATCTGGAGCATCGCCTCTCGCCTCGCCTCCGGCACGCCGGCGCCGCGCATCCGCGTGGGTCTCGTCGCGTACCGTGACCGCGGCGACGAGTATGTCACCAGGCGCTTCGAGCTCTCCGAAGACCTCGACGCGGTGTACGCGAACCTCAAGGGCTTCAGCGCGGGCGGCGGCGGCGACGGCCCGGAGCACGTCGGCCAGGCGCTCGGCGAAGCCGTCTCGCTCATGCAGTGGGGCCAGGACCCGAAGACCGCGCGCATGATCTTCCTCGTCGGTGATGCGCCCGCGCACGACGACTACAAAGACGGTTGGAACACGAAGGTCTGGGCGAAGAAGGCCATCGAGAAGGGCATCGTGGTCAACACCGTGCGCTGCGGCGGTGACCCGAACACCGGCACGCTCTTCGCGGAGTTGGCGAAGCTGGCTGACGGCACCTTCGTCTCCATCGCGCAGTCGGGCGGCATGGTCGCGGTTGCGACGCCGTTCGATGGCGACATCAAGAAGCTGAACGATGAAATCGCCGACACCACGTTGACCGGCGGCGACATGGCTGTGCGTCGCGCCGCCGAGGCCGAGATGGGCAGCTTCAAGGGCATGGGCGCCGGCGCGCTGGCCGACCGCAGCTCGTACCGCATGAAGTCCGCACCCGCCGCGGCGCCGATGATGGAGGTGAAGACCCGCGGCTCCATCTCGCTCAACGCCGACCCCGCACGTGTCAACGGCATGAGCGATGATCAGCTCCCCGACGAGGTGCGCAACCTCCCGAAGGCCGAACGAGAGGGTTACGTGCGCAAGCAGAACGAAGCGCAGAAGCAGGCGCAGGCGAAGCTGGTGGAGCTCTCGAAGAAGCGCGACGAGTGGCTCAAGACGAACTCCGGCAAGAAGGCCGATTCGTTCGACGAGCAGGTCTTCGCCGGCGTGAAGAAGAGCGCTGAGAAGGTGGGCGTCGCGTACTGATGCGCAGTTGAATCGCGGGTGAGGGCGACCATCTCGAGAATCGTCGCCACGCCGCGGCCTTCTTCACCGACGCGCCACGCCTGCGCCCCCTGGAACTCGACCTCGCTGCTCGCGTTCGACCAGTCGCCCAACTTGTTGGATCCCCACCCTGGTCGCGACGGAGCGATACGTTCGACTGCCAGTGCTCCCGTGCGGTGCGGCGCCGGTGCGGAGCCGGTCAGCGTGAGGATGTCGCGCGCCACCGTCTTCGAGGCGCCGCGGTACGTGTGGTCC
>CAYWON010000364.1:0-2758 GCA_964459885.1 uncultured Archangium sp.
GTCGGGTGCTTCTCGGCGTGCAGCGCCAGCACGAGCTCGCGCAGGTGGCCAATGATGCGATCGCTGCCGTCGTAGGGCGTGAGCGCCGACACCGCGCGGCCGACTGACGCGTCATCGAGCGCGCGGTCGAAGTCGACGTTGGCAGCGCCTCGGGTGCTGCCTTCGTGCACCGCGCGCCCCGACGTGAAGCCGCGACCTCGCTGCCAGACCAGCACTTCGTCGAAGAGCGTGAACTCGTGCCGCGCCACGCGCCCTTCCCCGTCGATCTCGCTGACCAGCTCTGCGTTCTTCGCGCCGCGATGCCACACGGTGCGCAGCCCTCGATCACCCGCAGGTGACTCGACCGCGCGAATGCGGAACATCGTGTCTACCGCCGCCCGGAGCTCCGCGGGCGTTCGCTCGATCGCCATGACGGCGCGGGACGGTAGCACCGTAGAGTGCGCGTCATGCGACGACTGCTCGTGGTGGCGTGCCTCGCGCTGTGTGCCTGTCCTGAAGAACGGCCAAGGCCGATGCCCATGCCGTCGGGGCGTTGTGAGGTCGACTTCGAGCCATTCTCTTTCGGCGCGGTGGGCAACGGCGCCACGGCCGCAGCGATCGACGACGCGAGCCAACTCATCGGCGGTGGTGCGGCGCACGGCCGCGTCGGCGATTTCCTGCTGCAGAACGACCGCATTCGCGTCGTCATTCAGCAACCGGGCCGGTGGATCGCGCCCATCCCCTACGGCGGCAACATCATCGACGCCGACGTGAAGCGCGACGGCGCTGGTCGCGACGAGTTCGGAAAGATGGGCCTCATCTACGCGTTCGGCCGCACCATCAACGTCTCGAAGGTCGAGGTGCTGCAGGACGGCAAGAACGGCGGCTACGCCATGATCGCCGCGTCGGGCTCCGACGCGCTCGTCGACTACGTCAACGTGAAGAACGTGCTGGCCGAGTACCTGGGCGCGGCGAAGCTCGTGCGCGATCCCGACGCGCCGATCCCCTTCACGATGACCACGTACTACGTGCTCTCGCCCGGCGAGAACCGCGTGCGCGTGCTGACCGCGTTCTGCAACGACGGCAAAGACACCGTCACCATGCAGGTCGGCGATCTCCTCGAGCAAGGCGGCGTCAGCGACCCGTTCAGCCCCGAGAGCTGCACCAACGGCCTCGGTCTCGAAGACTGCTTCGTCGACCCGTCGAGCTGGGTCGGCTACCAGGCGAACGACGTCGCCTACGGATATCGCGCGTACAAGTTCACCGACTCCAGGACCCCAGCCACCAACGCGCTGCTGTCGATCTCCGGCATCGCGGGCGTGCTCGCGGAAGGCGAAGGTCAAGCGGGGCTGCTCTCGTGGGTCGACGAGAACGCCACGCGGCGCCCGGGCTCGTTCGGCGTGCTGGCTGGTGACAAGCGCACCTTCCTTCGCGACTTCTTCGTCGGGCGCGACCTCTCGGAGATCTCCAGCACGATGCTCGCGCTTGATTCGTCGGCAAAGTCGCGGGTGACGCTGACCACGCAGCAGGCCGATGGCAGCCCCGCGCCGAACGCGCGCGTCGCGGTGAAGATCGCCGAGACGGGCCGCATGCAGACGGTGGCCGTGTCCGACGCGCAGGGCATCGCGAAGCTCGATCTCAAGCCCGGCAACTACCTCGTCGGCACGGCGGCGCCTGGTCACGCCATCGAGCCGCTGACGGCGCTCTCGGTGCCCGCGAACGGCACCGCCGAAGCGACGCTGAAGCTCGGCGGCTCGCGCACGCTGAACGTCACCATCAAAGACCCGTTCAACGCGCCACTGACCGGCAAGGTCGTGGTGCGCTGCGCTGCCCCGCCCTGCGTCAATCAACCCATCGACTATCGACCGTACGTCGCGACGGAGCGGCAGCCGTCAGACGTGCAGACCATCGCGTTCGTGGGCGTGACCGGTGCGGTGTCGATCGCGCTGCCGCCGGGCGAGTACGAGGTCTTCGTGACGCGCGGGCCTGAGTATTCGGCCTACCCCGACACGTTCCCGGTGACAGGCGCGCGCATCGACGTTCGCACAGCCGACGCCACGGTCGACGCGGTGTTGGCGCACGTCGTCGACACCACCGGCTGGCTCAACGCAGACCTGCACGTGCACGCCATGAGCAGCCCTGACAGCGCGGTCGGCAACGCGATGCGCGCGGCCAGCTTCGCGGCGGAAGGCGTCGACGTGCTGGTCTCGACCGATCACGACTTCGTCACCGACTACGCACCCGTGCTGGCGGAACTGCAGCTCACCAACACCATGGCCTCGATGATCGGCTCAGAGGTGACGCCGTTCGATTTCGGGCACCACAACGTCTTCCCAATTCGCCGTGGCGACACGTTCAACGGCGACGCGTTCGACTGGGCCGGAGGCGATGGCGCCACGCTGCGACTCGACCAACTCTACGCCGGGCTGCGCGAGCGTGACCCCGGCGCGTTGGTCCAGATGAATCACCCGCGCGGGCAACCCGGCGGCGCGCTCACCATGATGCGCATCGACACGGCGACCGGCGCGACCCACGCCGACCCGGCGACGTTCCGGCAAGAACCCGCGACCGGCGCGACGGCCACCGACACGAAGCTGTTCAGCGACAACTTCGACGCCATGGAGGTGATGAACGGCACCGCCATCAACACCGCGGTGATGAACGACTGGATGACGTTCATGTCGCGCGGCCTCGTAAAGGTGGCCACCGGCGTCTCCGACACGCACAACGCGTACAAGGTGGTCGGCGGCTACGGCCGCACGTGGGTGCGCACGGGCGC
>CAYWON010000365.1:0-2737 GCA_964459885.1 uncultured Archangium sp.
AACGCATCGTGCTCGTCGCGCCCACCAACGGCGCCGTCGACGAGCTCACGCACCGCCTGTGCAGTGTGCTTCAGCAGCGCAAGCAGCTCTTCGGTCGCGACGGTGTGCCGCGCGTCATGCGCTGCGGCGTCGGCGTGCGCAGTCGCCTCGCGCGCGAGTTTCCGCAGTGTGTTTCGTACGACGATGCCCCGGCGCGCGCCGAAGAGCTGACGGCGCTCGAGAAGGCGCTGACGGAGCTCGAAGCCAGAAACGCCGACGACGGCGACATCGCGAAGGCGCGCGCCGCCGTGGCCGCCGCGTCACGCACCACCGACGCCACTGTCGACACGGTGAAGAAGGGCGCCGTCAGCGTCATCGCCATCACCGTGCACCGCGCGCTGCGCCTGGCCACCGAGCTCGCCGGGCAGCCGCGCGCGTTTCACAAGGTGGTGCTGGACGAAGGCGGCATGGTCTCTCGCGCCGCCGCCGCGTTCCTCGCGCCGCTCGGTGACACCATGTTGATTGCCGGCGACCCGCGGCAGCTCGGCCCTGTCTCGCGCGCGCCCGACGGCGCCATCTCGAGCGTGCAGAAGTGGCTGCGCGACTCGCCGCTCTCGCATCTGCGCGACGCGCGGAAACTGGAGCTGTCGAACGTGCACCTGCTGCGCACGCAGCACCGCATGCACCCCGACATCGCGCGCGTGGTGAGTCAGTTCCAATACGATGGCCAGCTGCTCGACGGCGAGCGGCCGGCGCAGCTCGCGCGTGAAGCCGCGAAGCCCGGCCTGCCCGAGGCCCGCGCCGCGTGGATTGTGTTGGACGAGTGCACGTCGTCGCCGCGCGCGTTGACGCACGACCGACCGAACACCGGCCGCGGCTACCTGCGTCGCTTCTCGGCGGAGCTGCTGGTGGCGCTCGCCGCCGAGACGTTCCACGACAGCCACACGTTGTTGGCCGCCACGCCGTACCGGGCGCAGGCGCAGCTCATCAACGAGCTCCACGCCACGCGCGGCAGCGACTTGCGGCTCACCGCGTCCACCATTCACCGGCAGCAGGGCGCGGAGTTCGACGTGGTGTTCATCGACACCGTCGCCGCCGGCCGCCCGTTTCAGGCGCTCGACCTCTGCGCGATGTTGAACGTCGCCGCCAGCCGCGCGCGAAGACACCTCTTTGTCTTGTCGTCACGCGCCGAGGCAGAAGCCACCATTCCCGCGCGATTCCTCTCGTCGCTGCAGCAGCTGCGCTTCGTCGATGGGCGTCTGGAGCCGGTCGACGTGAAGCTGCGTCGCCAGGCGCCGATGCCGAAGGCCGTTCGCACGCTCGGCACCAGCATCGAGAACGCGAAGGCCAGCGGCACGCTCTTCACCGAAGCGCAGGTGAAGTTGTTCGAGCGCCACTTCGGCGACGGCCACTACCTGGTGCGCGGCGTGGCGGGCAGCGGCAAGACCTTCGTGTTGGCCAACTGGGTCGCGCGCGTGCTGGCGGAACACAAAGGCGACCGCGTGCTGGTGTCGTATTTCAACAAGGCGCTCAAGCCGCTGCAGGAAGCCCAGCTGAAGGCCGCGCTCGAGCGACAGGGCCTCGACGTCGACGCGCACTTGAGCCGCGTGCGGGTCAGCCACGTCAACGACGTGCGGGTCGGCGAAGAGTTCGACGCGGTCTTCGTCGACGAAGCGCAAGACATGGACGGCGCGAAGCTGCGCAAGCTGTTCCTCGCGTCGCGCGAGCGGCTGGTCGACGGCGGCAAGCGGCTGCGGCGCTTCTTCCTCTTCATGGACGACGCGCAGAACGTCTACGGCATCAAGCCCATCGAAGACTTCAAGACCGAGCTGCACCGTGACCTCAACTTCACCGGGCGCTCGCAGGTGATGAAGGAGTCGTTCCGATCTCCGCGTGAGATTCTCGACCTCGCGTTCAACGTCGTGCTCGACCCGCACAAGCGTCACAGCGTCACGCAGCCGGGCATGAAGGAGTTCTTGAAGGAGAACGAGCTCGTGAAAGCAGGGCTGCTGCAGCGCCCGAGCGGCAGCAACGGCGGGCTCTACCGCGTGGAGTTCACCGAGCGCAGCGGCGCGCTGCCGGTGGTGATTCCCGTGAAAGACGACAAGACCGCGAAGCGTGAGTTGGTGCGCGTGGTGAAGCGGCTCATCGACGTCGAGAAGGTGGCGCCGCGCGACATCCTCGTGGTGTCGCCGCAGCTGCCCATCGTGTGGGCGAGCGCGCTGTGGAGCGAAGGCGTGAAGGCCGAGGCGTTCGGCGGGAAGAACGGCCGCGCGCCGGGTGAGTTTCCCGTGGGCGACGTCGAGTACGTGCGCGCGACGACGGTCTTCTCCTGCAAGGGCCACGAGTCACCGGTGGTGGTGTTCGTCGGCCTCGACGAGCTCGACACCCTCGAGCTGGAGCAACCCGACGCGCGCACCATGGAAAGGCAACGTCGCGCGCTGTTCTACGTCGGCGCCACGCGCGCCACGCACCGGCAGTACTTCATCGGCGTGGAAGGCTCGCGCTTCACGTCGGCTGCGCAGCACTACGTCGACGCGCTCGGCTGAAGCGCCTTGAAGAAGGCAGGGCGGGTCGCGGGGCCAGTGGGCGTCGCGCTCGGTGTGTGACTCGGCCTCACCGCACCGATTTCAAGGCAGCGTCGATTCGCGCACACCGCCGCGCTTAGATGCGCGCATGCCCCTCACCCGCGGGCACCAGCACCAGCGCGTGCGGCAGCAACGGCAACTCGTGCGTGGCGTGCAGCAGCGGGCAGGCC
>CAYWON010000366.1:0-2731 GCA_964459885.1 uncultured Archangium sp.
GCGAGCTTCTCGCCGGTGCGGCGGTCGTAGAGGTTCACCCGGCACGCGTTGTCGACGGTGACGAGGCGCTCGCCGCTCTTGCTAAGGACGGGCGCGAAGACGAGGCGCTCTGACGGCACGCGCCACGCGAGTTGCAGCGCGGGCGTCCATGCAGAGAGCGCAGCCTCGTCGGAGGTCATCTGCTCGTTGATGAAGAGCTGACCATCGAGGTCTGCGGTCACGACTATCGGCCCGCCCATGATGTTGCCTGCGTCAGCCGAATCGATTGCGGCGAAGGCGCTCCCGTCATCTGCACGTCTCGTGAGAAAGACGGACCTACGCAGGCCGCGGTAGCTCATCGGAACGAACGTCGAGGGGTACCGGCCCTCGTCCAGCACCACACCAGGACTGTTGTCGGTAGTTCCAGCCGGGAAAGGCGCTCGCCAGCGGACGCCACCGTCCGCCGCGAACGCGTGCAAGTCGCCGTCTCTCGTGGGGACGATGGGAACATCGTTCGCCGTGACGAGAATGGGACCCTCCTTTGCCGGCGCTTCCCAGAGCACCTGGCCGGACGTCGACACCGCACGCGTCTTGCCGACGCCCGTGGTCCAGATCAGCGTGCCGTCGCGCAGCACGGCGTCGGACGACCGGAACCATTGGTCGAAGCCGCCCTCCGAGGGGTGAGCGTCTCGCCAGTCGAAGACGTACGGCCAGCCGAACCAGCGATCGTGGGGCAGCGAAACGTTCAGCAGCCGCGGCCCGAAGTAGCTGGTCCACAACAGCGAGTCGGACGCGAACGCCACCATCTCGTCACCAACGCCGAAGTCCGCGTGGAGCGGCACTCCGCCGTCAGCTGAATACGTCCACAGGAACTGTCCAGCGAGCAAAGCGACCAACCCTGCCGCAGACACGTCCAGGGTCGATCGCGTTCCGCCGCCCCGCTGCCCAACGAGCCCGTCGTGCCCCCCGGTGACGCCGTGTCGCCACAGATACGGCCAGTCGGGCACTCCTGCGTCGTCGTCGTCGCACAACGTCGATGGCTGAAGATCGAGGTAGTCGTCGAAGAACCGCTGCTGCTTCGTTCCAATCTCGTAGAGGTCGACCGAATTCATCCGGTCATCACGCTCGGAAAGAACGAAGAGATGGGAGAAGCCGTCCTCCAACTCGGCCGCTGTCGAGCACGAGACAAGCATCAACGACAGCGCACCGAGTCGGAGTCGCGTGGTCATGGCACCAGCGCGGCCATGGTAGTGCCCCAGCGCCACGCGCTACTCGACCTGGAACGCGTAGAGCACGAAGACCGAGCGCGGCTTCAGCGACTCGCTGCGCCAGACGGGCGGACACCAGCTGGTGTCGACCAGGATCGGGTCGTAGCAGCCGTAGTCGGCGGCGACGTCGATGACGCTCCCGTCGGGCCGCACGCGCCCCTGCATGTGGCGTTGGAAGACGGATTCCTTCGGCGTGTAGCTGCCCACGACGTAGAGGACGCCGTTCACCAACCGCGGCAGCGCGTAACCGGGGCGCGCCAGCAGCTTGTGTGACGCGAGCTTCTCGCCGGTGCGGCGGTCGTAGAGGTTCACCCGGCACGCGTTGTCGACGGTGACGAGGCGCTCGCCGCTCTTGCTAAGGACGGGCGCGAAGACGAGGCGCTCTGACGGCACGCGCCACGCGAGTTGCAGCGCGGGCGTCCATGCAGAGAGCGCAGCCTCGTCGGAGGTCATCTGCTCGTTGATGAAGAGCTGACCATCGAGGTCTGCGGTCACGACTATCGGCCCGCCCATGATGTTGCCCGCGTCAGCCGAATCGATTGCGGCGAAGACGCTCCCGTCGTCTGCGCGTCTCGTGAGAAAGACGGACCTACGCACGCCGCTGTAACGCATCGGAACGAACGGCGACGGGTATCGCCCTTCGTCCAGCACGACACCAGGGCTGCTGTTGGTAGTTCCAGCCGGCAACGGCGCGCGCCAGCGGACGCCACCGTCCGCACCGAACGCGTGCAGATCGCCATCGTCAGTGGTGACGATGGGAACATCGTCAGTCGTGACGAGAATGGGGCCCTCCTTGGCCGGCGCCTCCCAGAGCACCTGACCTGACGTCGACACCGCGCGCGTCTTGCCGACGCCCGTGGTCCAGATCAGCGTGCCGTCGCGCAGCACGGCGTCGGAAGACCGGAACCACTGGTCGAAGCCGCCCTGAGAGGGGTGAGCCTCGCGCCAGTCGAAGACGTAAGGCCAGCCGAACCAGCGGTCGTGGGGCAGCGAAACATTCAGAAGGCGCGGCCCGAAAGACCCCGTCCAAAGAAGTGAGTCGGAGGCGAACGCCACCATCTCACTCGCGGCGTCGCGGTCAGCGTGTAGGGGAACCCCGCCGTCCGCCGTGTAGGTCCACAACCGGAGGCCGGCCACGAGAGCGACGAGACCCGCTGACGACACGTCCAGTGTCGACCGCGTCCCGCCGCCCCGCTGCCCAATATGTCCATCGTCCAAACCAGTGACGCCGTGTCGCCACAAGTACGGCCAGTCCGGCACTCCGGCGTCGTCTTCGTCGCAGAGCGTCGGTGGCTGAAGCTCGAGGTAGTCGTCGAAGAACCGCTGCTGCTTCGTCCCGATGTCGTAGAGGTCGACCGAATTCATCCGGTCATCACGCTCGGAAAGAATGAAGAGATAGGAGAAGCCGTCCTCCAACTCGGCCGCTGTTGAGCACGAGACCAGCATCAACGACAGCGCACCGAGTCGGAGTCGCGTGGTCATGG
>CAYWON010000367.1:0-2720 GCA_964459885.1 uncultured Archangium sp.
TGCGCGCGTTGAACAGGAAGGCACGCAGCGCGGCGCTCATGTCCTTCGCGGTGGCGAAGCGCGCGGCGGGGTCGAGCGAGAGCGCGCGCAGGAGAATGGTCTCGAGCTCCGGGTGCAGCCACGGCGCCAGCTCGCGCGGTGACGGCAAGCGGCGCGTGGTGATGGCGGCGACCACCTCGGCTTGATCGGTCTGGCCGAACGGGTGCTGCAGCGTGACGGCTTCCCACAGGCACACGCCCAGCGACCAGACGTCGGTGCGCTTGTCGACGCCGCGGCCGGAGATCTGCTCGGGCGAGGCGTACTTGAGCTTGCCCTTCACGAGGCCCGACTCGGTCTGCTCGAGCCGCTCCTTCGCGTGCGCGATGCCGAAGTCGACGACCTTCACCGCGCCGGCGTACGTCACCATGATATTGTGCGGCGAGACGTCGCGGTGAACGATCTCGAGCGGCACACCTTCTTGCGACCTGGCCTCGTGCGCGGCGTGAAGCCCATCGGCGGCGTCGGCGATGATGCGCGCGGCGTAGTGCTGGTACGTCTCGTAGAAATCGCGCGAGGTGGTCTTCGACGGCCCCGACGCGTCGATCTCCTTGACGATCTGACCGAGCGTCTTGCCGTTGAGGTACTCCATGACGAGGAAGTGCGAGCCGTTGGCGACGCCGACCTCGATCACGTTGCAGACATGCGGGTGCTCGATCTGAATCGCCACGCGCGCTTCGTCGAGGAACATGCGCACAAACGAAGGTTCCCGCGCGAGGTGCGGGTGCATCACCTTGAGCGCGACGGGCTTGGTGAAGTCCTTCGTCCAGCTCTCGCGGTGCGCCAGGTAGATGGTGCCCATGCCGCCCGCCGCGATGCGCCGTACGATCCGGTACGCGCCCAACCGCACCTCAGCGTCTCCGACATCCGTCGCTACTCCACCCTGCATCAGCTTCCGCCCCCGTTTGGGAATTTCACAGCGGAGATCCTGTAAGACTCAAGTTCCGGACGTGCAGGGCAAACGCGACCCGGTGGTCAGATGGTCGAATCGCTGACTCAGTGGGTCTGTGCTGACGTGCTCGGTGGTCGGCGCTACCGGGTCACGAAGGACAGCGTGTCTGCGACGAGCCGCGCCGCTGATTGGTCGCCGAAGGTCCAACGCGCGCCTGCGCTGCCATCGCCCGTCGCCACGCGCACGAACGTCTCGGCGCTGTCTCGCGTGAAATGCAGCGCGTCTTCGTCGTAGGCCCAGAAGCCACACGCCGACGTCGACACGCGCAACGCGTCGTCCTCGTCCCGAACGAAGTTCTCCGGCTTCAGCGGTCCACCTTCGACACTCTGCGCCAGCTGCTTCAGCCGGAGGCTCGATCGGCTTGCGTAGCGGAGGTCTGTTGGACTGAACGGAACCACTGAGAACGGCGCCATTCCGGCGGCCCAGTCGAAGCGGATCACAGTCTCGTACAAGAACGGGCCTTTGCGATACTCGTCGGAGCCGCTGCTCAGCTCCGGGTATTCGCGCCATTCGGAACACAGCACGCCGAACCACGTTGCTGGCTCTTCCCCGAGATTGAAGGTCGACCACTTCCCGCCGCGAGTGACGCAGATCAATTGCTCGTCTTGGGAACTCACGGTCGAATCAATGGTCTGGTCGCCGACCGACGATGTAATAGGGTCGGTGGCGACGCGCAGTCGTGAGAAGTCGTCGTTGAACTTCACGGCCGCGTATCGCGTGTGCATCGTCCGCGACGAAACGGCGCGCCAGTGCGCTGCGCTGTCGGGCTCAACGTCTCGTTGACTGAACGGGAGAATCACCGGCGTCGGGATCGCCGTGGCGCGGGTGTCCTTCGGGCCAGCGGCGTCGCCGACGATCATCTGGTTGTCGCCGAACACCGCCCATGAGGCCTCGTCGCCCAACACGACGGCGGCGGCTGTGATGTCGGTCGAGAAGGTCAGCGACGGGGTGCCGTCCCGACCGAAGAACGAGATCTTCCGGCCCTCGGCCACCACTGCGCGATCAGCCACGATGCCGAGCAGCCTCGCGCCCGGTTCAACCTTGATGGTGTTGGTTCGCCACTCGGAGCCGTCATGGCATTCAAGTGGTGGCCTGGCGCAGCCAGCAGCCACGACCAGACCCAGCAACCCCAGCGTCCACTGCGTGTGCATGCAGCCCCTCCGACCTCGTTGGGCGCGGGTTAACCAGTTTGCGCAGGCCGACTCAACGTCAGCGCGTCGCCGATTCGGTCAAGGGACGAGCGGGAGGCGACGCACGCGGGCCCGGTTGGTGTCTGCAGTGACGACGGCACCGGCGTTGAGGTCCGCTTCGCAGGCGGCGACGACCGAGCGGATGAGCTGCACGAGGGCGTCAGCGCCGAGGCCTTGAACCCTGAGGCGAATCACTGACGGGGCGATCGCTCCCGACAGTGCCAGCAGCGCGTGGAAGTCCGCATCGATGGTGACGACCGTGGCACCGCGTTCGAGGGCGCTGGCGAGAATCTGCTCATCAGTTGCCGTGGCCATCGCGAGCTGAGCGACGTGCACACAGTCGTGCCCAGCGGCGACGAGGCGCGGCACGGCCGATTGAGGGAGGCCCTGGTCGAGCAGAAACTTCATGTGGGTTGCGGCAGCGCAACCACGGCGTCGTCCAGCACGCTGCTCGCGTACTGGAGGGCCTGCGTGATGTCTTCGTCTTCGAGCTCTGGGAAGTCGCGACGAATCGCCTGTCGATCGGGGTACGTGGCGATGAT
>CAYWON010000368.1:0-2711 GCA_964459885.1 uncultured Archangium sp.
TGAAAAGCGGCCGCCCGCCCTCAGCGGCCGCGCTTGAAGAGCACGCTGGGCTTCGTGCCCATGCCCACGACCGCGGCCGTCTTCACGCACGACTCGAACTGCCACGGCAGGTCGTAGACCGAGCCGTGGATCTGCTCGCTGCGCACGGCCTTCGCGCGCTCCAGCGGAGACGCGTGCGAGACCGCCGCGGCGCCGGGCGCTTCCGGGTTAAGCAGGTCGTGCAGCATCAGCAGGCCGCTCACCGCGCGCGTCAGCGGCGGCTCGAAGATGCGGACCCCGAATGCCGGCGCGCCCTGGAAGGCGATCTGAAACAGCGGGTGCGACAGCGACCGCGTGTTGGTGATGCCCGCGACGTTGGCTGAGAGCGTGACCGCCTTGTCGTCGAGCCCGTCGATCGCGAGCGACTCGGCCGCGATGATCTTCGTGAGGTACTGCGCGGCCTGGTAGCCGGCGCCCTGCAGCGAGATGACCCCGCGCGCGACGCCGCCGTAGCTGCCCGGCCCCTTGAGCGCGCCTGACACCGCCGCGCCGCGCATCCACCACTTCGGGCTGCGCTTAAGCGCCTCGGCGGCGTCGTCGTCTTCGACCTGCACTTCGCCGGGCGAGGTGGGCGAGATGAACATCGACACCGACTTCACGACAGACGGACCGAGCGCGCGCACGAGCGCGTCCATGACGCCGGCCAGGCGCAGCTCGCGGCTCGCGCCGGGCGCGTACGCGAAGAGGCCGACATGCACGGGCCCGTCTTTCGCGAACTCGCGCAGCGCCGCCGCGACGGCGAGCGGGTTGCTGAGCAGGTCGTCACCGCCGCGCGTCGAGATGACGCGGCCTGCGCCGCTGGCGACAGCAGGGGCCTTCACGTCGATCCACCGCACGGTCGCGCCGGCCTCCAGCAGCAGCGACACCGGCGACAGCTCCGCGCTCGCGCCCAGCAGCGCGAACTTCTCACCGCTGAGGTCGAGCTTGCCGCCGCGGCGCTCGGCTTCCTGCACCACCCAGCGCAAGCCACGCGCGGCGGCGTGCGTGAGGTGATGCGCGGCCTGCATGGCGTCGATGGCCTCGAAGACCTCGGCGCCCCGGTAGATGCGGTCGTCGAGCGGCACTTCAGGCCGCAGCCCGGGCGTGCCGGTGGGTGAAGCGGTGTCGGTGGCTGGCGCGGCCACGTCGTCGCGCAGCGCCTCGGCCAGCGAGCGCACGACGCCGCCCTTCGAGAAGCCCAGCGATGACGCGGTGGCGCGCTGCAGGTGCCGCGCGATGTCGAGGCGCTGCGGGCTGGCGATGCGCGCGGCCTCGAAGCGGCTGACCGCGTCGCCGTAGCCGGCCTTGAAGGCCTTGCTGCTCATGGGCAGCTTCGCGTCGCCGAAGGCCGTGGGGAAAACACCCACCGCGTCGCTCAAGACGCGGTGAAAAAAAGACGAGCCGGTCTCTGCGTTTGCCAGCACTACGCCGTCGGTTTGGGTCGTCACGCCGCGCGCGTTACCAAACAAAAATCCGACGTGCAGAAATGGTACGTAGGTGTCCCTTGTCGATGCCGAGTGACGCTCACGAGCCCCTGTTGGACCTGCTGTCAGGGCAGCTCACTGGCACCGCGCTGCATGACGCCATCGCACATGTGCGTGGGTGTGCAGACTGCCGTGCCGCGCAGGACAAGCTGGGGAGCGTGCTGGACATGCTGCACGACGCACCGCCGTCACCGATTCCATCGGGTGCTGCTGAGCGGCTGCTGGCGCGCGCGAAGGCCGGCGGCCGGTTGACGCACTTTGTTGATCAGGTTTCGCGGCTCTTCGACCTCTCGACCGCTGACGCCGACGCGTTGTTGAGGCGCGCGCAGGGCAACGAGGGCTGGGAAGAAGGGCCGGGCCCGGGCGTCGAGGTGATGGTGGTGAACGCCGGCGCCCGCGTCGTCGACAGCATCACCGCGCTGGTGCGCGTGGCTCCGGGGGCGACGTTTCCGTGGCATCCGCACCTGGGCCCCGAGACGGTGCTGGTGTTGGAAGGTGGCTTCCGCGATTCGCAGGGCATCGAGGTGTGGCGCGGCGAGGTGCAGCAGATGCCGGGTGAGACGGAACACGACTTCAAGGCCTTCGAGGGGGTCGGCTGCCTGTGCGCGGCCGTCAATGCGCTGACCGGTTGAAGGGGATGACCTGAACTCCGCAGATGATCAGTCGCTGGTCGATGCGTTGGTGCGCGGCGAAGAGTCGGCACTCGGGGAGCTCTATGCCCGCTTCGCCCCGCGCGCGTTCGGCGTAGCGAGGCGGGTGCTGCGCAGCGACGCCGAGGCCGAAGAGGTCGTGCAGGACAGCTTCCTCGAGGTGTGGCGCACCGCGACCCGCTACGACCCGCGCCGCGCCGCGCCGGAGCGGTGGATTCTCACCATCGTGCGGACGCGCGCCATCGACAGGCTGCGACAGCACGGCGCGCGGCAGCGCATGGCCGAGACCATCTCGCGCGAACCGACGCCGCCCCCGCCGCCCGCTGCTGACACGCGCGTGAATGACGCCCGCGACGCGCGCCGACTGCGAGACGCTTTGCAGCAGCTGCCCGACGCGCAGCGCGTGGTGCTCGAGCAGGCCTACGACCAGGGCCTGACGCAGAGTGAGATCGCGACGGCCACCGACACGCCGCTGGGTACGGTGAAGACGCGCATGCGCATCGGCATGCTCAAGCTCGCGGAGCTGTTGGAGGCCTGACGTGGTGCCCGTGGCGTTGAC
>CAYWON010000369.1:0-2650 GCA_964459885.1 uncultured Archangium sp.
ACCGGCTTCCAGTTCCCCAACGACGTCTTCACCACCAGCTTCGTCATCGGCTACTGACATGCTCTCTCCGCTCCTCCTGTCCGCGTGGCTCTCGTCCGGCGCTCCTCCCAATGCCACGCCGACGGGAGCGTGCACGCTGACAGGCCGGCTGACGGTGACCGACGCGGCGGGGAAGCCGTTCGTGCCCGAGCACGCGGAGGTCTACGTCGACACGCCGCTGCCGCTCTCGCCGCGCCTGCAGAAATGGGAGCTGGTGCAGGAAGGCCGGGCCTTCGTGCCGCGGGTGCTGGTGGTGGAACAGCACGACACCGTGGTCTTCACCAACCGCGACCCGTTCCCGCATGAGATTCACGCGGAGCGCGTGTCGAACGCGTTCGGCTCGGGGACCAACCGCAAGCCCGAGACCTTCCGCCTGGACTTCACGCAGGTCGGTGAATCGACGCTCGGCTGCCGACTGCACCCGGGCATGCGAGGCACCATCCTCACGGTGCCGAACGCGTTTCACGTGAAGGTGGCGCCCGACGGTACGTGGCGGCTCACCGGGCTGCCGCAGCGGCCGTTGAAGTTGAACCTCTGGCAGTACAGCGACAAGGGCTCGTCGTTCGAGACGCGGCAGGTGACGCCGTGCAGCCAGACCGCGCCGCTCGAGGTGACGATTCGTGGCGCGTCACCAGCGCGAACGCCGCCCTACGGTGGCGGCATCAGCACCGACTGAGCTTCACCGCGTCGCAGCGACGACGGTGCCGGGGTCGAAGCGACGCGCCAGCCGCTCGTCGAGGGTGAACGGCAGCTGCGTGGTCTCGTCGACGCGCGCGGCGGCCCACCTCGCGCCTTCCAACAACGCCTTGTGCTGCGAGAAGAGCGCGCCGCGGAGGTCTGCGCCCGAGAACGACGCGCGGTGCAGCGCCGCGCTGCGGAGGTCAGCGCCGCGGAGGTCGGCGCGCTGCAGCGAGGCGCCGATCAGCTTGGCGTCGACCAACGACGCGCGCTGAAGCGACGTCTGGCGCAGCGTCGCGCCCGAGAGAACAGCGCCGCGGAGCTGCGCGCCGTTGAACGACGCGGCCGTCAGCTCAGCGCGGAAGAACGAGGCGCCGTTCAACTTCGCGCCGTCGAAGCGGGCGCCGCGCAGGTCCTCGTCGCGGAACGAGACGCCGGCGAGGTCTGCGCCGCGGAAGTCAGCGCAGGGACCACGCACGCCCACGTTCCACCCTTCCCGGCCCGCGGCGTCGCGGCACGACTGCGTGGCGTCGTCGAAGCGGAACGACTGCGCCCAGGTGGAAGCAGAGATGGAGATGACGGCGAGTGTCAGCGTGCGGACGGTCTTCATGGCGATGGCCCCCTTGGTGTGCGCGGGGACGCATTGCGCGGCGCGTGCCACGCGGACCGAGCGAGCACGACAGCTGCCAAGTGCGCGGAAGCCTGTCCGACGACGCCGACACACGGGGTGACACAGCGACACGTGGCACCGCGCGTGTCCCTCGCGACGGGAAGTCGCGCGCAGACGCGAGCGAGATGCGGCGAGCCGTCGCGGGGACCGCCGAGCCTCAGGCCGTCGCAGCAACAACACGTGTCGAGGTCCACCACGCGTGCGTGCTCGTGGCGCGGTGACCGCCACTGGCCAGATGGCTCGCGTTCCGAGTCAAACGCGACGCAAGAAGAGCGACTCGCTCACCCGCACCACCTCGAAGCGCCGCAACGACCGCGTGGCCGGCCCCGTCAACACCGCGCCGTCGACGCCGAAGCGCGAGCCGTGGCACGGTCACACGAAGTCCTCACCTCTCACCGGCTCGACGTCACACGCGCCCTGCGTACACACGCGCCACGTCGCGGTCAGCGCGCCGTCGTCGCCGCGCACCACCCACACGTTGATGAGCGGCGCTTCGACGATGGCCGCGCCGTCGGTGTCGAGCGCGGGAGGCACCGGCACCTCGGTCCACCCGTCGCCCGTCGGTGGCACGCCGGCATCGACGACGGGCACCACCGCGCCGCAGCCCGCGAACGCCGCGCCGAGCAACAGCGCCCGGCGCGTGGGTCGTTCAGGGCGCGACGCCATTCACCACGCTCAGCGCGTCGAGGTCGAAGCCACCTCCGGGCGCGCCGTAGAAGCGATTGGCGCCCGAGTCGGTGATGCGCACGAAGCGCGCGCGAGACAGGCCGACGTCGGCGAGGTCGAACGCATCGCCGCCCGACACACCCGGGTCGGTGCCCGAGATGCCGTTGCTCGGGTTCGACAGCACCGGCTTCACGCCGGCGCAGCCCGTGACGCCGCCATCGATGACCGCGTCACAGGGAAACGTGCGCCAATCGACGCCGTCCTCGCTGACGGCCACCACGCCGGTCTCGGTGAAACCGGTAAAGGGATTCTCGAAAACGAGAAGGTCCACGCCCGGGCCATCGATGACCACGAGGTCGTCGAACTCGAGCGTGATGACGCCTTCGCGGCCGAGCGCGAGCACGTCGACGCTGCCGGAGCTCGCGCCTGCGCCTTGCGGCGGGCCGAGCACGACTTCGGGAAAGAGGTCCTGACCGAAGCCCGCTCCGTCGCCAGGCGTGAAGGCCACCACGCGATCAGCCCACGGGTCGGGGACACCTGCGTCGACCACTTCGACGCCAGCGTCAGGCACTTCGACGCCGGCGTCGATGACGGGCA
>CAYWON010000370.1:0-2645 GCA_964459885.1 uncultured Archangium sp.
GCGGACCACGTAGATTCTGCGTCTCACTGACGCATGGCCGATGCAGTTGGGGCAGTCCTCCGCTACGAAGTGGAAACGGCTGTCCGTCTCAGCGGCCGCTCACATCGCGTTGGGGTGCTGATGCAGCGGTTGGCGTTCAAGGTGCGGGTGCGGTTGCTGACGACCGAAGCTGGCGGTCGCAAGACGCCACTGCGCAGCGACGCGCGGTTGAGCTGGTCCATCGGCAACCCCACGCACAACGACGCGCGCCTCTACTTCGCGGGCGAACTCATCCCCGGCGAGACGTGCGACGCCACGCTGCGACCGCTGTTCTCCGACGCGTGGGAGCACCTGAACATCGGCGCCAACATCTCGCTGCAGGAAGGCACGCGGTCGGTGGGGCAAGCCACCATCACCGATCTCGTCATCGGCGCGTCGGCCCCGCCCGAAGTGGTGCGCTTCGTCGGCGCCGCGCGGCGCTACTGCGATTTCGTTCAAGAGGCCGGCATGAGCTCGCTGCAAGACCGCGTGCTGGCCGCGCGCGTCTTGTTGCTCGAGCTGTACGTCGCCGCCGTGGCCTTGCCGCGGAGCGAGGCGCCTGACGGCATGGAGTCGGCGCCGGTGCCTCCAGCGCCCAGCACCTGGAGCGCCTTCGAGCAGTACGAGCACTACTGGGAGATCTTCGACCCCTACGCGGGTGATCGTCGCGTCGCCGGGTCACTCACCGAAGATCTCCTCGACGTGTACCTCGACGTCTGTCGCGGGCTCAGCTTCTGGGACGGCGCGCAGGAACAGGCGGCGATCTGGGAATGGCGCACGTCGTTCGACACGCACTGGGGGACGCACGCCATCGACGCGCTGTGGGCCTTGCACCGCGCGTGTCAGGCCGCGCACCCCATGTCGTGATTTCCACCACCGACGCAAAAGTGCGGAGACGTTCCACCGAAGGTGCTACGCAGCAGCCCAGTTCAACCCTCACTCTTTTGGAGGTCACACATGCGCCGTTTCGCCATCGTTGCTCTCTCGCTTTCTGCTCTCGCTGGTTGCGCCACCCTGACCAACTTCAAGCAGGACGGTCTCAAGAAGGCCGCGTTCGACCTCTCGTGTGAAGAGAAGGAGATCGCGGTGAAGGAAGTCAGCAAGACCGAGGTCAACGTGACCGGCTGCGGCAAGAAGGCCACGTACACGGACCAGGGCGGCGGCGCGTGGATGACCGGCTCGGTGAAGTCCGAGTAAGCGTCTACGTTCCTGTCGTTGCGAAGAGCCGTGCGATCTCCCTGATCGCGCGGCTCTTCTCGTTTCAGCCCCAGGGGAAGACGTCGAGGAACCTCGTCTCGCGCGTGAGCGACGCCGGCTCACACCCGGCTTGCTCGGCGACGATGCGGACAAGGGTGGCCCACGCCTGCGCTGGATCGTTGGCGCCGAGGGCGAAGTGGCTCACCACGTACGCGTGGCAGTCGCCCATCGTGAGAATCTTGGCGGCCTCTTCGTCGGGGATCTTGATGTCGAAGGTCTGCTCGATCTCGATCACCACCTCGACCAGATCCATCCCCACGTTACGGGCCCTTCCGCTCCAGCGACTGGCGCGCGCGCTCGAGGTCCAGCGCGCCTTCCCAGCGAGAGACCACGAGCGTCGCCACCGCGTTGCCGACGAGGTTGGTGAGCGCGCGCGCCTCCGACATGAACCTGTCGATGCCCAGCAGCAGCGAGAGCCCGGCCACCGGCACGGTGCCGACGGACTGCAGCGTCGCCGCGAGCGTGACGAAGCCGCTGCCGGTGACGCTGGCTGCGCCCTTCGAGGTCAGCAGCAGCACGCCCAGCAACGCGAGCTGCTCGCCGAGCGATAGCGGCACGTCGAGCGCCTGTGAGACGAAGACGCTCGCCATCGTCAGGTAGATGCAGGTGCCGTCGAGGTTGAACGAGTAGCCCGTCGGCACCACGAGCCGCACCACGGGGCCGCTGCAGCCCATGGCTTCCAGCTTCGTCATCAGGTCGGGCAGGGCGGACTCAGATGAAGACGTGCCCAACACCAGGACGAGCTCGTCTTTCAGGTGCCGCACCAGCTTGAAAATGGACAGCCCGATGCCGCGCAGCGCGAGGCCCAGCACGCCGAACACGAAGAGCAGCGACGTCGCGTAGAACGACGCGATCAGCAGCAGCAGGTTGCCCAGCGTCTCGAAGCCGAACTTGCCGATGGTGAAGGCCATCGCTCCAAAGGCGCCGATGGGCGCGAGCCGCATGACGACGCTGACCAGGGCGAAGAACATCGTCGAGACGTGCTCGAGGCCGCGCACGATGGGCTTGCCGCGCTCACCGAGGCTGGCGACTGCGATGCCCGTCAGCACCGCCAGCACCAGCACCTGCAAGACGTCGCCGCCGGTGAAGGCGCCCACGAAGCTGTCGGGTACCAGCGCCTGGAGGTGCTGCACGAGGCCCTGCGGGCGAGGCGCCGAGAGCGTCTTGTCGAGCCTGGTGGTGTCGAGGGCTTCGACCTTCGCGTGAATGCCACGGCCGGGGCCCACGAGGTTCACGACGAGCAGCCCCAGCGCGAGCGCCACCGTCGTCATGAACTCGAACCACACGAGCGCCTTGGCGCCGACGCGGCCGACCTTCTTGAGGTCGCCCATGCCGGCGATGCCCACCGCCACCGTCGTGAAGACGATCGG
>CAYWON010000371.1:0-2625 GCA_964459885.1 uncultured Archangium sp.
GACAGTTCGCGCTCGACCCGCTACACGTCTCCGTGAGGTCGCAGGCGCCAGCCGAGGCCCGGCAGGTCTGGCCGGAGCCGCGGAATTCGCAGGTGCTCGTACAGCACGACGTGGAGGCGCCGTTCGAGCCGCCGAGGTCGCAATCCTCGCCGACGCTCGAGTCGACGACGCCGTTGCCGCAGAGCGAGGTGTACGTGACGGTGACGAAGTGACCGTCGCTGGACTGTGTGCGCGAGGGCGAGCCCGGGTACTGGCAGGTGCCGGTACAGCCGGTGACCGTGCCGCCGCCGTTACCCATGCGCAGCGCCGCCTCGCAGGAGTTGCTCCGCACGGCCCCGCTCCAGGTGAACGTCAGATTGTGGCCCTGCGCCGAACCGTTGCTGACCCGGAAGAGCTGCGCCGAGCCGCTCTGGCTGATCGGCACGGTCGTGTTGCCGCCGCCGTTGCCGATGTCGCCGTGATCGGGGAGCCCCAGCGAGCCGGAGCTCAGCGCGAAGTTCGAGCTGCCGCTCACGCCGCTGATGTTGGCCTGCCCGTCGCAGCCGGACACGTCGCTGAAGCGGTTCAGGTCGCCGGTGCGGCTCGTGGCGATGTCGAGGCGGTAGCCGCCGGGGGCGGTCGCGTTGAAGGAGACGTTGTGCTGCGCGTTGCCGCTGGTGTCTCGCGTGGCGGCGACGCCGACGTCCGCGTTCAGCATCCAGGCATAGCGACTCTGGATCTGCGTGCTCGTGTTGATCGGCAGCGACGTGACGGAACCGCAGAACCCGTCGCTGTTGTTGCCCTGGTTGCACGTCGAGCCGCTGTTGCTCGAGCTGGCCGACGAGAGCTGGGCGCTGGCCGAGCCCGCCCATGCGAGCAGCACGGCGGCGGCCAGTGCCGGTGCGAGACGCGATCTCCGAATTCTCATGCCTGACTCCCCCGGATTGGGCCGACGAGGTTGTGGCCCGCGCCGGGCGCGTACCACGGCGCCGACGGGTGGTGTCAAGAAAATTCACAATCAGGTCCGGCGTTTCACGCCGCGTCAAACGCACGCGGCCCCCGACCGGCGATGCCGATCGGGGGCCGCGGTGCTCATGCGTGATCGATGCGCGTCAGTTGCAGCGCAGCGTCGCGCCCGGGCCCTTGAAGCTGCAGCTCGGGCGAGCGGGCGACGTGGCGGGGAAGATCATCTCGCCACACTGACCGGTCTCGGCCGTCGGTGCGTCGACGACCAGGATGAACTTGACCGGCTCGTCGCCGACGGCGACCGGGTAGCTGCCGTCCTTACCGGTCAAGGTCACCTTCGTGAGGCCCTGGCCGTTGCGCAGCACGAACTTGATCTTCTGGATGCCGTTGTAGGTGGAGAGCGGGACGACCTTGCCGCTGTTCGACCAGCCCGCCGTCATGCCGCCCGGGAAGGTGTGCGACTTCCATCCCATCTTCGTGAGGTTGTCGTAGGCGCCGCCCGGGATGGTGACGTCGAGCGGCGTGTTGCCGGCGGCGTCCTCGAGGACGAGGCGCAGCCCGTTCGCGACCGGGTCGATCGTGGGCGTCTCGAGGAACGGAATGAAGCGTCCCTTCACCTTGATCCGGTCGTCCCCAGGCGGCGTGTTGAGCTTCGTGATGAGGATCTTCTGGCGATCGGAATACGACGGCAGGAGGTTCGTGCACGGATCGCACGCGTCGCCCTGGCCGTCGGCGTCGCCGTCCGGCTGACCCGGATCCGGCGTCACGGGGCACTGGTCGATGGCGTCGCAGACGCCGTCGCCATCACCGTCGGGAGAGACCGCGTCGGCCGGGCAGCTCGTACCCGTGCCGGTGCAGTTCTCGACGAAGTCGCAGCTGTCCACCGCCGGGCGGCAGACGGTGGTCGCCGGCGCGAAGCCGTCGACCGGGCAGTCGTTGCCGACGCCGTCGCAGGACTCGGCGACGTCGCAGATGCCGGCGGCGCCGCGGCAGACCGCGGTGCTCTTCGCGTCGGGCGGGCAGGCGGCCGCCGTGCCCGAGCAGTTGTCCGCCACGTCGCAGGCACCAGCCGACGCGCGGCACTCGAGGGTCGAGGGCTGGAAGAGGTCCGCCGGGCAGGCCACGTTGGTGCCGTCGCAGTTCTCGGCGACGTCACAGGGACCGGCGACCGCGCGGCACTCTACGAACGCGCCGCTGACGCTGTCGGACGGGCACGCCTCCTCGGCGTTGCCGGTGCAGCTTTCGAGGACGTCACAGTCGCCGGCGGCCGCGCGGCAGGTGGTGCCGGCCGTCGCGATCGTGTCCGTCGGGCAGGCCTCGTCGGCGTTGCCCGAGCAGAGCTCGTCGGGATCGCAGAGATCGCCCGAGCCGGGGTTGCAGACCGTCGTGGCAGGCGCGACCGTGTCCGTCGGACACGCCTCGCCGGCGGTGCCGGTGCAGGCTTCGTCAGGATCGCAGAGGTCGCCCGAGCCCGGGTTGCAGATGGTGCCGCTCGAGGCCACCACGTCGCTCGGGCACGCCGCATCGGCGGCGCCGGTGCAGGTCTCGTCGGGGTCACACGAATCGCCCGAGCCGGTGCGGCAGACAGTGCTGGTCGACGCGATGGTGTCGCTCGGGCAGGCCGCGCCGGCGGAGCCGGTGCAGGTCTCGTCGGGGTCGCAGAGGTCGCCCGAGCCGGGG
>CAYWON010000372.1:0-2613 GCA_964459885.1 uncultured Archangium sp.
CACCGATAAAGGTCCTCATCGTGGCAGGCTGCCAGGTCGCCTTCCACATCTGCAGCATCGTCGAGTCGTGGCTCACGCTGTATCTGCTGACGGGGGAATCGCTGTGGCTGAACGCCTTCCTCTTCGACACGCTCAACCGGATCATCAATGTCGTGTTCCGGGTGGTTCCGCTGCGGGTCGGTATCGATGAGTTCAGCGCCTCGAGCCTGGCCTCGGTCCTGTCGTTGCCGCCGGCGATCGGTCTGACCATCGCGCTCGTGCGAAAGGCGAGACTGCTGTTCTGGGTGACGATCGGTCTCGGTGTGGTGTGGCGGCGCGCCTTTACGCGCGCGTGATGGTATCGTTCTGCGCATGGCGACGATTCTGGTTGTCGACGACGAGCCGCCGATCCGGCAGCTGGTGGCCCGCATTCTCGAGCGCAAGGGGCACCAGGTCATTCAGTGCGGAGACTCCGCCTCGGCGTTGGCCGTGACAGAAGCCCTTGACCTGCTCGTCGTGGACTTCGTTCTGCCGGATGGCAACGGACGCGACGTGACCATCGCCCTGCGCAACGGTCGCCCGACCCTGCCGGTGATCCTGATGTCGGGATACCTGCCTGACCCGGAGCTGGCGCCACCCGCGCCCTCCACATTCCTGCAGAAGCCAATGACACCGGCGGCGCTGGTCGAAGCGGTCGACGCGTTGCTGAGCTGATCGAAAATCGTTACTGAGGCAGGAGCCCGTACCGCCGAAGTACTTCAGCGGTGTGCGGTGCCACGTCCACCTGCGGCGTGAGGCGTGTGATGAGCGCCTGCACGTCTTCGGCCGTGTCCACATCAGGCCAGTCGTCGACGCGAGTCACTTCGCAGCCTGCTGCACGGGCGCCGGCCTCGAGGTCGTCGAGCATGTGCACGGATCCCCAGCGCACGTTGGCGCCGATATCGGGCACACGGTGGTCGTGCGCGTTCATGCCGACGAGATAAAAACTTCCGTCGGGCGACGGCCCGGTCACCACACGCGAGGGATGCTCGACAAGCAGCCGGCGCGCGTGTTCGACGTGCGCGAGTGGCACATCCGGCACGTCGGATCCCAGCAGAATGATTTGGCGGAACCCGTCCCGCGCGAGGTCGTCAAAGGCGTGTTTCAAACGGTCGCGAAACGGATCGCCGCGTTGGGCCAGCAGTTGGTGGTACGGCACACACGGTCGCGCGATGCGGAAACCTTCGATTGGCGCCGTCACCGCCACCTTGAGCTGGAGACCGTCGATGGACGACAGGCGCGACAACAGATCGTCGATGAACGCGAGCACCAGTTCGCGACGCTGTTCGTATTCGGGAACCACCGGCGCCATGCGCGCCTTGAGCCGGGGGTCGGACGGTGACCGCGTGAGCAGGGCGACGACGGCGGACATTACATTTCCCGTCGGCCTTCCATGGCCTTGGTCATCGTGAACTCGTCGGTGTAGTCGAGGTCGGAACCCACCGGCACGCCCATCGCGATGCGGCTGACGCGAATCCCCAGCGGCTTGAGCAGCCGAGCGAGGTACAACGCCGTCGCTTCGCCTTCGACGGTAGGGTTGGTGGCGATGATCACCTCGTCAACGCTATCCTCCCCGACCCTGCTGAGCAAGCCTTTGATGCGCAAATCGTCGGGGCCGATGCCCTGTAGCGGCGAAATCGCGCCCATCAAGACGTGATAACGACCACGAAATCCCTTGGTGCGCTCCACGGCCCAGACATTTTCCGGCTGTTCAACGACACAAATGATACGGCCGTCGCGTGACGTGTCCGTGCAGTACCCGCAGGGATCCACGTCGGTGATGTTGCTGCACGTCGAGCAGTAGGTCACGCGATCCTTCACGCCCAGGATTGCGACGCACAGGGCGTCCACTTCTTCGCGCGGGGTCTTGAGCAGGTGGAACGCCAGGCGTTGCGCACTCTTGGCGCCGATGCCCGGCAGGCGCTGCAGCGCGGCAACCAGGCCGGCCAGTGGATCGGTTGGCGCCATCAGCGAAGGCCGGGGAGTCCGAGTCCGCCCATCAGGCCCTGCATCTGCGACGCCAGCGCTTCGTCCACCTTGCGGTGGGCGTCGTTGAGCGCGGCAACGATGAGGTCCTGCAACATGCCGACATCATCTTTCGACACGGCGTCGGGATCCAGCTTCAGCGACAGCACCTGCTTGTGGCCGTTCACCGCGACGGTCACCATGCCACCGCCGGCGGTGGCCTCGATGCGCATGCCGGTCATCTGCTGCTGCAGGCGCTCCTGCATCTGCTGCGCCTGCTTCATCATGTTCTGGATGTTCATCTGATCTCCTCTACATCCTCGATGTCGCCACCAAAGACGTCCAGGATGTTCTGCACGGTCGGCTCGGCCTTCGCGCGATCACGAAGCTCGGCGGTCTTGTCGGCCGTCTGGGGATCTGCTGTCGCCGCGTTCGGAGCCGCCGTCGCCACGCCCTCGCGCACCTCCACCGTCATCTTGCGGCCGGTCTGGTGCTGCGCCAGCTGTTCAATCCACCCGCGCTTGCCTTCCAGCTGACCCTTCAGATTCTTGTGTGCCGGCGCAAACGTAAAGATGAGGCGATCACCCTCGACGTCGACCGACTGCACCTGCGCAATCACCATTCCGTAGA
>CAYWON010000373.1:0-2600 GCA_964459885.1 uncultured Archangium sp.
TGCAGGCGACGAGCAACAGAACGAGCGAGATGGCAACGCGCTTCATCAGGGCACCCCCAGGCTGCATGGATCGTTACCGCCGTCAGCGCTGCCGATGTCGCGCACGCGCTGCAAGTAGTTGGGCACCGTGGCGGTGCCGCCGAGCAGGTTGAACGGGCTCGCGATGAGCGTGAAGCCGACGCCAGGCACGAAGACGCGGCGCGGGTCAGACCCGTGGTCCGGCGTTTCGCCGAAGAGCAGCTTGATGGCGTTGGTGGTGTCGACGCCCGCGGGGTTGCGCTTCTCGGTGGTGGTGGGCGCTTCGGTCGTCACGCGGTAGCTGGTGCTGGTCGTCGAGTCATCAGCCGAGAGGAACGCGTCGGCCGTGGTGTTGAAGTTCTGACCCGTCGCCGCGCCCATCGGCAGCCACGTGACGCCGGTGATGGCGGTGCCGGTGCGGTACGTGACCGACGTGCCGGCGATACGGCGCATCAGCGTCAGCTGGCTGTTGGGGAACGCGAAGTAGTCGATGCCCAGCACCTGCCCGCCGCGGCGGTACTCGACGGCGATGGTCTGCACGCCGCCCTCGAGCTCGAAGATCTCCTTCACCCACACGCCGAGCGACGGCGGCGACTCGGCGGTGGTGCCGTCGAGCGAGTACTCGAAGCAGCGGTTCAAGATGAGGCCGAACTCTTCCTGCGCGGCGCAGTCGAGGCCGCAGCTGGTGTCAGGGCCCGCATCGACCATCGGGCGGGGAGGGCTGCAGGCGACCAGCGCCAGCGTCAGGGCAGCAAGAAGAGAGGTGCGCATGGGCGAAGGCTCATAGCGCATGCCGCTCTGGAAATGACCCCGAAAGCCCCGTCAGCGCGGGTGGGGCACCCAGGCGGGCGCGCACTGCAACGAGCCCGGCGCGCGCGTGCCGTAGCGAGCGACGCCGCTCGCGGGCGCGACGCTGTAGCCGCCGTCGGTCCACGTCACTGACGCCACACGCTCCAGCTGGCACGGCGCGCCGATGACGAGCGGCACGGTCAGCGTGGCGGTGGAGGCGCTGCCGAGGAAGAGCTTCACCGTCGCGGGCGTCAAAGGGAGGCATCGGCCCGTGCCCGTCGCGCCCGCGTCGGCCGGCGCTTCGTCCGCGACGCACGCTTCGCCGTTGAGACAGCCGCACGGGTCGCCGTCGAGGCACGTGGCGTCCACCTGGCAGGTCGGCGCGGGCGTGTGCAGGCGGCGGTCCCTGAAGCCGTGCACGTAGACGTCGTAGCGGCATGCGCCCGCGTCGCAGGAGGGCGCGTCGAGCGTGATGGTCTCGACCAACGGCCCGTCACCCGTGTCGTCGAAGCGCAGCTCGGCGCCCCAGTCGTGGCCGCCGTCGTCGCTCAAGCGCGTCGCGCCGCTCACGTCTCCCGGCACTGAGAACGGCTGCGCGCCCGGCCGCACGAGGTGGAGATCGAGGTCGACGAGCGGCGCGCCAGCCCAGTCGAGCTGCGCGGTGACGGCGCTGGCGGTCGACACTTCGAAGTCGACGGTGGCCCGAGCCGCGTGCCCCTGCGCGTCGGTGACGTCGAGCGCGAGCGTGTACTGGCCCAGGGCGACGGGCGTGATGCGCGGCGTGGGCGTGTCGGCGGCGTCGATGGTCACGGCGCTCCCGCTGGGCTCGCGCGCGACGGTCCACCGCCAGGTGAGCCCGACGCGGCCGTCTTCAGGGTCGGTGGTGCAGGTGGTGTCGTCGGCCGAAGCGAACCCCGACAGCGTCAGCTGTGCGCCCGGCGGCACGAGCACCTGTTCGCCTGGTTGCAGGTCGCGGGCGGGTGTCGCCGGGGCCGCGAGCTGCGCGAGGCGTGCGCACGCGGTGGGCGGCTGGTTGTCTCGCAGCGCGCCGCGCAGCGCCCAGGTGCGTGGTGGTGCGTCGCCTTCCACTTCGACGCTGCCGGACCACGACGGCATCGCCGCGGTGGGCTGGAAGACGACCGGCACGGACTGAGAGGTGCCGGGCGCGAGCCGCAGGCCGGTGGACGGAATGGCGGCGTTGCCGACGAACGAGAACCCGTCGCCGCTGAGCGACAGCTTCGTCACGAGCGCCGCCACCTCGCCCTCGGCGCGGACCACCAGGCGCGGCAGCCGCGCCACGTCGACGGGGCGGAGGCGCAGCGCGGGCGTCGGCTCGAACTCGACAGCGTCGGCGGTGAGGGCGGCGGCGCAGTCGGGCGCGCACTGCCAGTCGACGACGAGGCGAGGCGTGACGCCGCGGCCGGTCAACGAAAGCGACACCTCAGGGTGCTCGGGGTCATCGCTGCGAACGCGCACCGCGCCCGTCGTCTCGCCGGGGCCGCGAGGGCTGAAGGCCAGCGTCAGCTCGACGGCAGACTGCCCCGGCACCACCGTCGGCGGGCTGACGACGCTGAACGCCTCACCTTCCGCCTCGACCTGCGTCAGCTGCACGTCAGCGGGTGTCACGGCCGTGAGGCGCACCGTGCGCGTGACGGTGTCACCGACCCGCGCGGCGCCGAAGTCGAGCGCGTCGACCTCGGCCTGCAGCGTGGGCGTCACGTCGCGGGCGCGGCCTTCGCGGCACCCGAGGCCAGCCAGCAGGGCAAGCGCGGCGAGGAAGAGGCGCATGAGCG
>CAYWON010000374.1:0-551 GCA_964459885.1 uncultured Archangium sp.
CCTGCACCGGAGGCGGCGGCTTGGTGTGGCTCGACATGAGGGCGCGGAAGCTATTGCCCGCGGCCGGTGCTGTCGATGTGAGCATGGCGCGTCACCGCTGCGGCGGCGCGTCGCCGAACGCGAGGTCAAACACTGTGGGAAACTGTGGCGCTTCGTCGACCCAGATGCGGCCGCCGTGCGCCTCCATCGCGAGCCGACAGAAATAGAGGCCGAGGCCCAGGTTCATGCGCCCGGTGGCCTGCGTCGCCTGGCCGAACTTCTCGAACACCACGCGGCGCACCGCCGCGGGGATGGCCGGCCCCGTGTTGGCGATGCGGAGCTCGACCTGCCCGTCGCTGGCGGCGCCGTCGACGCGCAAGCGCCCACCTGCCGGCGTGTAGCGCATGCCGTTGTCGAGGACGTTCTCGATGACGCGCGCGAGCAGATCTTCGTCGACCTCCACCTCGAGCGTCCGGTTGAGCACGTCGAGGACGATCGGGTCGCCGTCGCGGACGAACGCGATCGGGCCGCCGTCGACGGCCTCGGGCGCGATGTGGCCCACGCACAGGCCG
>CAYWON010000374.1:561-2597 GCA_964459885.1 uncultured Archangium sp.
CAGATCTTCGTCGACCTCCACCTCGAGCGTCGGCGGCAACGTCGACTCGAGGGTCACCTGGCGCGAGGCGGCGGTGCGCTCACGGTGTCGCAGCGCGCCCGCCACCAGCGTGTCGAGGCGCGTGCGCGTCAACCGGGGTTGCAGTCGGCCGGCCTCGATGCGCGTCACGTCGAGCAGGTTCTCGATGAGGCGCAGCGCGCGCTGACTGGCGCTCAGGGCGTCGCCCAGCGCGTCGAGCTGGTCCGCGTCGAGGGCGCCCGCGTCGCCCAGCACGAAGCGGAGGTTGGAGATGATGGAGGCCATCGGGTTCTTCAGGTCGTGCACCACCAGCGACGACATCTCGTCCTTGAAGCGGTGCAGCTCGGCGAGCTCGACGTTCTTCTTCAGCAGCGACAGGTGCTGCGCCCGCAGCAGGAGCAGGTTGCGCACGCGCGCCAGCAGCTCGCGCTGTTCGACGGGCTTGCTGAGCAGGTCGTCAGCCAGCGTGTCGAGGCTGGCCAGGCGCGCGTCCTGGTCGGCCACGCCGGTGACGAGAATCACGGGGAGATACGCGGTCGCCGCCTGTGCCTTCAGCGCGCGCGCGACCTCGAAGCCGTCGGCGCCAGGCATCCGCACGTCGACCAGCGCGAGATCCGGCGGGTCGTTGAGCGCGTGCTCGATGGCAGCGTCGCCTCGCGCGAACTCCAGCAACCGGTACCCCTCGCCGCGCAACATGACCAGCAGCGCCCGGCGCGCGACCTCGTCGTCATCGACGATGAAGAGGGTCGTCGCCCCGCGACTGACGACAGTTTCATGCTCGAGTGCCTTCATGCTGTCTCTCTGTGTGCTCGGGGTGACGCGCTACGAACCGCAGGCCACACACCAACCCACAAGCCCGAGGAGGCTCGCATGTCCGCGCGGTGCAGGCGACCGCTATTCGCGCTAGCTGCCTCACCGCTTGGTGACGTCGCCGCTCTCAGCTCCGCGTGCCCACGCGCTCATGCACCTGACGGTCTTCGTCTGGGGCTTCACGGCGATTCTGGGGAAGCTCATCTCCATCACCGCCATCCCGCTCGTCTGGTACCGACTGGTGGTGGTGCTGCTGGTGATGCCGGCGGTCATCTGGTGGCGAAGGCTGCCGTGGCGCGTCACCGGCGCGCAGCTGCGCGACTTCGCGGTGGTGGGCGCGTTGGTGGCGCTGCACTGGCTGCTCTTCTACGGGTGCATCAAGTACGCGGGCGTGGCGGTGGCGGTGCTGTGCCTGTCGACGACGACCTTCTTCACGGCGTTGATGGAACCCCGCGTCTTCGGCCGCCGCATCGACGTGGGCGAAGCGCTCATCGGCTTTGGCGTGATGCTGGGCGTGGGCTTCCTCGTGAAGGTCGAAACGCAGACCGACACGCTCGGCCTCGCGATGGGCCTCGGCAGCGCGCTCTTCTCGGCGGCGTTCGGCACGTTGAACGGCAAGCTGGCGCGGCAGACCGCCGGCGAAGTGATGACGTTCTGGGAGCTCGCGTGCGCGCTCGTCATCACCTCGCTCTTCTTCGCGTGGCAACCGGGCAGCTTCGTGGCGCCGTGGGCGCTGACGCCGCGTGACGGCGCGTTGTTGCTGGGGCTCGGCGTCGGCTGCACCGTGTTGCCGTGGCTGTGGAGCCTGCGCGTCTTGCAGACGCTGCCGCCGTACGCGCTCGCGCTCGCCGTGTCGTTGGAGCCCATCTACGCGATGGTGATGGCGCCGCTGCTGGTGCCCGACGCCGAGGTGCGCACGTGGCGCTTCTACGCAGGCACGCTCGTGCTGCTGGCGCTGGTGGCGCTCAACACCGTGCGCAGGCGGCCAGCGACCCCGCAGTAATACAGTGCGACGCCTGTTCAGTACGCGCGTGTAGGTGTATCAACTATTCAGTACCCGGCATGTTCACTCCCAGTGCTACGGCAAGTGGACGCTCGTGAGCTCCCGGCGCTCGCCGGCTTGCTCGACGTGTTAGAAATGCACCCCGACGATAGATTCGCGATCCCACGCGCATTTCTGATTGGAGATACTCAACATGGAACGGATG
>CAYWON010000375.1:0-2550 GCA_964459885.1 uncultured Archangium sp.
GCCCGACGGTCTACATCTGCGACGAGTGCATCGGCCTCTGCAACGACATCATCGCCGAGGAGATCGATCGCGAAGAGCAGAAGGACACCAAGCTGCGCATTCCGCGGCCGAGTGAGATCAAGGCCATCCTCGACGAGTACGTCATCGGTCAGGACCGCGCGAAGAAGGTCCTGAGCGTCGCGGTGCACAACCACTACAAGCGCATCGAGTCGAAGGTGCAGCTCGATGACGTCGAGCTGCAGAAGTCGAACATCTTGCTGTTGGGGCCCACGGGCTCCGGCAAGACGCTGCTCGCGCAGACGCTGGCGCGCATTCTCAACGTGCCGTTCTGCATCGCCGACGCGACGTGCCTGACCGAAGCCGGTTACGTCGGTGAGGACGTCGAGAACATCATCGTCAACCTGCTCCAGGCGGCCGATGGGGACATCGAGCGCGCCCAGCGCGGCATCGTGTACGTCGATGAGATCGACAAGATCGCGCGCAAGTCTGAGAACCCCAGCATCACCCGCGACGTGAGCGGTGAGGGCGTGCAGCAGGCGCTGCTGAAGATCATCGAAGGCACTGTGGCGAACGTGCCTCCGAAGGGCGGCCGCAAGCACCCCCAGCAGGAGTTCCTGCAGATCGACACCACGAACATCTTGTTCATCTGCGGCGGCGCGTTTGGTGGGTTGGACAAGGTGATCGAGCGGCGCATGGGCGGGAAGTCGCTCGGCTTCGGCGCTGAGGTGCGGAAGAAGGCCGACAAGTCGCTCTCGGAGCTGCTGCAGAAGGTCGAGCCGGAGGACTTGCTGAAGTTCGGCATGATCCCCGAGTTCATCGGCCGTCTGCCGGTGGTGACCGCGCTCGAGGAGCTGGATGAGCCGGCGCTCATCGACATTCTCGTCAAGCCGCGGAACGCGCTCACGAAGCAGTACAAGAAGCTGCTCGACCTCGATGGCGTGCAGCTCAAGTTCACCGACGGCGCGCTCAAGGCCATCAGTCAGGAAGCCATTCGCCGCAAGACGGGCGCGCGTGGGCTCCGGGCCATTCTTGAGAGCGTGATGATGGAGCTGATGTACGAGATTCCTTCGAAGAAGACCGCGAAGGAGGTCGTCATCAACGAGGACGCGGTGCTGAAGAAGAAGGACCCCGTGGTGCTCTATTCGGAGTCGGCGGCGTGACGCAGTTCGAGCGCGACGTCAGGTCGCTCTTTCGACTCGGGCTCGACCTGCAGCGCTGGAAACTCCGTACGCAGTTCCCGAAGGCCTCCGAAGCGGAGATCGAAAAGAGGCTCGGTGCATGGCTGCTCGAAGAAGAACCGCCAGACCCGAACCTGTACGTGCGCGGAACCTGGCGCTGGCCCCGGACGACGTCTTCGACGTCTTCAAGCGGGGCGCGCAGGCGCTCAAAGACCTCGACGCGTCGTTCTGCCTTGTCGGCGGCCTCGCGCGTGGCTTCTACGCGGAAGCGCGCTCGACGAAAGACGTCGACTTCGCGGTAGCTGCACCGACCGACGAGCGCGTCGATGAGATCTTGCGCGGGCTGCGGTTCGCCGGGTTTCACGAGCGCGAGATGTTCTTCCACAAGGAAACTGGAGCGCTGTGGACCGCACGTTTCACCCTCGGTGAGGACGAGACGCGCATGGACCTCCTGTTCGCGACCAGCGGCATCGAGGATGCCGTCGTGCGCGACGCGGTGGTGAAAGAAGTCGCCGAGGGCTTGTCGGTGCCTGTGGTCGCTCGCGCGCACTTCCTCGCGATGAAGTGCATCGCCGGTCGGCCGCACGATCTTGCCGACATCGCGCTGCTGCTTGCGGGGGCGTCGGCGTCGGAGAAGCGTCGGGTGCCGTCGTTGTTGAAGTTGGCGCCCGCGCAGAAGCGCGAGCGTGGCCTCGCGGTGTGGCGGCTCGCGGTTGAGGCCTCGCGTGTGCTCGACCCTGAGCGGTTCGTTTCGAAGAAGCGCTGACGCCCCTCTCCCCGGCCCTCTCCCCGCTGGCGCAGGGAGAGGGAGGCTCATATGTCGCCAGTCCATGCGACGACTTCTTGCCGCGACGCTGATCCTCGCCGGCTGTGCCACCACGCCGACGACCCCTTCCACCTCTGAACCCGTCGACGCCGGCGCCCCCGTGGCCGCCGCGCCCGTGAAACCCATGCCTCCTTCGACCCGCCTCGGTGAACCCGCTTCAGACCCCTACCGCTGGCTCGAAGACGAGAAGGCCCCCGAGGTGCAGGCGTGGATGAAGGCCCAGGACGCCTTCGCCCGCGAGCAGCTGCACGCCCTGCCCACGCGCGACGCGCTGCTCAAGCGGTACCGCGAGCTCTATTACCTCGACTCCGTCGGCGCCCCCATCAAGCGCGGCGGCCGCTACTTCTACGTCCGCACGCACAAGGACAAAGAGAAGGCCGTCGTCTATTGGAAGCAGGGCCCCACCGGCGAAGAGAAGGTGCTGCTCGACCCCAACACCTGGTCCACCGACAACACCGTCTCGCTCGGCGTCTGGGTGCCCAGCTGGGACGGCAAGAAGGTCGTGTTCGCCGAGAAGCCCAACGCCGCCGACGAGGCCACGCTGCA
>CAYWON010000376.1:0-2531 GCA_964459885.1 uncultured Archangium sp.
CGCATGCGCACCGTCGCGGCGTACTCGCGGCCTTCCGTCGGCTTGAACGTGAACGTCGCCGTCTTGGTGTTCATGCCGCCGATGAGGAACTCACCCTTGGGCGAGTCCGGCGAGAGCGTGAAGATGCCGTCACCCTGCTGTGACTCGATGGGGCCGAGGTAGCCGCGCGTCTCGATCGGGCGGGCGTTCGAGAAATCGAACGTCTGGCTGAACGAGTCACCGCGCGCCACGGCGCCGAAGTCGATCTGCGTGGGCAGGTCACACTCGCCCGACACCGCGGTGCCGCGCAGCGTGATGTTCGATGGCGGCAGGTCGGCCGCGACGTTCTCGGACGTCATCTGCAGCACCACGAGGTGCGGCACCTGCGTCTCGCCGTCGACGACCGGCGGCGCGTACGAGATGTCGAGCTCAACCGACTCGCCCGACGGCACCACGACGGGCTCCGTGAAGGCGACGGTGAACACCGGGTTCGCGTCCGTCACGCCAGCGCCGGCCGACGTGGGCGTCTCACCCGCGTTCGGCTTGGCGAAGCTGGCGATGGTCAGCGCGCCGAGGCCGACGTTCTGCACCGTCAGCTTCTTGATCTCGGTCTTGCCCATCGAGACCGTGCCGAAATCGTACGTACCGTCAGCGCCCTGCATCTGGGTGCCGTTCTCGGTGTAGATGACGCGCACTTCACCGACGTTGCGCGGCGGCGTGATCTGCCGACAGCCTTCGCAACCTTGGAGGGCGAAAAGGCCCAACACCCCGAGGGTCAGAAATTTCAGCGAGCGATTCATGCTTCTCTCCAACAGTGGCGTCGGTAAGCAATTAACGGTGGAACCCGGCACGTTCCTGCCGCAAACCTGAAACGGTTTGAGGGACTTGGCACAAACCCGTTGAATGGGTCAACAGGTTGTCGAGAGCGTAGCGCCGACGTTTCCTTACCTTCAATTGTAAAACCGAGTGGCACCGACTCCACCGCCGCAACAGAGGCACTTCATGACGACGGCGCGAGCCGAGTACGAGACCAGGGTCACGCGATACCGGAACGACCTCGCGGAGTTGGACCGGCGCGGCGGTTGGCTCGCCAACTTCCGCACCATCACGTTCCTCGCGTTCCTGGGCTTCGGGTTCTGGGGAGGCTGGACTGCGCGGCCCCTGCTCTTTCTGCCAGCCGTCGCCAGTCTCGCCGGCTACGTGGCGCTCGCCGTGATCCACGCCGGCGTCATTCGCCGTGAGGAGTTCGCGCGCGTGAAGCTGCAGTTGAACGAACGCGGCCTCAAGCGCCTCGACGGCGCGTGGCACGACTTTCCGTCCACTGGAGCCGGAAAGATCCCCGACGGGCACCTCTACGGCGGCGATCTCGACATCACGGGCACGGGCAGCCTCTTCCAGCGGCTCGACGAGACCGGCACCGCTGCGGGTGAGGCGCAGCTCATCTCATGGCTGCTGGCTCCGGCGGGCGACGCTGACGCGGTGCGTGATCGCCAGGCCGCGGTGAAGGAGCTGGGCCCGCTCATCGATTTCCGACAGGACCTCGTCGCCGAGGCGCGCCTGGCCGGCAAGAAGGACAAGGCCGACCCGACGCGCTTCCTCGCGTGGGCCGAAGCGCCATCGACGCTCAGCGCCATTCGCTGGGCGTTCCCGATCGCGCACGTCTTGCCGCCGGTGACGATCACCCTCGCCTTCCTCGCGTCGAACGACGTCATCAGCGCGCTGCCCGCGTGGATCGGCCTCATCCTGCAGATCGGTCTCATCGGCCTGACGCGCAAGCCCATCGCCCGCATGTGGGAAGCGCTGTCGCTGGGCGAGCGCGGCTTCGTGCGCTTCGAAGAGACCTTCCGCGCCATCGACGCGCAGCGCTTCACGGCCCCGCGGCTCGCCTCGCTGCAGCGCGGCCTGCAAGACGGGCCGTCGGTGTCGTCACGCCTCAAGCGCTTCGCGCGGCTGATGGGCTTCGCGGAGCTCAAGCACTCGGGGCAGATGCACCCCATCATCAACGCGATCACGCTGTGGGACCTGCTCGTGCTCTTCCGCATCGACGCGTGGCGCGCCGAGCACGGCACGGGCGTGCGGCGCTGGTTCGAGTCGCTCGCCGAGCTCGAAGCGTTGAGCTCGTTCTCCACGTGGCACTTCGAGCGGCCCGACGACGTGTTCCCGGAGATCGACGACGGCCCGGTGCACGTGCACGCGAGTGCGTTGGGTCACCCGCTGCTCAACGCGCCGGTGCGCAACGACGTCACCTTCGAAGGCCCCGGCCACGCGTGGATCATCACCGGCTCGAACATGAGCGGGAAAACCACGCTCATGCGCGCCACCGGCCTCAACACGGTGATGGCGCTCGCGGGCCTGCCTGTCTGCGCCACGTCGATGAAGGTCAGCCGCGTGCAGGTGCTGACCTCCATGCGCGTGAAGGACTCGCTCGAGCAAGGCGTGTCGTATTTCTACGCCGAGGTGAAACGGATCAAGACGGTGCTCGACACCGCGAAGTTGCACCGCGATCGCTGCCTGTTCTTCCTCGACGAGCTCTTCATGGGCACCAACGCGCG
>CAYWON010000377.1:0-2525 GCA_964459885.1 uncultured Archangium sp.
TCGAGGACGTCGCCGATCTCGTCGACGAGCAGGCTCACCGCGCCCTCGTCCGTCCGCACCACGACGTTCATCGGCAGCTGATCGTCGGGGCGCTGGCTCAGCTCCAGGCGGCGCCGCAGGTCGAGCGCCGTCACGATCTGGCCGCGCAGGTTGATCAGCCCCTTGATGACCGGCGGCGCCAGCGGCACCCGCGTCATCTCCTGGTAGCGGATGACCTCCTGCACCTTCCGCACCTCGACGCCGAAGAACAGGCCGTCCAGGTAGAACGTGCAGTACTGCTGCTCGCTGCTCATGCGTCGTCCTCAGGCCGCCGCGGCGGCCGCGTCGAAGAACGTGGGATCCGCGCGCTCGATGATGCCGCGGACGTCGATCAGGTCGGTCACCCGCCCCTGGATCACGGCCGAGCCGAGCAGGCCCGTGCGCGTGGACTCCCGCTGCTGGACCATCAGCGCCTCCTCGACGATGTCGAGGATGCTGTCGACGACCAGGCCCATGCTGCGGCCGTGCTCCGTGTAGACCACGACCTGCAGCGCCGTGTCGCCGACGTCCTCCGCCGGCGCGACGCCGAGCACCGCGCCCAGGCGCACGAGGCGCATGATCTGGTCGCGGTACTGGACGACCTCGTGGCTGCCCGCCTTCTCCACCGCACTGCGCTCGAACTCCTCGAGCCGCGCCACCACCGAGAGCGGGATCGCCATGCGGCCCTGCGCGCCGATCCCGAGGAGCAGCAGCGTCTGCAGCTCGTCGGACTGATCCGCCTGGCGCGCATGGTCCGTCAGCGACCGGTCGCGCACCTCCGACACCACGTTCGCCCGCTGCGCCGTGCCGAGGACGTCGAGAATCAGCGCAACCCTGCCGTCGCCCATGATCGTCGCCCCCGCGAAGCTCGTGATCCCCTTCAGCTGCTTGCCGAGCGGCTTCACCACGATCTCTTCGGTGTCGTTGATCGACTCCACGACCAGCCCGAACTGCCGGTCGTCGGCCTGCAGCACCACGATGTTGACCGCCGCGTCGGCGGCCGGCGTCGCGCCGTCGTCCACCGCCAGCTCCCGGTTCAGGTAGACCAGCGGCAGCAGGCTCCCGCGCAGCCGGTACACCGGCGCCCCGTGGATCATCTCGATGCCGCGCGCCGCCTGCTCCGCCTCGAGCCGCACCAGCTCGAGCAGGCTCACCTGCGGAATCGCGTAGCGATCGCCCGCGCTGGTCACGATGAGCGCCGGAATGATCGCCAGGGTGAGCGGGATCTTGATCCGCAGCGTCGTCCCGACGCCGGGCCGGCTCTGCACGTCGACCGTGCCGCCGATCTTCTCGATGTTCGTCTTGACGACGTCCATGCCGACGCCGCGGCCCGACACGTTCGTCACCTTCGGCGCCGTCGAGAAGCCGGGCAGGAAGATCAGATTCACGATCTCGCGGTCGTTCATGCGCGCCGCCTGCTCGGCCGTGATCAGCCCGCGCTGCACGGCCTTCTCGCGAATGCGCTCGTGATCGAGCCCGGCGCCGTCGTCGGAGATCTCGATGTTGACCTGCCCGCCCTCGTGGAACGCGCGCAGGAAGAGCCGGCCTTCGCGCGGCTTCTTCGTGGCGACACGCCGCTCGGGCGACTCGATGCCGTGGTCCACCGCGTTGCGCACCACGTGCGTCAGCGGGTCCTTGATCGCCTCGATGATCGTCTTGTCGAGCTCGGTCTCGCGCCCCTCCATCTCGACGCGCACTTCCTTGCCGCAGGCGACGGCGAGGTCGCGGACGACGCGCGGGAACTTGCCCCAAATGTTGCCGATCGGCTGCATGCGCGTCTTCATCACGCCTTCCTGCAGCTCGGTCGTGATGAGGTTGAGCCGCTGCGACGTCGCCGCGAACGCGGTGTCCCCCTGCGTGGCCGTGAACTGCAGCACCTGGTTGCGCGCGAGCACCAGCTCGCCGACCAGGTTCATCAGCTTGTCGAGGAGCCCGACGTCGACACGAATCGTCGTGTCCGACACCCCGGGCTTCTCGTGGCCGGCCTCGGGCGCGGCGGGCGCCGCTTCCATCATCGGCGGCGGCGGCGCCTGCGGCGGCGCGTTCAGCTGGCTCAACGCCTCGGCCCACACCGCGTCGACCTCGGACGCCTGCTCGCTCATGAGCCTTGCGGCCTCGTCCTCCTCGACGACCGGCGGCGGGGGAGGCGGCGCCTCCGCCTGCTGCAGCCGCGTCAGCGTGTCGACGAGCGCGGTGTAGTCGCCGTCGCCGTCGTTGCCCACCGCCTCGATGGCCGCGAGCATCTGGCGGACCGCGTCGACCATCGACAGGAGGCCGGTCGTGATGTCGGCCGTCAGCAGCAGCTCGCCGTCGCGCAGCCGGCTGAGCAGGTTCTCGCCGACGTGCGCCACCGACTCGAGCTTGCCGAAGCCGAGGAACCCGCACGTGCCCTTGATGGTGTGGATCGTGCGGAAGACGCTCGCCAACCGCTCGCGCGACTGCGGGTCCTTCTCCAGCGCCACGAGATCGCGGTCGAGCTGATCGAGGTTCTCGTGGCTCTCGACCAG
>CAYWON010000378.1:0-2516 GCA_964459885.1 uncultured Archangium sp.
TCGCGGCGGAACAGCAGCTGCGCGTGCTGACGCCGAAGTTGGGCCAGGTGTTCGAGCCTTCGCAGCTCGACGGCGCGGCGCCCTGGTGGCGGGACGTGAAGTGACGAGTCAGTCGTCGTCGCCCGTCGGCTTGCGCAGGCCCAGCTTCTTGCGCAGCTCCCGCGCGGCCTGCCGTGAGATCTCCACCGCGTGACCGGCGTGCGTGCGCGCCGTGTAACCGCCGGTCTCCAGCGGCTCCAGCCTTGCGACTGCTTCCAGGTTCAGCAACGCGCGGCGGTGCACGCGCTCGAACGACGGCAGCCGGTCGTGCAGCTCCTGCAGCGTGAAGTCGGTCAGGTGCTGCGCGTCGCGCGTGAACACCGTCACCAGTTCGTCTTCCAGCGTGGCGTGCGTCACCGTCGTGGGGTCGAGCAGCACGACGCCTTGCCGCGTCGTCACCGCGAGCCGCGAGAGCTGGCTGTGCTTCACCGCCGCCGAGAACTTCGAGCGCTCCTCTCGTGCGCGCGCCCGCTCGAGCGCCTTGGCCAGCCGCGCCGGCTCGATGGGCTTGAGCAGGTAGTCGACGACGCCAGACTCGAACGCGTCGACGGCGTGCTGCGCGTGCGCCGTGCAGAACACGACCATCGGCCCATCGGCAGGCCAGAGCGCGACGGCCTCCGTGCCCGTCAGTTTCGGCATCTGGATGTCGAGCAACACCACGTCGATGTCGCCTTTCTTGATGCGCGTCAGCACTTCGTCGCCGGTGGTGGCCTCGCCAGCGATCTCGATGCCGTCCATCGCGGTGAGCAACCGCTGCAACCGCGACCTCGCGAGCTGTTCGTCGTCAGCGATGAGGACTCTCATGAAGTGCTCCGTGGCAGGCGCAACGTGGCGCGGGTTCTCTCGGGGCCGGCGGCCTCGACGTGCAGCGACGCGCGGCGGCCCCACGTGAGCTCGAGCTGGCGTCGCAGCGTCGGCAACCCTTCGCTGCCTTCGCGCGGGCCGCGGTACGGGCCCGGGTTCTCGAGCGCGATGACGACCTCGTCGCCTTCGGTGGTGACGCTCAACGTCACCTCGCCGCGGTGCCCCGCGCCCGGCCCGTGCTTCATCGCGTTCTCTGCGAGCGAGACGAGCGACATGGGCGGGAGCACCACGGGCGGCAGCGACGCAGGCACCGACTTCGTCAGCGTGAAGAGCGACTTGTCTCGCAGCAGGTGCAGCGCGAACAGCTCGTCGACGACGTCCAGCTCGCGCGACAACGACCATGTCGGCGCTTTCACGCCTTCCAGCACCGCGCGCAGCATGCCGCTGAGCCGCAGCACGGCTGCCTCGGCCACCTCCCCGTCGATGCGGCACCACTCGGCGATGGCGTTGAGCGTGTTGAAGAGGAAATGCGGGTCGAGGTGCGCCTTGAGCGCCAGCAGCTGCGCGCGCTCGGCTTCCAGCTGCAGCCGGTGCACGCGTTGCTCGTACCCGATGTCCCGGCCGAGCCCCCAGCCGCCGACCAGAAAGAGCGCGGTGATGACCAAGAGCGACGTGCGCTCGGTGAGGAACGTGTAGCCGACGCCCAGCACCTTGGGCACGCCCGCGCCGATGCTCAACACGACGCCCGCGCCGACGAGCGCGTACAGCACGAGGCGCACCGCGCCGTGCGAGAGGTCGAGCCCGTCGGGGAACAACACCCGGTAGCTGACCGGCGCCACGAAGATGAAGCTCAGGCACATCAAGACGCCGATGGGCAGGCCGAGCGGGTCGAGGCTCCAGCGCGCCTGCGCGACGACCAGCGGCGTCGAGACGACGAGGATCGGCAGCAGTCGACGCGGGTGCAGCAGCGCCTTCCACGTGGCGCGCACAATCGACGTCTCGGGCACGGCTCCCTGCACGTCGGCGAGCCTGTCACAGCGGCCGCGCGGCTTCGGCAAGAAGCGCGGCGAATGGTCGCTCAGGGCGCCTGAGCGGTCGTGCTACGTCGTCGGCCCAACGGAGGCAGCACATGATCGAAGCAGGGAAGAAGGCCCCGGCGTTCTCGCTCAAGAACCAGGACGGCAACACCGTGAAGCTCAGCGACTACGCGGGGCGCCCGGTCGTCCTCTATTTCTACCCGAAGGACGACACGCCGGGCTGCACCACCGAGGCGTGCGATTTCCGCGATCAGCACAAGGCGCTCGAGAAGGCCGGCGCCGTCGTCATCGGCGTCTCGCCCGACAACGAAGCCCGCCACGCGAAGTTCACCGCGAAGCACAAGCTGCCCTTCACGCTGCTGGCCGACGTCGAGCACGCCGTCGCCGAGAAGTACGGCGCGTGGGGCGAGAAGTCGCTCTACGGCAAGAAGTTCATGGGCATCATCCGCAGCACTTTCCTCATCGGCGCTGACGGCAAGGTGGCGAAGGTGTGGCCCAAGGTGAAGGTCGCGGGCCACGTCGACGAGGTGCTGGCGGCGGTCAAAGAGCTCTGACCCATGTTCATCGCCGGATGGGTGGTGGCGGTGGCGTTGGCCGCGGCGACAGACATTGCGCCGCCGCCCAGTGGAACCTGGG
>CAYWON010000379.1:0-2492 GCA_964459885.1 uncultured Archangium sp.
CCGGTCGTCTTCACGTGGAAGGCCACGATGAGCTCGTTGCGCACCTCGAACGGGTACACGCCGACCAGCGACACCACCTCGCCGTCGAGGTTCGTCTCTTCCTTCACCTCGCGCAGCACACCGGCCTCGGCGCTCTCACCGGCCTCCAGGAAGCCCGTCACCAGCGCGTACATCTTCTCAGGCCAGCCCTTGCCGCGCGCCAGCAGCACCTGGCCCTCGTGCTCGATGATGGCCGCCACCACCGGCGTCGGGTTGCCCCAGTGCACAAAGCCGCAGCCCTCGGCGCCGCACACCGGCCGTTCCCGCCCGTGGTGCACCTTCGTTTCCAACGCCGCGCCGCACCGGGGACAGAAGTTGAAGCCGTTCGCCATGCGGCCACCGTAGCGCGCGCTTGAGTTCGCCGGGCGTCGTCGGCACAAGCCGCACCGACATGAAGACGCGCGCAGTCTTGTTCGACATGGATGGGGTCCTCGTGAAGAGCGAGGAGGTCTGGTTTCGCGTCGTCGCCGAGGCCGGCGTGCGCTTCAGGGGCACGGCTGTGACGCGCGAGGAGTTCTTCCCCACCTTCGGCCAGGGCACCGCCGCCGACATTCCCGTGTTCGGCCTCTCGTGCACCGTCGCGCAGCTCGACGCCTTCTACACGTCGGAGTTCGTCAACCACCTCGACGCCATGTGGGTGAACCCCGACGCCGCGCCGTTGCTCACCTCGCTGCGCGCCGACGGCGTGAAGACCGCGCTCGTCACCAACACCGTCGGCCCGCTGGCCGCGCGCATTCTCGCGCGGGCGCAGCTGACGGGCCTCTTCGACGCGCTCGGCACCGCCGACCGGGTCACGCACGCCAAGCCCGCGCCTGACCTGCTGCACCTCGTGCTGCGGGAACTCGCCCTCGACGCGCGCGACGCCGTCATGGTGGGTGACTCGAAGTTCGACCGCATGGCGGCGGGCGCGGCCGAGGTGCGCTTTGTAGGTCTCGGCCTCGACGGTGATGCTCGGGTTGAGCGGCTGTCGGCCCTGCCGGCGTTGCTTTGACAGCCGTCACGCAGGTCTGCGCGTAGACTCCACGGCTCTCTCTTCCCGGGGAGCCACATGCGCATCATCACCAACCCTGGCAGCAACCTCGACGACGACGAGACGCACAAGCACGACGTCGAAGTGATGCCGCAGAAGATCGTCGTCGACGGCATCTCGCACGACACACGGAACGCCATCGGCGACTTCGGGAAGATCGATCGCTGGGTGAAGACCGCGCAGCGCCACCCGACGGTGCAGGGCACCACCGAGGCCGAGTTCATCGAGACGATGTCGCGCCTGGGGAAGACCGACCCCGAGATGCTGTGCGTGATGACCTCGCGGAAGATCATCGGCAGCCACGACGCCGCGCTCGCCGCGTCGACGAAGCTGAGCAAAGAGGCCGGCTACCGCATCGAGGTGGTCGACACGCAGGTCACCGACGTCGGCGCGGGCCTGTGCACGCTGGCGGCCGTGCAGTCGCGCAAGGCGGGGCGGTCCCTCAAAGACACGGCGAGCTTCGTGCGCGCGTTCGCCGAGCGCGGCCGCAACGTCATCACCGTCACCACGCTCGAGAACCTCATCAAGGGTGGCCGCGCCAGCGCGCTGCAGGGCTTCGTCGCCAACATCCTCAACGTGCGGCCGATGATCGCCATGATAGACGGCGTCGCCACGTCGGTCGGCCGCATCAGCGCCAAGCATGATCGCGCCGAGAAGGCCGAGGAGTACCTCACGTCGCGTCTCGATCCCGGCGCCGCGGTCTGGGTCGGCGTCGCGCACGGCGGCGCGCCCGACGTCGCCGACAAACTGCTGCGCCGCCTCAAGGACAAGTACCGAGTCGAGTACGCGCTGGTGCGGCCGTTCTCGACCAGCATCTACCTGCACGGTGGTCCGGGCGCGGTGATGTCCTTCGTCTACCCGCTCGACGGGCTCCCGTTCCGCCCGTCGCCTCCGTAGCGCGAGGCGCGCGCGGGCCTTACGTTGCGCGCATGCCCGTGCGCGCTGAGAAAGACTCGTTCGGCCCCATCGACGTCCCCGCTGACAAGCTGTGGGGCGCGCAGACCCAACGCTCGCTCCAGTTCTTTCGTGTCTCGACAGAGAAGCTCCCGCCCGAGCTGATCACCGCGCTCGTGCAGGTGAAGAAGGCCGCCGCGCTGGTCAACGTGAAGCTCGCGGGCCTCGACGCTGCGAAGGCCGACGCCATCGCGCGCGCCGCCGACGAGGTGTTGACCGGCCAGCACACCGACGAGTTCCCGCTCTCGGTCTGGCAGACCGGCAGCGGCACGCAGAGCAACATGAACGTCAACGAGGTGCTGGCCAACCGTGCCTCGGAGCTGCTCGGCGGCGAGCGCGGCAGCGCGCGACTCGTGCACCCCAACGACGACGTCAACCGCAGCCAGTCGAGCAACGACGCGTTCCCCACGGCCATGCACCTCGCCGCGTTGGAGGCAGTTTCCCGCCGCGTCTTGCCGGCGCTGCACGC
>CAYWON010000380.1:0-2485 GCA_964459885.1 uncultured Archangium sp.
AGGCGAAGGCCTTCGACGGCATCGTGAAGCTCGGGCGCACGCACCTCCAGGACGCCACGCCATTGACGTTGGGCCAGGAGTTCTCGGGCTGGGTCTCGCAGCTCGATCACGCCACGCGCCACCTCGAGGCGTCGCTGCCGCACCTGCAGGAACTCGCGCTCGGTGGCACCGCCGTCGGCACCGGGCTCAACGCGCCGAAGGGCTACGCCGTCGCCGTCGCCGTGCAGCTCAAGGCGCTCACCGGCCTCGACGTGCGCCACGCCGAGAACACCTTCGAAGCGCTGGGCTCGTGCGACGCGCTGGTGCACGCGCACGCGGCGCTGAAAGGGCTCGCGGTCAGCCTCTTCAAGTTCGCGTCTGACGTGCGCCTGCTGGGCAGCGGGCCGCGCGCGGGGCTCGGCGAGCTCAAGCTGCCCGAGAACGAGCCGGGCTCTTCCATCATGCCGGGCAAGGTGAACCCCACGCAGGCCGAGATGCTGACGATGGCGTGCACGCAGGTGCTGGCCAACGACGTCGCGGTGTCCATGGGCGGCTCGCAGGGCCACCTGCAGCTCAACGTGTTCCGCCCGCTGGTGGCGCACGCGTTCCTCCAGTCGTGCCGCCTCATGGCCGACGGCATGGCCTCGTTTCGCGAGCACTGCGTCGAGGGCCTCGAGCCCAACCGCGCGCGCATCGCGCAGCACCTTGAAGAGTCGCTCATGCTGGTCACCGCGCTCGCGCCACACCTCGGCTACGAGAAGGCCGCCGCCATCGCGCACGCCGCGCACCACGACGGCTCGACCTTGAAAGCCGCCGCGCTCAAGTCGGGCCTCGTCACCGCCGAGCAGTTCGACGCGTGGGTGCGCCCCGAGGCCATGCTCGCGCCTCAATGACCGTCCGCAGCGAATGTTGATGCGTTGCGTCAGCGACGCGAGTGCGTGAGGTGCGCGCGTGCCGTGTACGATGGCGGGACTTTTCCCCCACGTTTCGTCGGACGCCGCAGGGAGCCCTCAATGCTGTCTTTCCGTCTTCTTCTCTTGGCCCTCGCGACCGCTGTCTTCGCGAGCGGGTGTGGCTGTGGTCGTGCGCCGATCAACAACACGCTGAAGGCCGAAGGTGAGGCCTGCGAAGCCGACGAAGAGTGCGAGTCGTCGCTCTGCGACAAGCTGCCCGGCAAGCCGATGGTGTGCTTCCGCAAGTGCGCCGTCGGCTGCAAGCCCGGCGACCTCTGCACCGCGCTCGCCGTCGGAGATCGCTTTGCCTGCGTGCCCGAGCGCCCGGGCCTGTGTCAGGCGTGCGCGCTCAACGTCGATTGTCCGTACCCCGGCGACAAGTGCCTCGAGATCGGCGGCACCAAGGTGTGCGGCCGTGACTGCAGCTTCGACGGCGTGTGCCCCACGAGCTACCGCTGCGCCGACGGCACCGACACCAACGACGAGTACGTGACCAAGCAGTGCCAGCCCATCTCAGGCACCTGTGAGTGCGTGGCGGCCAACGCCGGCCAGACCAAGCCGTGCAGCGAGACCAACGCCATCGGCACCTGCGTCGGCGTGCAGACCTGCCGCCCGCCCAACGGCTACGACGCCTGCAGCGCGCACGTGCCCACCGGCGAGGTGTGCAACGGCCGCGACGACGACTGCAACGGGCAGACTGACGAGAACCTCGGCGACACCACGTGCGGCGTGGGTGAGTGCCGTCGCACCGTGTCGAACTGCGCCAACGGCGCGCCGCAGACCTGCGTCGCCGGTTCGCCCAACACCGAGATCTGCGACGAGCGCGACAACAACTGCGACAGCGTCGTCGACGAGGGCTTCGACAAGATGACGTCGCTCGAGCACTGCGGCGCCTGCAACATGCCTTGCATCCGCGCGAACGCGACGGCCGTGTGCGGCGCCGGCATGTGCACCATCGGCATGTGCAACCCGGGGTGGACCAACGCCGACGGCATCGACCTGAACGGCTGCGAGTACCCGTGCACGCCGACGGGCGCCGAGGTGTGCGACGGCGTCGACAACGACTGCAACGGCCAGACTGACGAAGGCTTCCAGTTGGCGACGGACCCCAACAACTGCGGTGTCTGCGGCCGCGTGTGCAACGTCAACAACGGCAACGTGATGACCTACGCGTGCATCGCCGGTCAGTGCGACATCGCCACGTGCAGCACGGGCTACCAGAACTGTGACCAGGCCTACGCGACCGGCTGCGAGCAGCACACGCAGAGCGACATCAACAACTGCGGCACGTGCAACACGCGCTGCATGACGGCCAACGGCACGCCGGTGTGCGCGAGCGGCGTGTGCGGCATCGGCTCGTGCACCGCGCCCTTCGACAACTGCGACAGCAACGTGATGAACGGCTGCGAGACGAACACCGACTCGAGCTTGAGCCACTGTGGCGCCTGCGGGAACGCCTGCCCCACGCGCAACCACGCGCAGAGCACGTGCAACGGCTCGTGCGGCTACACCTGCACCGCGGGCTTCACCGATCTCGACGGGCTCGCGTCGAA
>CAYWON010000381.1:0-2478 GCA_964459885.1 uncultured Archangium sp.
GAGGGAAGAAATCACACGAGGCGCTGCTTCGCTTCGATGGCGGCGAGCGATTGTGGGTCTTGCGTTACGCACTGTTGCCACGCGGCGCGCGCGTCATCGTGGCGACCCAACTCAGAGAGCAAGGTGCCGTAGTTCAAGAGGCCGCTGCCGCCTTGCCAGCGCCAGACGTGCTTCGCGCCGGCTTCGTAGCGAACCAACGCGCGGTCGGTGTCCCCGCGGGCGCGGTGCAGCTCGGCCCACGCGAACTCGACGTTGCGTGACGACGACGCGCGCACGATGGAATCGGTCGCGTTGCGGAGCGCGGCTTCGCACGCGTCGAGATCGCCGAGGGTCCGTTGCGCGTAGGCGAGCGTGAGCCAGTACTCGCACTGGTACTCGTAGAGAGCGATTGGCTCGACGCCCTCGAGCACGCGCAGTGCTTCCTGCGGTTGTCGGGTCGACGTCAGCAGCCACGCGCGCGTGCAGCGGCGTCCGCCCTCGACGAAGGTCAGCTCGGATTCGAACGCCAACAACTCCAACGCGGCGTCGTGGCGCCCCAGCTCTGACAACGCCTCGGCGGCGTTCACCACCAGCAACGCCTCCAGGTACACGCTGCGGTCGAGGGTCGGAAGCGCGGCAGCGACGGTCGCCCAGGCTTCTTCGTAACGCCCAAGCGCTGTCGCGAGCGGGACAAACTCGTCAGGCGGCAGCGCGCCGACCTGTTGAAGCAGCGCTTCTCCGTCACCGTCGATGTAGAGCTGCTGGATGGGCGAACGGCGGAGCGCCAGTTCGACGCGCACGCGGCCCTCAGAACCGCGTGAGGCCCACCACGCGAACAACAAGACCCCAACCACTCCCACCACGACGGCTGCGACCATGCAGCCGACGTTATCCATCGCGACGGCTTTGAAGAGCGCGGGAATTCTGGTCGCCGACTGTTTGCGCGTCGCGGTCCTGCCCCTCGTTCTCGCGGCGAGTTCGACGCGGCTACTGCTGGTCGCGACGGCCTCCCTGACTTCGAGGCGAGGTGCGTTCAGCTGCTTCATTCGTCACTTGAGTCACACCTGATGACCCAGGTGACGCATGAAGTGGTGTCACTTGCGCTCGAAGCCGCAGTGCCAGTGCGCGTCAGGCTCGCTGCGTGAGACGCGTGCGCACCGCCCACCTCAAGGCGCGCGTCGTCCCCATCACCACGACGCGGGCAATCGCGTCATCGCTGCGCCGTACACGCGCGCGTGAACGGGCGGAGGCGTGTCATCGCGGTGGGCGCGTCACTCGCGCTGCACGCGCTCATCGTGACGAGGCTGATCCGCCCGACGGAAACACCACCACCAGTGCCACCACCACCGCTGGTGTGGTTCGACGCACCTCCGCCGCCCGTAGAACCGCCACCGACACAGAGAACGACGACGGCGCCCAGACCACCCCGGCGCGTCAAACCCGTCGAGCGCACGGGCGAACCGACGGGCCAGGTTGATCAACCCAGCGCGCCACTCGCCCACACCGACGGGCCACCACTCGCCACCGACACGCCACGCGCGCTCTCGCTCGTGCCGCGACCCGCCCTCGACAGCGACACCATCAGCACCACCGAGCAGACCGTCGTCACCGAGCGCGTCGCCGGCTGGGCGAAGTCAGACGTCGTCGCCGCGCGCACCTCGAGCGGGCTCATCTCGCCCGCGTACGAGCCGCTGCGCCACGCGCTCGACCGCGCTGTCCTCACCATGCCGTCGTTCATCGACACCGACGACCCCGCCGCCATCGGCCGCGCCGTCATCGATGGCTGGCAACCCGGCGCTGAGCGCTACGCCCGCACCGGCGCGGCGTACGACGAGCCCGCGGGTCGTCTCGAGGGCTTCGAGCGGCCGTCTGAGTTCGCGGCGGGCATCGCAGACGCGCGCACCCGGAACGCGCTCGGCTTCTTCGCGGCCGGCGCACGCCTGCAGGAGTTCGCTGACGGCCGCGCTGGCGGCTCCCTCATCGCCGAGGTCGAGGTCCTTCACGCCGCTGACGGAACACTCCGCACCGTGCGCCTGGTGCAAGCGTCCGGACACCGCGGCTTCGACGACTTCGTACTGACACAGGCGCGCACCGTCGCGGACGCCCTCGCGTTGGACGGCGGCGTTCGCGACAAACCGTTCCGCAGTCTCTGGCGCTTCACCGGCACGCTCACCTTCCGCCGCAAACTTGGAGGCCTCAAAGACCTCACGCCGCGCGCCGCGCTGGGCTCGTCACCATGTCGCTGCTCTCGGCGCTCTCTGGCGTGGCGAACGACACGCCGCCCGACGCAGAGGGGAAGCGTGCCCCGATGGGCCCACGTATGCCTGGCTTCCTGGGCCGCTTCGACGAGAACGGCGGCGCGCTCGACGTCGTCGACCTCACCAACCCGGGGTGGACCTGCAAGGTGACGCTGCTCGAAGCCGACTGAGTGCGGTATGGGGAGCCGACGATGTGGCTCGACCTCCACCGTCATCTCGAAGGCTCTCACAGCCCCCGCGC
>CAYWON010000382.1:0-2432 GCA_964459885.1 uncultured Archangium sp.
CGTAAACGACAAAGCCCCTCGACTCCGAGTGGAGACGAGGGGCCTCGCTGCAGCGTCACGACTTACTTGTTGCCGCTGCCGCCTTCTTCACCGACGGCCATGGTGGTGAAGACGTCGGGCGGGGGCTTGCCGCCACCCTCTTCACCGACCGCCATCGTCGTCACGTCGGGCGGCTTCGGAGGACGCGTACCGCCCTCTTCACCCACCGCCATCGTCGTCACGTCGGGCGGCTTCGGAGGACGAACACCGCCCTCTTCGCCGACCGCCATCGTGGTGACGTCGGGCGGCTTGGTGCCACCTTCTTCACCGACGGCCATGGTCGTCACGTCGGGCGGCTTGCCGGGGCGGCTCGGGGGCTTGCTGCCGCCCTCTTCGCCGACGGCCAGCGTGGTCGCGCCGCCTTCTTCACCGATGGCGCGCGTGGTGCCGCCACCTTCTTCGCCGAGCGCCTTGGTGGTCGGGTTGCCGCCGCCTTCTTCGCCGAGCGCCTTGGTCGTGCCGCCGCCACCTTCTTCACCGATGGCCTTGGTCGTGCCGCCGCCGCCCTCTTCGCCGACGGCCAGCGTGGTCGCGCCGCCTTCGCCCTTCGACTTGGTCGTGCCGCCTTCTTCGCCGATGGCCTTGGTCGTACCGCCGCCGCCTTCTTCACCGACGGCGAGCGTGGTCGCGCCGCCTTCGCCGACGCGCTTGGTGGTACCGCCCTCTTCACCGAGCGCCTTGGTGGTGGCGCCGCCGCCCTCTTCACCAATCGCCTTCGTGGTGGCCTTCGGCTTCTCTTCCTTCTTCTTCGCCTTGGGCGTCTCGTACTTCACAAAGCTCTTCGGACCGCGGACCTTCATCGCGACATCTCCCTGTGAGTGAGTAAGTAAGTAGCTTCCCGACATTATCGATTCGTGAAGTCCCAGGTTGCCCCGAAGGAGCGTCATGAAAGTTGGCATCTTTGGCAGCGACGACGACCCGCAGGTCCACGCCGTGGCGAAAGAGCTCCGCGCGCTCGGCGCGGAGGACGTGCTGATCAGAGCCGACGCGCTGCACGAGGGCCTGGCGCTGGCCGACGTCGACGGGCGCTACATCTACCGGGGCCTCGACACGACCGAGCTCGAAGGCTTCTACCTCCGTGGAATTCCAGCGCCTTACGCGCCGTACCTGGAACGTGACGACGAGCTGGTGCTCTACGACGACTGGTTCGTGCACTACATGCGCGAGCGGGAACGGGCGACGTTCTACGTGGCGTGGCTGTTGTCGCTGCAGCAGCGCGGCGTGCGCCTGGTCAACCCACCGCAGGCCGCGAGCGTCTTGCAATACAAGCCGTTCCAGCTGCACGCGCTGCGCACGGTAGGCGCGACGGTGCCGAAGACGGTCATCACCAACGACCCGAAAGCCGCGCGCGAGTTCAAGGCGGCGGTGGGCGACGTCATCTTCAAGCCCATCATGGGCGGCGCCATCACCGAGCGGCTCGAGGGTGAAGCGCTCGGGCGGCTGGGCGACATCACCGCGTCACCGGTCATCTTCCAGGAGACGATTCCCGGCGACGACCTGCGCGTGATGCTGGCGGGCAACGACATCGTGTCGTGCGTGGCCATTCGCACGCCGTCGCAGCACCTCGATTTCCGCGACGACCCCATCTACTCGGGCGGCGAGGCGACCTACGAAGAAGTGACGCTGCCCGACGCCGTCATCGAGCAGTGCCGGAAAGCGGCGCGGCTGTGCGGGCTGGTGTTCGCCGGCATCGACATCAAGCGCACGCCCGATGGTCGCTGGGTGTTCCTCGAGCTGAACAGCTCGCCCATCTACCTCGACGTGGAATGGAAGCTGGGGCACCCCATCAGCCGCGCCATCGCGGAGCTGGTGGTGGGCAAGCGCACGTATTGAATGAAGCCGTCGCGGTTGTCCTTCTTCAACGAGCAAGACGTCGACGCGCTGACGGCGTTGGTGTCGCAGCGTGAAGTGAGGGCGCGGCTCCGCGAGCTGGACGCGGTGGTGACGGTGGGCGTGCGCGACCTGTCGGAAGCGCGCGCCGACGCGGTGAAGACGCTGCGCGACGACGGCGTGCGCGTGAGTGCCTGGCTGTTGCTGCCGAAGGAGCACGGCTACTTCGCGACGCACGACAACGGGGCGCAGGTGGCCGCGCGCGTCGACGCGTTCCGGAGCTGGAGTCAGCAGTACGCGCTGCAGTTCGAGCGCGTGGGCTTCGACTTCGAGCCGGACGTGCGCGAGCTGGACACGTTGTTCAAGTCGCCGGTGGCGGCGTTGATGAAGTGGGCCGGGCGGTCGCGCGACCGCGCTCGGCGTGAAGCGGCGCTGACGATGTACGGCGCGCTGGTGGAGCGACTGAAAAGCGACGGCGTGGAGGTCGAGAGCTACCAGTTCCCCTTGCTGGCCGATGACAGGCTTGCCGGGAGTCACTTCTTTCAACGCTTCTCGTCGTCGCT
>CAYWON010000383.1:0-2421 GCA_964459885.1 uncultured Archangium sp.
TCGGTGCGCGCCTTCGTGTCGTCGAGCGTCGACTCGCGCCCCATCAGCAGCGCCACCTCGCGCAGGTGCGTCGGCGGCGGCGAGCGCAGCGGCAGCACCTTCCAGGGCAGCTCGAGCAGCGTCGCCATGCGCAGCACCGTCGCCAGCGAGCTCGAGCGGGCGCCCGCGTCGACGCCCTGGGTCTCGAGCAGCGCGCTCAAGAAGGCGCGCAGCTCGCGCGGCGGGCCGTCGGTCACGAAGTACGCCGCGCCGGCGACGCCCCGCTCCGCCGCGCAGCACAGCGCCTCGGCGAGGTTCTGCGCGTGGCAGGTCGAGAAGGGGAAGTGGCCTCCGTCGATCCAGCTGAAGCGGCGGCTGCGCACCTGCGCCACGAGCTGCGGCAACGTCGCGCGATCGTGGAGCCCCCACACCAGCGCGGGGCGCACGATGACGGCGTCGAGCCCCGAGCGCTGCACCAGCACCTCCGCCTCGGCCTTGGTGCGCGGGTAGAGCCCAAGCACCTGCGCCGGGAGCGGCCACGCCTCCGTGGCCTGCACCAGCGGCGGCCCGCCCGCGTAGACGGCCGCGGTGCTGACGTGCACGAAGCGCCGAGCGCCCGAGCGCTTCGCGGCCGCGAGCACCCGCTCCGTGCCGAGCACGTTCGCCTCGCGCAGGGCCGCTTCGCCGCGCGTGTGGTCCATCGACGCGGCGACGTGGAAGACGACGTCGGCGTCGCGGCAGTCGGGCTCGCGCGAGAGATCTCCCGGAACGGGCGTCGCGCCGAGCGCAGTGACGATCGCCTCCGCTTGCGGCGTTCGCGCCAGCGCGCGCACGCGCACGCCCCGCTCCACCAGCCGACGCAGGAGTGCGCGCCCCACCAGCCCCGTGCCACCCGTCACGAACGCCGCGTTCATGCGCGGCTCCTAACGAGCGGCGCCGCGCCCCTCAAGGAACGGGGCAGCGGCGCGTGAAGCTGCGGCGATGGCGTCGATGACTTCGGGATCAGCCCGGCGGCGTGCGGGGGAAGCGCACCACGAAGGAGTTGCCGCCGTCGACTCCGGGCGATGACGTCGATGACGTCAAGATCCACCACGAAGGAGTTCCCGCCGCCGGCGACGGTCGATGACGTCGATGACGTCGGGATCAGCCCGGCGGCGTGCGAGAGAAGCGCACCACGAAGGAACCCCCGCCGCCGGCGACGGTCGACGACGTCGATGACGTCGGGATCAGCCCGGCGGCGTGCGGGGGAAGCGCACCACGAAGGAGTTCCCGCCACCGGCGCGGTCTTCGACGCCCAGCGTGCCGCCGTGCAGCGCGACCGCCTTCGCGCAGAACGCCAGCCCGACGCCGTGGCCGCCGCGGCGCGCTGAGTTCTCGAGCTTGAAGAACGGCTCGAAGATCTTCTGTCGATGCTCGAGCGCGATGGCCGTGCCCTCGTCTTCGACGCGCAGCTCGACCTGCTCGAGGGTGTCGCTCAACCGCAGCACGATCGGCTTCCCCGCTGGCGCGTACTTGAGCGCGTTGTCGAGCAGGTTGCGCAGCGTGCGCTCGACCAGCGTCGAGTCGGCGATCAACGAGGGGTCGCTCAGGGTGTCGACGAGGTGCAGCGACTGGCCCCGCTCCGCCGCGAGGAAGCGGAGGCCCCGCAACAGCCGCCCCGCCACCACGCCGACGTCGATGGTGCGGAACTGACCGCGCAGCTGCCCGGCTTCCGACGACGACACGTCGAGCATGTCGCAGATGAGCTGGTTCGCGGCCTGGGTCGACAGGACGATCTCTGCGAGCGCTTCGCGCGCCTCATCGGAGACGCCCTCGAGCGTCCTCAGGTAGTTGGCGGTGGCGTGCGCCGCCGCGAGCGGGCTCTTGATGTCGTGGGCCATCATCGCGGTGAGCTGTCGGCGCTTCGCCTCGACCTGCTGGAGCGCGGCGTACTGCGCTTCCCGCGACGCGAGGCTGGCGCCGAGCTTGAGCGTCAACAGCCGCAGGTCGAGGTGCTCCTGCAGACACTGCCCGAGCTCGGTGAGCCGCGTCAGCTGTGACTGGCTCAGCGTCAGCGGGGTGTCGTTGAGCACGCACAAGGTGCCGATGGGCAACCCGTCACGCGAATGGAGCGGCACGCCCGCGTAGAAGCGCAGCCCCTCGCTCACCAGCGGGTTGGTCGCGAAGCGTGGATCCTTCGACGCGTCGGGAACGATCAACACGTCGTCGTGCGCGATGGCGTGCGCGCAGAACGAGACGTCGCGTGACGTGCTGGTGGGCAGCGGCCCGAACACCGCCTTGAAGAACTGTTCTTCGCGATCGACCAGCGAGACGGCGCCCTTCGAGCAACCGCTCGACTCCGCGGCGGACGCGACACAGCGGCCAACCACCTCGTCGGTCGGCGAGTTCAACAGCTGCCGCGTGCGCCACCGGCAGTGGACGCTCTCGCTCCCCATGGCGGCG
>CAYWON010000384.1:0-2412 GCA_964459885.1 uncultured Archangium sp.
CCACCGCCCGTCGCGGAGCCGCCGCCCGTCGCGCTGCCGCCGCCCGTGCCGGTGCCGCCGCCAGAGCCGGAGTTGATGCACTCGGGCGCGCCGCGCGCGCTGCTGCACGAGGACTGGCACTGTTGCAGCTGCTGCCAGCGACCGCCGGTGCAGGTGACGATGGCGGCAGGAATATTCGAGCACGCCTGACGCGCCGCGGCCCAGGAGGGGCAGGGTGCGCCGATGGTGGCGATGGAGAGATCGCAGTTGTACGCCGCGGTGTCGCTGCAGCCGCGGGGGCCGCCGCAGGGCACTGACGCCCACTTGCCGTCGACGCAGTCGAGCGTCTCGCTGGCCGAGCGGCACTGCACCTCGTCTGTCGCGCTGCACGGGTTGCCCGGCGCCGGCTCGGCGCACGACGTGGCCACTGCGGCGACGAGCACCCAGGAAGAAAGGAGTCGCATGTCGAGCCTCAAGACCCGTGGACTTAGCACGCTGATCAAACTTTCACTCTCGCGCCACAATCGCTAAACCGTCGCTCCTGACGATGAGCACCGAGCAGACCCAGGCCGGCGCGACCGTGATCCCCGCAGAGGGTGTCAGGGTTCTGATCGTCGAGGACAACCCGCACATCATCGAGATGTACAGCTACGTGCTCAAGAAGCTCGCCGCGAGCGAGTTCAAGGGCGCGACGCCGCTCGAGGTGCACTTCGCGGCCGACGGTCACGCCGCGCTCACCATGCTGACGGCGAGCCCGTTCTCGCTGGTGATGACCGACCTCTACATGCCCGTCCTCGACGGCTTCCAGCTGCTCGAGAAGATGCGGGCCACGCCTGCGCTCGCGCAGATCCCCGTGGTGGCGATCTCCGCCGGCGGCCAGGACGCCCGCGAGAAGGCGATGAAGTTGGGCGTGAACGTCTTCCTGAAGAAGCCCGTTCGGTTCGCCGAGGTGATGGACACCGTCAAGCAGCTGCTGCGTCTCAAGTGAAAGGTACGCCTTCGAAATGTCAGCGACGACGCGCGACAAGGTGAGCGGTGACGCGCTCTTCATCCTGAAGAGCCTGCAAGAGAACATGCGCGGAGGCCGCTCGAACAAGCTGGCCGACGTGAAGATGTCGCTCGAGAACTCGGTCTCGCTCGACTTCGACAGCTACTTCTTCTTCCTGCGCAAGTTTCACTACATCGCGATGGATCGCGAGGCCCAGCTCAAGTTGACCGAGCAGGGCGAGCGCATCGCGGGTGACGAAGACGGTGATCGTTTCTCGGGCGAGATCGGCGAGTTCTTCGCTGATCAGATCGTCGAAGACGGCGCCCCGCCACCGCTGCCGCTCGAAGACGAGCCCGTCTCGATCAGCGTGCCGCCGCCGCCCATTTCCCTGCCTGCCTCAGACATCGTTGTGGAGCCTTCCCCCATGCCCCAGCCCCCGCGCCGCAAGCCGCAAGACGACTCGTTCCCGCAGGTCACGGCCCCCGAGGTCCGCGGTGGTGGCAGCTACGGTTCGCCGCCGCCTCCGCCCGCGCCGTTGCCGCTGACCGCCGCGGTGTCGAGCCCGTCGGGGCTGATGAGCGGCGGCGCGCCCAAGGGTCAGGACCTCGACCTCCGCTACCAGAAGGCTGATCAGCTCGGCGCGGGCCCGCTGGGCACCGTGTTCAAGGGCAAGCACAACGCGCTCGGCCTCGACGTGTGCGTCAAGGAGCTGAAGGACATCTTCGGCTACTTCTCGTTCTTGCAGCGCGGCGAGGTCATCAAGCGCCTCAAGAAGGAGCTGTGCGCGCAGGCGCAGGTGCGGCACCCGGGCATCGTGCAGATCATCGATCAGAACACCGACGTGGCGCGGCCCTACTACGTGATGGAGCTCTGCAAGGGCAGCCTGCGCGAGAAGCTCGACGCGGCCGGCGGCAAGGGCATCCCCGTGCCGCACGCCATCCGCTACTTCCTGCAGCTCGCGTACGGCCTTCGCGCTGCGCACCAGCAGGGCCTCACGCACCACAACATCAAGCCCGAGAACGTGCTGTTCGATGCGTTCGGTAACGCCAAGCTGACCGACTTCGGGCTCTCGCGCGTCATCGAGGTCGACCAGAGCAAGGGCATGCCGCAGGTCTTCGTCGGCACTGGCGGCATGGGCTACATGAGCCCCGAGCTCATCGCGCGCGCGAAAGACGCGGGCGTCTCGAGCGACGTCTACGGCCTCGGCATTCTCCTCTACGAGATGCTGACGGGGCAGATCCCCGGGCGCCGCAGCCCGCTGCCGTCGGAGATCAACTCCGAGGTGCCGGCCAAGCTCGACCCCATCTTCGACAAGATGACGCAGGACCGGAAAGACTCGCGCTACCCCGACTTCGAGGCGGTGTTCGAAGACTTCTACGCCGCGTTCGCTGACAAGTCGTACCTGCAGAAGGGCGACCTGCTGCTGTGGAGCGAGCTGGCCGGCT
>CAYWON010000385.1:0-2401 GCA_964459885.1 uncultured Archangium sp.
GCTCGACTCTGGTCGCTTCGAGGTGCCTCACGCGACGCGGGTTGGCGACCAGCACGTCGTGGTCAGCGACGCGATCTTCGATGTGATCTTCAAAGGGGTGAGCGTGGCGCCGAAGCGGCGCGGGCGACCACCGATCCACTAGCCGGCTCACTTCCTTACGGTAACTAATTCGCTTGAGTCGCTGGATCGCGCTCGTGTATACGACTGCGCGTGGCTCGGCATGGCGGTGGTTCGCAATCGCGTTCGAAGCAAGCCGGGCTTGAGCGCACTCAGAAGCAGCTGCAGCGCGAGGTCGAAAAGCTCAAGGTCGCCTTCGGTGAGTTGAAGGCCGAAAACCAGGCGCTACGCGAGACCATCGTAAACCTCACCCACGAAAACCAGCTGCTCAAGCGCCGGCTCTACGGAAACAAGACCGAGCGCGCTCGCACCGCCGAGACACAGCTTACCTTCGGCGAGCTCCTCAAAGAAGAAGCCGCACTGGACGAGCAACTCGCACAGCTCGTTGCGGACGCACAGGGCGCTGCAGAAGCCCTGGGCGCAACGGAAGCCACGCAAGACGCCACCACGCCGACGGAGCCCGCTGGTGAAGCGAAGACGCCCAAGCGACGTGGCCGGCGAGATCTCAGCACGAGCAAGCTTCCGCGCGTCGTGGTGGACTTCGTCAACGAGGAGCTGGAGCGACAGGGCGCAAAGCGCATCGGCTTCGACGAAGCGTTTTCGTTGATGGTCAAGCGAGCCAGCGTCTCGATTCTGGTCACGCGCACGGCGAAGTACCGACTTGACACTCCCTCCGGACCGCTCATCGAATCAGCGCCGAGACCCAAGGTGCTCTTTCCGCGTGGGATCCTCCACACGTCGCTCGTTGCGCAGCTGCTCGTCGGCAAGTTCGCGCTCGGCACGCCGTTCTTTCGCCAGGAACAACACCTCGCTGTAGGTGACGCGCCCATCGATCGCGCAACCATGTGTCGCGCCGCCGAGGATGCAGGCAACACCCTCGGCGCAACCATCGTGCACGCCATGTGGCAGGACGCGCTCACCGCGAGTGTGTTGTCGACCGACGCGACCGGTGCCGCGATCCAACCGGGCAAGCGAGAGCAATCCCGCGTTCAACAGGCTTGCAAGCGAGGGCACTTCTTCACCGTCGTCGCCGACTGCGACCACGTGCTGTTCTTCTACACGGAAAAGCACAACCACGCGACCGTCAAGGATCGGTTCGGGGAGTACCGCGGCTTCCTTCAAGCCGACGCGAGCAATGTCTACGACATCCTTGAGCGCGGACCGCCGACTGAAGGTGACGAAGACAAGCTCAAACTGGTCGGCTGCTGGGCGCACTGCAGACGCTATTTCTTCGAAGCCGCGATCTGCAAGTACCCCGTCGGCGTCGAAGGCTTGATGCGCATTCGCGCGATGTACGAAGTGGATGGCGCGTTCAAGAAGTTCCCCCCGGAAAAGCGAAGGCAGCTCCGCGACGAGCACCTACGCCCGCTGATCGACCAGTTCTTCGAGTGGGTGAATCAGGCCCGGTTCGAAGCGCCGGCCCGTTCACTTGCCTCGAAGGCGCTCAACTACGCCCACAACCAGGAGAGCGAGCTACGCCGCGTGCTTGACGATCCACGACTGCCACTCGACAATACCCGCTCCGAGCGAGCACTGCGCAAGGTCGTGGTCGGGCGGAAAAACTGGATGTTTTATGGGAGTGATGTCCACGCGGAAAGTGCCGCGGCGCTCTTCTCCATCATCGCCTCCTGCCGCCTCCACCGCATCGACCCTGAGCAATACCTCGATGAGGTGTTCCGCGTCCTGCCCTACTGGCCCCGAGATCGGAATCTCGAACTCGCTCCGAAGTACTGGCTGTCGACCCGCGCCAAGCTCGTGCCCGCGGAACTCGAAGCGCCGATCAGCGCCATCACCGTCCCGGCTAGCTGAGCGCCGCCGCTAGCAGCCGTCGGCCAGCCTCACAAGACGGCCTTCGTGAAGCGGTTACACCGGACTTGCACGACTGCTAGCACTTGGGGCAGTTGCCAAGGGCAGGTGTTGCCTGGCGTCGAGAGCTGCGGCGATGTGAGTGTCGACGAAAACTGTGACGGGTTTGAGTGTGGGATTTGGGGCGCGTCCATCGAGGGGCTCAGCGTCCGCGGGACCAAAGGCTGGCAAGGTGGAGCGGTTGTTGCGGGCAACTTCACGTCGCTGACCGTGAACGGTACGTCCCACACCTCGCAGGGACTCGCAGATGTCGCGGTGCTCGCCTACGATGCAAAAGGAGCCTTGGCTTGGGCGTACACCGGGGGTGGTGCGAAATCGGACTCGCTGAACGCGGTCGCCGCCGGCCCGAACGGTGAGGTTTTCTTCATCGGGGCGTTCGAAGAGGCTTCGAATGTCGGCGGGACGTTGGTGCAAGGGC
>CAYWON010000386.1:0-2376 GCA_964459885.1 uncultured Archangium sp.
CTCGCTCATGCGGCTCGACCTGCCCGCCGACGTCAACATCGAGATCAAGCTCTGATCCCGGGCTGCACGAGGAACGAAGAACCATGACCACCGCCACGACCACCAAGGGCCTGCTGGGCACCAAGCTCGGCATGACCCAGGTCTGGGACGAGAACAACAAGCTCGTGCCCGTCACCGTGGTGCAGGTCGCGCCCAACGTCGTGACCCAGATCCGCACCCCGGAGAACGACGGCTACGCCGCCGTCCAGATCGCCTACGGCCAGATCGACCCGCGCAAGGTCAACAAGCCCTCCGCCGGCCACTTCGACAAGGCCGGCGTCACCCCCCGCCGCCATCTCACCGAGATCCGCACCGCCGACGCCGCCGAGTACGCGCCCGGCCAGGAGCTGACCGTCGAGATCTTCGAGGCCGGCCAGCGGGTGGATGTCGTGGGCACCTCCAAGGGCAAGGGCTTCGCCGGCGTCATGAAGCGCCACAACTTCAAGGGCGTGAGCGCGAGCCACGGTGCGCACCGCAACCACCGCAAGCCCGGCTCGATCGGCGCCAGCTCGACCCCGAGCCGCGTCTTCAAGGGCATGCGCATGGCGGGCCGCATGGGTGGCGATCGCGTCACCGTGCAGGGCCTCCTGATCCACTCGATCGACGCGGAGAAGGGCCTGCTGCTGATCAAGGGGGCCGTTCCCGGCGCCCGCGGCCGCCTGGTCTTCGTCCGCAACGCCGTGAAGGGAGGCCAGTGATCATGGCCAGCACCATCACCGTGGTCTCGCCCAAGGGCGGCAACTCCGGCAGCGTCGAGCTGCCCGCCGCGCTCTTCGACCAGCAGACCAACGTTCCGCTCATCCACCAGGTGGTGACCGCGCAGCTCGCGGCCGCCCGCCAGGGCACGCACTCGACCAAGGGTCGCGGCGAGGTCTCCGGCTCGGGTCGCAAGCCGTTCAAGCAGAAGGGCACCGGTCGCTCCCGCCAGGGCTCGATCCGCGCCCCCGAGCACCGCGGCGGCGGCGTCGTGCACGGCCCGGTGCCGCGCGACTACAGCCAGCGCACCCCCAAGAAGATGATCGCCGCTGCGCTCCTGGGCGTCCTGAGCGACCGTGCGCGCGGCGAGCGTCTGCACGTGGTCGCCGGCTTCGGTCTGGATGACGCCCCGAGCACCAAGACGGCTGTCGAACTGATCGAGAAGGTCGCGACCAGCAAGAACGTGCTCATCGTGCTCGAGCGCACCGACGAGGTGAGCTTCAAGAGCGTGCGCAACGTCCCGAACGTGCACGTCCTGTTCGTCGACCAGCTCAACGCCTACGACGCGGTCGTGAGCGACGACATCGTCTTCACCAAGGGCGCGTTCACGGCCTTCGTCGACGCACGCAGCGCGGACGCGAAGTCGGGCGACAAGGCGCAGACCGAGAAGGAGGCCGGCGAGTGAGCGGCTACAACAAGGACCCGCGCGACATCATCATCGCGCCGGTGGTGAGCGAGAAGAGCTTCGGCCTGGTCGACGACGGCAAGTACACCTTCGTCGTGGACACCCGCTCCAACAAGACCGAGATCAAGCTCGCGATCGAGAAGATCTTCGGCGTCAAGGTCGCGTCGGTGAACACCCTGAACCGTCAGGGCAAGACCCGCCGTACCCGCTTCGGCATCGGCAAGCGCAAGGACACCAAGCGCGCCATCGTCACCCTCAAGTCCGGTTCCATCGACATCTTCACGGCTGTCAGCTGAGGACCAGGAGATAACCCATGGCCATTCGCAAGTACAAGCCCACGACCCCGGGTCGTCGCGGTTCGTCGGTCGCCGACTTCGTCGAGATCACGCGCTCGACCCCGGAGAAGTCGCTGCTCAAGCCGCTGCCCAAGTCGGGCGGTCGCAACAACACGGGTCGCATCACGACGCGCCACATCGGCGGCGGTCACAAGCGCCAGTACCGCGTCATCGACTTCCGTCGCAACGACAAGGACGGCGTGAACGCCAAGGTCGCGCACATCGAGTACGACCCGAACCGCACGGCTCGGATCGCGCTCCTGCACTACCTCGACGGCACGAAGCGCTACATCATCGCTCCCGACAAGCTCAAGCAGGGCGACATCGTCGAGTCCGGCCCGAGCGCCGACATCAAGCCGGGCAACAACCTGCCGCTGCGCAACATCCCGGTCGGTACCGTCATTCACGCCATCGAGCTCAAGCCCGGCGGCGGCGCGAAGATGGCCCGCTCTGCCGGTGCCAGCGTCCGCCTCGTCGCCAAGGACGGCCCGTACGCGCAGCTGCGTCTGCCGAGCGGCGAGATCCGCAACGTCGACCTGCGCTGCCGCGCCACGGTCGGCGAGGTCGGCAACGCCGAGCAGTCGAACATCAACTGGGGCAAGGCCGGCCGCATGCGCTGGA
>CAYWON010000387.1:0-2356 GCA_964459885.1 uncultured Archangium sp.
ACAGCGAGACCAAGTTGCCCGGCTCGTCCCCGCCGCCGTGCGCCCTGAACACGACATGGTGCGCGCCGACCTCGCCGCGGCGCCCGCACGTCGGGCTCTGGCAGGTACCCGTTCAGGGGAGGGGTTGAGCGAGTGATCGCGACGTGCGACCTCGAGCCGCATGGCGACCAAGAACCTCGACCAACTCGAAGCGCAGATCGAACAACTCATCCGGGAGCATATCTCGGAGTGCCGGCGCAGAGCCGCGGCCGCTGTGGAGCGGAGCTTCGCGTCGGCCGCCAAGAAATCGGGCCAGGCCGAGCGGCCGGGTCGCGTCGCGCGTGTCACGTCTCGCCGCCGACCGGCGGACGAGCTTGAGGGGCTCGGGGCGCGATTGTACGCTGCGATGTGCGCCAACCCGGGCGCTCCGATGGCGGCGTACGCGCCCGTCGTGGGGGCGTCGACGCGGGAGCTGCATCGCCCGGCCAAGCTCCTCAAGCGCTCCGGCCGAGTTCGCAGCGTGGGCGAGCGTAACGCGACGCGCTACTTCCCCATCCCCGCGAGGTCCAAGTCCGCGGGCTGATGGCAGTCAGGCGGCCGCGGCCTTGAAGAGCGAAGGCGGCTCGTTGCCGTCGACCTTGGCCACGCAACACTCGGTGAGAAACTCGAGCACGTTCTTGTTCTGCTTGCGGGCGGTGTGTGCGACGGTCATCAGGCGTTCGGCGAAGCGGTTGCCGCGCTCACTCTGCGAGCCATAACTGCGTTTGCGCCAGAGCACGAAGGCACGTAGCTCGCGCTCGGCGTGGTTGTTGGTCGGCTCGACGTCGCGCTCATCCACGAATCGCCACAGTGCCGCGCGATGCTCGAGCACATCGGCGCACGAACCTGCGAGGTGCGGGGTGCCGGACTTCACTGCGCGTTCGAGGAGCTCCTCGATCTGCTCGCGTACGGGACGCATGTACGTGCGGAGCGCCTCGCGGCCGATCGTTCCGTCGCGATACCGATGCCAGTAGTCGAAGATGATGCCGGTGAAGTCGAGCAGCTCGCGACCGTACCTGCCGGCAGCGCCAGCACGCTCGGAGAACGACGCGAACTTGCGCAGCAGATGCGCCCAGCAGATTTGCCGCCGCTCCATCGCCCAGAACGTCAACGCCGTCGCGCGGTCGCCGACGAGCACGCCGCGCTGCGTGTTGCCGAACAAGAGCGCCGACAGCGTGGCCTTCTTGCCATTGGCGAGGACCTTGTAGACCGTCGCGCACGCCGTCGCGATCACCCACAGCGACAGGGCGACCCCCGCCTGGTACCAGGTCGTGCCGTCGGTGTGCTTGACGTCGGCCTTGATGGCGCGGTCCACCGCCTCCTGCACCGGCTTGGCGACGGCCTCGCTGACGCGCGCCTCGACCGCACTCATCGCGCCCAGTGACATCTTCACGCCCACGATGTCGCCGAGGAGACGGGCCGCCTTGCGCCGGCTGAGGTTGTAGACCCCGGTGAGCAGCGCGACCACGCTCATCAGACGCGACCCAAAAGGAGACGCCGGAGCCCGCGGGTCACGGCGCGCCGTCGTCACGTGGCGACAACATGGGCACGCCACGGAGTGCTCTCGATACTCGGTCGTATGCGGTTCGAAGGCGGGCAGCTCCGACACCTGAAAGCGAGTTGCGTCGGGGTCGGGCGTCTGCGGTAGAGCCAGGGCGCACTCCTCGCAATGCGACGGGAAGCTGTCGACGATGTCGTCGACCCGGTCCGCTGGCAGCAACTCGCGGTGGCTTCCGCGGTGATTGGGTTGCCCGCCTCGCTTCCTGCTGCTCTTGGGCTTCTTCGCGCGCTTGGCGCGTTCGGACGGCGCGTCACTCGACGGCGGCAGGTTCGAGTTGCGCGAGTTCCGTCCCGCCTTCTCTTGGGTTGCCACGAGGGACGCGACCTGCTGCTCCAGCCCGGTCTGCCTCTTCGAGAGCGTCTCGATCTCGGCGTCTCGGTCGGCAAGGCTCTTCGTCAACCGCGCGATCTGTTCATCCCGTTCGGCGAGCTCCGCGGCCTGCTTGGCCACGAGTTCTTCGAGCTCAACCATCCGACGATCGGCGTCCACGCTGACGATGGATCACGCCTCGGTGGTGGGCCGCAAGCGCGAACTTACAAGTGATCGAAACGATCCAACATTCTTATGCCCTGAACGGATACGATCGGGGGGCCGAGGCTCACGGGTGAGTCGCGTCGAAGTGACGGAGGGGCCGGTCTGAACAACCAACCGGTTGAGCGACGTTAGAGGACCGGCCGTCCCGAGACTATTACGCCGTCTTACACCCCCCCCTGGACCGCGTCTGGGTGGCCTCAGCGACCGAGGATCACGAGGCGCGCGACGCCGATACGGATCGTT
>CAYWON010000388.1:0-2354 GCA_964459885.1 uncultured Archangium sp.
ACAAGCGCGTTTTTCCTCGTATTCAGGTGGCGCTGACCGCCCACTGCCGCATCGGGAACCGGTTCGTGCGCGACGCCGTGGCTGACCTCTCGGAAGGTGGCCTGTACCTCCGCACCCGCGAGCCGGCCCGCACCGGGACGCCCGTGCGCGTGGCGCTGGCGCTGCCCTTCTCTGATGGCCCCCGCTACTGCACGTTGGTCGGCAGCGTGGCGCGCGTCGATCGCGACGCGCGCGGCGTGACGAAGGGCCTCGGGGTCAGCTTCGAGAGCGTCGAGAGCGAGCTGCCTGATCGCACCGCGCTCAAGGGCTTCTTGTCGAACAGCCGCGCGGCCTGATCAGGCTTCGCGCGTCTCGAGGATCTGCACGCCCAGCATCGCCGCCAGGAAGGCCTTCACCTGGTGCTCCGGCTTGCCTGACAGGGCGATCAACTCGGCGTTGGTGCGCGTGCCGTCGACGCGCGGCAGCAGCTGGGCTTCCCACTTCTCGAGCTCAAGCTCGTGCAGCTGGTACGCGGGTTGCTGGCTCGGCAGCAGGCGATCTTCGGGCTGCACGATGCGGCTCAACCGCGCCGGCTTGTAGAGCTTCTTCACTCCGCGGATGGTGAGGTTGCCGGGGAAGAGATCGAGCTTGATGCTCTCGGCGCGCGCCTTCTCACGGAAGGTGACGGTGAAGCTGCCCTCTTCCCAACCGAACAAGCTGTAGATGATCGCCTTGACCTGCTGGCCCACGTAATAGAGCCGCTCGGTGTCTTTGAGCAGGCCGCGCTCGACGAGCACGTCGCCAGTGCGCCGTTTGCTCTGCGCCGCCACCACCGCCGCGTCCTGCAGCTGATCGGGCTGGATCTTCCCGACGCGCACGAGGAACTGACCGAAGCGATCTGCCGCGAGGTTCGAGAGCGCGAACACCGGCTGGCCGGCCTCGAAGTACACGACCTTCTTGACCTTCCCCTTCTGGCAGTAGAGCTCGCCAGTCTCACGCGAGAGGTAGAACGCGCTGATGAGGCCCGGCAGGTTGTCGCGCAGCTCGCCCTGACGCGTGGCGCGGTGGGGCACGATGCCGCTCGCGCTGCTGGGCGGAGGCCGCGAGCCCGACACCGGACCCGCGATGTGCTTCTGGGCGGTCAGCGTCGCGCCCTGGAGCTCAGCGGTGATGTTGCCGCCACCGGTGACGCGGATCTTGCCGGTCAGCTCCATCGGCTCGTCGTCGGCGTCTTCGATGTCGATGTCGAGCTCGACCTCGAAGTCTTCAGCGGGCGGCGGCGGCGGCCGCGGCGTCGACGCGACAGGTGCGACCTCGCGCACGGCCTCGAGCAGCTTCTTCGCGTCGAAGGGCTTCTCGAAGAACTTCGCGCCGGGGAAGCGGGTCGAGGCCTCGGTGGAGTGCTTCGAGCCCTTGAAGACGCCGCTCATGAAGAGCAGCGGCACGCCGGGCGCCGACGCGCGGAGCCCTTCGGCGACGTGGTAGCCCATCATGTCGGGCAGCAGCACGTCGATGACGGCAGCAGAGAGGTTGGCGCCCTTGCTCTGCTCGACGGCGAGCTTGCCCTTGTTCGCGCCGATGACGGTGTAGCCCGCCTCTTCGAAGAGCGAGGTGAGCAGCGCCACCAGCTCTTTGTTGTCATCGACGACGAGGATCGTGGGCGACATAACCGCGCGGCACGTTACCCCCGCCGAGGGGGGCACCCCAAAAGAAACAGCCCGTCATGAGAGACTGGTGCCTGTGCGACCCCTCGTTCTCGCCAGTCTCTGCGCCGTCGTCGGCTGCGCGCCGACCGCCCCTACTGACCCCACGGGTGGCCCACCCGCGGGGAACCCCGACGGGCGCTGCACCGTGCCGGCAGAGGGCGCCAGCGCCGACGTGTTGAGCCCGCGCACCGTCGTCGGAAACGGCACACCGGCGAGTTGCAGCGCAGACGCGTTCATCGACGCGGTGGCGAAAGGTGGCGTCATCACCTTCGACTGCGGTGAAGCGCCCCACACCATCACGCTGACGAAGCCCGCGAAGGTGGTGAACGACACGGGCCCCGACATCGTCATCGACGGCGGCGGCAAGGTGACGCTCAGCGGCGGTCAGACCACACGGATCCTCTACATGAACACCTGCGACCGCGCGCAGAAGTGGACCACCTCGCACTGCGACAACCAGGACCACCCGCGCCTCACGCTGCAGAACCTCACCTTCATCGACGGCAACTCGAAGGCCGAGACGGAGTTCGACGGCGGCGGCGCCGTGTGGGTGCGCGGCGGGAAGCTCAAGCTCGTCAACACGCGCTTCTTCAACAACGTCTGCGCGGACGTGGGGCCCGACGTCGGCGGCGGCGCGGTGCGCGTGTTCGATCAATTCAACGACGCGCC
>CAYWON010000389.1:0-533 GCA_964459885.1 uncultured Archangium sp.
GCGCCGTGTTGGCCCCGCGGCACGCCACACACTTGTTCATGTTCTGTTTGGCGACCGCTCTTTTAGAAATGGCATCTGTTTTGATTTGTATGTCTCGTTTGTGTGGTGCCGAGATTCCGAACGGTTGCGAGCGTCGGGGACGGGGTGTCGAGAGCGCCCACCGCTCTTTTAGATACGTCTGAAAGAGCGGTCGGCGCACTTCGCGCGACCGGAGACCGCCTCGGTCGTGCGCGTAAAGATGCAGACTTGTTGAGACGCGAACCGTGAAGTCACTCGTCACGAAACGTGCCATTTCTAAAAGAGCGGTCACGTGGTCGAAGCGTGGGTGAGGTGCATGACGCGGCGTCCGGCGATGCAGCGCCGCTCGGTTCGTGCTCGTCGTTGCTGACGCGACCACCCACCGCCTTCAGGGAAGCTTCGCGCCTCGCGCCACCAGTCGCGCGTAGCTCCTCTTGTTCTCGTTCCGCTCCGCCAACATCACCGGCGTCCTGCCGTCCGCGTCCTTCGCTTCGAGATCGGCGCCTGCGTCGACT
>CAYWON010000389.1:543-2343 GCA_964459885.1 uncultured Archangium sp.
AAGAAAGCGGTCGCGGGCCGCCACAAGAATTTTGGCGCCTGCGTCGACTGCGGCGTCCACCATCTCGTCGCCGCTGATCTGGGCGATGCGATGCAACACCGTCTGCCCTGCCTCCACTCGCCCGTTGATCTCGATGCCTGCCGCCACGAGTTGTCGCAACACCGACGGGCTCGACCACTCCTGATTCGCCGTCAAGAAGAGCGGGTACGCACCTTCGCGCATCGGCTCAGCACCCGCGGCGAGCAGAAGCGTCACGAAGTGCGTCGGCTCCCACGGTCGCGAGTCCTGATACGCGGCGTCGCTCAGCAGCGACCCGTGATTGGTGTTGGCACCCGCACGCAGCAGCGCCTCGGCCGCCGCCTCCTGGCGGTGTGCGATGGCCAGCGCCAACGGCGTCGCGCCGCACGCATCGAGTGCGTCGAGGTCTGGGCTCGGCAGAAACCTCGCGACGTCGCCTCGTCGTGCGGCGCGGTGGAGCGCCGTGTAGCCGTGCGCGGTTCTCGATGACTCCGGCGCACCCGCTTCGACCAGCCGCGCCGCCAGCGCGTCGAACTCCGCAGCATCTGCGTACGTCGCCGCGCTCCAACCGTCGTCTGTCGTGCGTCGCGCGTCGGCGCCGTGCTCCAACAACAGCTCGACGATGTCGGCCGCCCCATTGTCTGCGGCGAGCGACAACACGGGCATCAGCATCGTCGATGGCTCCATCACTGCCGCGCCCGCCTTCAGCAGCGCGCGGACCTCGTCAACGTCGCCTTGGTTCACCGCTCGCCGGAGCTTGTAGTGCAGCGACGCGTTCATCGCGTTCCCCTCGCGCTATCGCCCGAGCCGTCGCGCCATCAACGCGCCCACCACTGCCAGCAACACGCCCAGCGAGCCCGCATCACCCGCCGCGCTGCACCCGCCCGCAGGCCCGCATTCGCCACCGAGCCCCGGCGTCGCGCGCGCCGTCGCCAGGCAGTCGTCGGCCATCGCGATGCGCGCGTACTCGGCCGTCGTGATGGGCTGCGCCGTCGTCGAGCCCATCGCGTCGCACTGCCACTTACCGTTGGTCAGCGGCACCGCGGCGAAGTCGCCTTCCGTGACGCCGCCGCTCGTCACCGTCACCATGGCGTCGTCGGCGTCGAGCCCCACGATGGCGCGGCCACCGACGGCCTGCACGTAGCTGGGCAACCGCAGCTGGTCTCCGACCTTGAAGTTCGTCGTGCCGTACACCGCGTCGACCTGGCCGACGCCACCTTCGAGCATGGTCACCTCCAGCACCGCCTTCGCCGGCACCGGCAACACCGATTGACTGAAGCCTTCTCGGCACACGCACTCCGCCGCCGACGTGCAGCCGTACCCGGGCTGAATCACCGCGGCCTCTTCCACCGTCAGCCCCGCCGCCTCGAGCCACGCCAGCAGCCCGGGCTCGTCGGCCAGGTCCTTCACGCGCGCGTGGTTTCGCTCGGTGGAGATCTTCTTCACCATCGCGTGTTCACCACCCAGCTCGAGCAGCTGCGCCATCGCGCACCGCGTGCCCTCCGCGTCGACGAACGTGGGCGTCAGCTCAGCGAACCCCGGGTTCTTCGGGAAGCGACCGTCGGCGCGGTACGCCGACAGCTCCTGCAGCAACAGCTCCCGAACGAGCCGCTGCACGGGGCTCAGCGAGCTCAGGTCGCGAGACGCCGCGAACGCCTCTGCACGTTGAAGATGATCAGCCACCCGATTTCGTTCTGCCGCGACCGTGAGCATGCGGCGCAGCCTACGCGCTCGTCACAGCCGCACGGAAACCCCCACATTTTGACGGTTGCGGCGCGCGCG
>CAYWON010000390.1:0-2330 GCA_964459885.1 uncultured Archangium sp.
CGCCTGTGCGTGCAGGAACACCTGCGCGAGGTTGAGCCGCTCGGGCAGGTTGAAGGGGTCGAGCCGCATGGCGGCGCAGCCTACGGTGCTTGTCTGCGACGCAGCGCCAAAAACAACCCGGCCGCGATGAGACCCGAGCCCAGCGACGCGTAGCTCTGCAGCCGCGCGATGTCAGTGTGAGTGGAACTCTCGAACACGCACTCTTCGGTGCCGGGGTTCTCGCACTCGAAGCCGGCGCTGCGGATGGCGAAGACACCCAGCAGAATCGACGTGCCCAGCAGACCGGCGAAGAGGCCGTACATCATGGCGCGGCCGAGCTGACGTGACATGGCGGGGCACACTACCTAGCTTCCGGCGAATGCGAATCCTCTACGGAGTCGTCGGCGAAGGCATGGGTCACGCGACGCGCTCACGCGTGGTGTTGGAGCACCTCACGAAGCACCACGACGTGCACATCGTCGTCTCGGGCCGCGCGCGCGACTACCTCGCCAAGCGCTTCGAGAACGTCCACAACATCTGGGGCTTCACCATTCAGTACGAAGGCAACTCGGTGAAGAAGTGGCAGACGGTGCTGCAGAACCTGAAAGGCGCTGTCACCGGGTGGCCGCAGAACGTGCGGAAGTACTTCGAGTTAGCCGACGACTTCAAACCCGACGTCGTCATCAGCGACTTCGAGTCGTTCAGCTACCTCTACGCGCGCAACCATTTCCTGCCCTGCATCAGCGTCGACAACATGCAGATCATCAACCGCTGCAAGCACGAGCCAGCGCTGCTTGCGGGGCATGAAGATCAGTTCGAGCTGACGAAGGGCATCGTGAAATCGAAGGTGCCGGGCTCGTTCCACTACCTCGTCACCACGTTCTTCTACCCGCCGGTGCGCAAGGAGCGCACGTCGCTGGTGCCGTCGATCCTCCGGCCGGAGATCCTCGAGGCGAAGCGCGAGAGCGGCGAACACCTGCTCGTGTACCAGACGATGACGAGCAACACGGCGCTCATCGAAGAGCTGCGCAAGTCGGGCATCGAGTGCCGCATCTACGGGTACCGGCGCGACATCACGAGCGACGTGCGCGAGGGCAACCTCATCTTCAAGCCGTTCAGCGAAGCGGGCTTCATCGATGACCTGCGCACCGCGCGTGGCGTGGTGGGCGGCGGCGGCTACACGCTGATGAGCGAGGCGGTGTACCTGCGCAAGCCGATGCTGTCGGTGCCCATCGGCGGTCAGTTCGAGCAGGTGATGAACGCGCTCTACCTGCAGCAGCTCAACTACGGCGTGTACGCCAAGCAGCTCGACGGCCAGGTGCTCGGTGAGTTCCTCGAGAAGGTCGACGGCTGCGCGAAGTCGCTCGAGGGCTACGCGCAGGACGGCAACAAGGTGCTGCTCGGCAAGCTCGACACGCTGCTGCACGACGCCAAGAGCCGCGGCCGCTGGGACGAGATGACGCACGGGTGAGGTTCACCGCTTCTTTCCGGGAGGCGCCTCGTCGGGTGGTCTGAGCCGGCCGTTCTTCCGCAGCGCTTCGCGCAGCACGTACTCAATCTGCGCGTTGACCGACCGGAGCTCGTCATCGGCCCACCGCTGCACGGCGTCGAGGATCTCGGCGCTGATGCGCAGCGGGTAGGCCTTCTTCTCTGACGGTGACGACGACACGCTTCGCCTCAGTAGAGCGAGCCTGCGTTCACCACCGGTTGGGTGCTGCGCTCACCGCAGAGCACCACCAGCAGGTTGCTGACCATCGCCGCGCGCCGCTCGGGGTCGAGCTCGACGACGTTGCGCTTGCTCAGCTCGGCCAGCGCCATCTCGACCATGCTGACCGCGCCTTCGACGATGCGGGTGCGCGCCGAGATGATGGCGCTCGCCTGCTGCCGCTGCAGCATCGCCTGGGCGATCTCCGGCGCGTACGCGAGGTGGCTGATGCGCGACTCGAGCACCTTCACGCCAGCCTGGTTCAGTCGGTCCTGCAGCTCGTCGCCCAGGTGCTTGCTGATCTCGGCCGCGTGGCTGCGCAGCGACGGCTTGCCGTCGTCGTGTTGGTCGTACGGGTAGCTCGACGCCATCGCGCGCAGCGCCGCTTCGCTCTGAATGCGCACGAAGCTCTCGTAGTCCTCCACGTTGTAGACGGCCTCCGCCGAGTCGACGACCTGCCACACCACGACCGCGGCGATCTCGATGGGGCTGCCGTCGAGCTCGTTCACCTTGAGCTTGCTGCTCTCGAAGTTGCGCACGCGCAGCGAGACCTTGCGCGCCTTGAAGAACGGGTTCACCCAGCGCAGCCCTTGTTCCTTGATGGTGCCGACGTACTTGCCGAAGAAGCTCAAGACCGCCGCCTGAT
>CAYWON010000391.1:0-2324 GCA_964459885.1 uncultured Archangium sp.
GTAGGCGCGTTCGATGAGCTGCCGCTCGAGATCTTCGAGGATGTCGGGCAGCGGTCGGTCTCCATGCGGCACCGGCAGCGCGCCCTCGACGCTCGCCGCGCGGGCCTGCGCCGACTGCAGGAACGCCGGCAGGTCCTTCTCGCTGAGCTCCTGCGTTTCGGCGAACACCAGCGACTGCTCGATGGCGTTCTCCAGCTCGCGCACGTTGCCGGGCCACGGGTAGCGGCACAGCGCCGAGATGGCGGCGGCCGACAGCGCCTTCACCTGCGGGTTGATGCGCGGCGCGTGCTTGCCCACGAAGTGGCGGGCCAGCGTGCCGATGTCTTCGAGGCGCTCGCGCAGCGCGGGCAGCTCCAGCGGGACGACATGCAGGCGGTAGTAGAGGTCTTCGCGGAAGCGGCCGGCGGCCACCTCGGCCTTCAAGTCGCGGTGCGTGGCGCAGATGACGCGCACGTCGACCTTCTTCGTCTCTTCGCCGCCGACGCGCTGAATCTCGCGCTCCTGCAGCACGCGCAGCAGCTTGGTCTGCACCGACGCGGAGATCTCCCCGATCTCATCGAGGAAGATGGTGCCTTCATCGGCCAGCTCGAAGCGGCCCAGCTTGCGCTTCACCGCGCCGGTGAACGCGCCGCGCTCGTGACCGAAGAGCTCGCTCTCGAGCAGCGTCTCGGCCAGCGCCGCGCAGTGCGTGACGATGAAGGGCCCCGACGCGCGCGGCGAGAGGTCGTGCAGCATGCGCGCGACGAGCTCCTTGCCGGTGCCCGACTCGCCATGCACCAGCACCGTGGCGTCGGTGGCGGCAGCGCGCTTGACCTGCGCGATGAGCTTCTGCACGGGCGCGCTGTCGCCGATGAGCGTGACGCCGGTGCGGTGGCCGAGGTCCTTCGTGAGCGCCTCGGCGGTGGCCTCGAGCTTCTGCACGCGGGCCTTGGTGCGCGCGAGCTCGAGCGCGGCGTCGACCTTCGCGCGCAGCTCGTCGGGCGAGAACCCCTTCTCCATGAAATTGCAGGCGCCCAGCTGCATGGCCTGCACCGCCTCGGGGATGTTGCCGTGGCCCGAGACCATGATGATGACGGCGAGCGGGTCGTGCGCGCGCGCTTCCCGCACCACGTCGTGGCCCGAGAGCCCGTCCATCTTCAGGTCGGTGACGATCAGGTCGGCGCCCTTGCTCTTGAACGCCGCGAGGCCCTCGGCGCCGCTGCGGAACGCGAGCGCTTCGTGGCCGGACTTCTTGAGCGTGACGGCCATGCCTTCACGCATGGTGTCGTTGTCGTCGATGACGAGGATGCGAGCCATGGCCCGGCGGTATAGCCGCTCGGCGCGGGAAAGCCCTACGCCAGCGGAGGCAGCGTCTCAGGCGAGGCCGGTGGTGGCTGCGCGACGACGACCGCTGACGGCTGCGGCGTGTCACGAACGGGCGCGGCGGTGCGCAGCTGTTCCAGGTTCCAGCGCTGCAGCGCGAGCGAACGCCGCGCGTCTTTGAGCTCGCTGCGCACGCGCGCCATCGACGACACCGACGCCAGCAAGATGCCCGACACCGAGAGCGACATCGCGATGACCCAGTACTTGTCGCTGATCTCCAGCATCACCGGGTGAATGAACATGCCGCCGTTCATCGGCTCGTAGAACCGCGGCACCACACCGGCGACGCTCAGCCACAGCGGCGCGAAGACCGACGCGAGCTGCATCACCACGCCCAGCGTGCGCTCCTTCTTGGGCAGCCAGAGCGAGACGCTCATCGCGTAGGCCGTGGCCACCGCAGGCACCAGCATCAGCGGCCCCGAGATGAAGGCGAGGCAGGCGTTGACCGCCGTCGCCGCGGCGAGGCCCAGCGTGCGTTGCGCCCGCGTGAACGCCTCGCGGCGCACCAGCCACGCTGAGATCGAGATGGAGGTCACCCACAGCGCAGCCATCACCGCGAAGAGCCACCAACTGCGCACCCACAGCACCGACGGCGCCAGCAGCAGGCCGGTGAACACGTTGGCCGTGAAGCCGTTGCGGATGCCCGTGCGCTCGTTCTGCTTCTGGAAGGCGGCGAGATCCGCTTCGACCTCGGGCGGCGTCTGCGACGGCGCGGCGGCGAGCAACCCGGCGAACACGTCGTGCGCGCGCGCCAGCCCGGGCTCGAGCGCGAGCGCCTGGCCCACCTCACGCAGCGCTTCGCGCCGGGCGTCGAGCGAGTGGTCAGCCAGCGCGCGCGCCGCGGCGGCCTCGGCCCGCGCGACGTGCTGCGCGGCGAGCGCGTTGCGCAGCTCGGTGTCGCGCTCACCGGCCAGCACCGCTTCGAGCCGTTCGCTGATCATTCGTGCCGAGGGCCGGGCCGA
>CAYWON010000392.1:0-2286 GCA_964459885.1 uncultured Archangium sp.
CGCTTCCTGCACGACGAGGCCGCCGAGGTGCGCGAGGTCGAAGCCGCGCTCACCCGTGGCGATCTCGAGGATGCCGAGGAACAGCACCACCGCCACGCCGTCGTTGAAGAGCGATTCGCCCGCGATCTTGGTCTCGAGATCTTTCGGCGCTCCGGCGTGCTTCAAGATGCCGATCACCGCGATGGGGTCGGTGGGCGAGATCAACGCGCCGAACAGCAGACAATAGATGAGGCGCACCTCGAGGCCCGCGACGCCCAGCAGCCAGTGCGTGAGGTAGCCGACCAGCACCGTGGACAACACGACGCCGACGCTCGACAGCGTGGCGATCACCACGCGGTGCTGCTTCAGGTCGCGCACGTCGACGTGCATCGCCGACGCGAACAGCAGCACGCCCAACATGCCTTCCATCAGCGTCTTGTTGAAATCGATGCTCGACACCAGCCCGACGGCGCGCGCCTGGAAGTCGGGCACGTAGCTGCCGAGCAGCAACAGCGCGAGCGAGCTCGCCATCGAGATCAACATCAGCCCGATGGTGCTCGGGAGCTTCAGCAGCCTCGCGTTGAGGTAGCTGAAGAGCGCGGTGAGCGTGATGATCACTGCGGTGACCTGGAGGACGTCCATGGTTACGCGTCAGTGACAACGTCGATGCCGACGTGCCAGCGAAATCAGCCGGCGTCCGCCCGATCCCACGCGCCGTGAAACGCGTAGGGCAGCAGCGGCAGCGGAACCTGCGCGACCGGGCCGCGGTCAACCGCACCCGCGTCGAAGACGGCCAGCGTGCTCGTGTCGCGCCCGCCGTCAGAGAGCAGGGCGAGCACGTGACCTGATTCGGGCACGTAGATGGGTTCGCCGACGAAGACGTCGCTCGGCGCGGTCCACACCTGCGGCGGCCGCTGCGCGTCGTGGAGGTCCACGCGGATGATCGAATCGAAGGGGTCGGAGTGCTTCAGCTCGGCGCGCGCGGCGCCGAAGAGCACCGGCGTCTCTCGGCCCTCGTGATCGGGGTGCACGCGCGGGAAGTCGATGCCGTGCGGCGCGAGCTGCGTCATCGTGGCGTCGGGCGCACCGTCCTTCACCGTCAGCCGGTACAGGCGCTGCGGCGCGCGCGTGTCTGGGCGCGCCGGGTCGAGCGGAGCCGTCGCGCCCTGAAAACCGAACTCCTCGCCGAACGTGAAGTCCGCGAACAGGCACGCGTCGAGGTGCACCGCGCCGTCGCGCTCGAAGGCGTTCCCGTAGTGCACGGCGAACGCGCGCTGCGGCAACGTGACGACGCGCATCGGCGCCGCCGACGTGCGCGGCACCAGGTAGAGCTGTCCGCTGGCCGCAGGGTTCGTCTCGATGGCGTTGATGAGCGTCGACGCGCCCACGGCGAAGCGCGCGAGCTCGCCCAGCTTCATGCGCAGCGGGTTGCTGACCAACGCGTACCAGTTCGGCGTGATGACGAAGTCGTGCGCGAACAGCGACGACGGCAACGCCTGTTCCCGCGTGTGCAGCAGCGCGCCGGCCGCGTCGAACTCGCGGAAGGTGAGCGAGGTCTTCGGGCCCATCTTCACGCTGCAGGTGACGAGGCGCCGGGTCACCGCGTCGACCTTCATGTGCGCGAGCGTCGCCTGACCTGCGATGGCACCGCCGAATGTCTCTTCGCCGAGCGTCGCGAGTGAATCGACGTCGACGGCGTACGGCGCGCCGCCTTCCCAACCGGCGAGCAGCTTGCCGTTCCATCGTTGGATGGTGGTGTTGGCGACGTTGCGGCCGCTCATGCTGCCGCGGAGGTTCTTCCAGAACTGCGCGTGGGGGTTGGTGCCGAGGCCGCGGTGCACGAGTCGGCCAGCGGCGAGCTCGTCTTTGTAGGCAGGCGTCTGGACGAAGCGCGCGCGGAGCTGAACCGAGCCATCGTCTTGAAACGTGAACGCGCGCACGTACCCGTGGCCATCGAACGGGTGCGCGAGGCGATCGCCGATCTTCGTCCAACCGGGGCCGTTCGAGAGCAGCCGCCCACCGACCAGGCCGCGCGGCAACTCGCCGACGATGCGTGAACGTTCCACCGTGAGCTCGAGCTCGCCCGGCTTTGCGAGGAGCGCGGCGTTCCACGAGTGTGCGCGTGCGTTCATGCGCGCCGCTTGTAGCGCAGACCGATTGTCACGATCGATCGACGCTGCACGGTGGTACGTGTCGCCGCCATGACGCGACGCACGTACTACCCGCCCATCGAGCCGTTCAATTCAGGTCGATTGCAGGTCGGCGACGGCCACGAGCTGTACTTCGAAGAGAGCGGCAACCCGAACG
>CAYWON010000393.1:0-2269 GCA_964459885.1 uncultured Archangium sp.
CGTTCGGGTTGCCGCTCTCTTCGAAGTACAGCTCGTGGCCGTCGCCGACCTGCAACCGACCTGAGTTGAACGGCTCGAGGGGCGGGAAGTACGTGCGTCGCGTCATGCGCGCACACGTACCACCGCGCCGCGGCATGGGTCGTCACAATCTCCGCCGCGTCTTCACGCGCGCAGCATCAAGAGCACCGTCAGGTACGTGAAATAGAGGCCGACGAAGAGCAGCCCTTCACCGCGCGAGACGCGCCGCCCCGAATAGAAGACGGGCACGCACAGCAGCGCCGCCGCCGCCGCGAGGCCGAGGTCGACGAAGAGGCTCGGCTCGTCGAGCACCACGCCACCAGGCGTCACCGCGCACGTCACGCCGAGGATGAAGAGGATGTTGTAGGTGCTGCTGCCCAGCAGGTTCCCCACCGCGATGTCGCGATCTCCGCGCGCCGCGCTGATGAGCGTGCTGACCAGCTCCGGCGCCGACGTGCCCACCGCCACGACCGTCAGCCCGATGACCGCGTCAGAGATGCCCAGCAGCCGCGCGAGATCGACGGCGCCGCGCACCATCACCTGCGCGCCGCCCACCACTACCGCCAGCCCGACGAGCAGCCACAGCACGGTGACGGTGAGGCCCTGCCGCTTCACCTCCGGCTCGGGCGCGAAGGCCGCGGCGAACTCCGCCTTCACCTTCGCTGACTCGCGCTTCGAGACGCGGATCAGCACTACCGTGTAGACGATCGCGCCCAGCACCAGCGCCGCGCCTTCGAGCTGTGGCCGTCGAGCGCCACCACCACCAGCACCACCGCCGAGAGCGTCATCACCGGCAGATCGAGCTTCAAGCTGAGCAGCTGCATGGGCAACGGTCGCAGCGCCGCGCTCAACCCCAGGATGAAGAGCAGGTTGAAGAGGTTGGTGCCCGCGATGTTGCCGACGGCGAGTGAGCCGTTGCCCTGCACCGTCGCGGTGATGCCCACGGCCAGCTCCGGCGCGCTGGTGCCCACCGACACCACCGTCAACCCGATGACGAGCGGGCTCAACCCCAGCACCGCCGCGAGCTCGCTGCCTCGCCGCAGCACCAGCTCCGAGCCCAGCACCAACAGCGCGAGGCCGACGCCCACCAGCGCGAGCGAAAGCAGCACCCGTCACCCTCGCCGATCGCCCGGAGGCACCACCAGCACGTCACCGCGGAGCTCCGCCACGATGCGCGCCGCCACGCTGCCGATCACGAAGCCCGCGAGGCCCGTTCGGCCGGCCGTGCCCACCACCGTCAGCTCGGCCCCCTCGTCTTCCAGGGCGCGCAGCAGCGCCTCGGGCCGGCCGTACTCGAGCAGCACCGGCACGCCGCGCCCCGCGATGAAGGCCTGCGCGGGCCCTTCGAGCTCGGCCCGCGTCGCGTCGCGCGCCGCCATGGGGTCCGCCATGCGCGACTCCAACGCCACCTCGAAGGCGTGCAACGCTCGCACGCTCGCCGACGGCCACAGCCGCCGTGCCACGTCGAGCGCCGCGCTCGAGCCCGGCGAGAGATCGCTGCCCACCACGATGTTCCGGTAGTCGCCCCGCGCGCGGCTGCGCACCACCAGCACCGGCACCGCCGATCGCCGCACCAGCCGCTCGACGGTCGTGCCCAGCAGCACGCGACCCAGCGTCTCGTCGCGCGCCACACCGGTGATGATGAGCTCACTGCCCAGGCGCTCGGCCGTCTCGACGATCAACTCCAACGCCGGCTTGCGCTCGACCACCAGCTGCATCGGCACGTCGGCCACGCCCGCCAGATCTGCGCGCAGCCGCTGTGTCGCCAGCGCCTCGACCGACGCGCCACGACGCCACGACGGCGCGTCGTCGATCGCCTCCACCTCGCTCACGGCGTGCACCACCACCAGCTCCGCAGCCCAGGCCCGCGCCAACGCCACCGCACGATCGAGCGCTCGATCGCACCGGCAGCTGAGGTCCGTCGCCAACAGCACACTTCGTCGCTTGCTCACCTCGTCGTCGCTCCTGCTGAAAGGTTTGAGGCTCAAGAACATCGCAGCTCACGGCGTCGACGCGGCGCGAAATGATTGCGCCCGCAAACGACGAAGGGCGCGCCTTCGAGGCACGCCCTCCGCTCACGAGCTCTGCTGTCGAGGTCAGGCCGTCTGCTGACGGAACAGCTGGGCCATCTGGTACGCCGCGAGCTGCTGCATGTTGTAGCGATCGCCTTCCGCGGCCACCGACGCGTCGTTCTGCCGCGGCTGCATGACGCTGCCGATGACGTCGAGCAGCTGGCTCGAGCTGGTCGCCT
>CAYWON010000394.1:0-2241 GCA_964459885.1 uncultured Archangium sp.
GCCACGTCAGACAAGGTGTACGGCGTCAGGCCACCGAGCAACCTCTGGCGCGCGCGGGCGCTCTTCACGTCGGCGCGACACTCGGCACAGCTCGCGAGGTGCATCGCCACTTCACCTTCGGGCGTGGCCTTCGCGGCCGCGTCGATGACGTCTGGCTCGAGGTGCTTCATGGCGCGTCGCTCCCGAAGAACTCAGCGAGCGCCGGGTCTTCCTTGGCCAGCGCTTCGAGCTCTTTGCGTGCGTAGAAGAGCCGCGTACGCACCGTGAGGATGTTGGTCTCGAGGATCTCCGCGATGCGCTGCGCCTCGACGCCCTGCAGGTCGTGCATCACCAGCACCGCGCGCTTCTTTGGAGACAGCTGCTCGAGCAGCGCTTCCACGCGGGCCTGACGTTCAGCCGAGAGCGACACGTCGACGGGCGCGGGGCCTTCGTCGGCGCGCTCCGGCAGGTCTTCCACGATGTCCAGGCGCGAGCGGGTGTGCTTGCGGCGCGACTTCATCGCCACGTGCACCGTCAATCTGTACAGCCACGTCGTGAAGGCCGACTTGCCCTCGAACCGGCGAATCGATCGGAACACCTCGATGAAGACGTCCTGCAAGACGTCCTCGAGGTCCGCGCGCGGCACGAGGAACGTGAGCTGACGGGCGACCTGCCGGTGGTGCTGCGCGTAGAGCTCGCGAAACGCTGCGGCTTCCCCTGCGCGGGCGCGCTGCACGACGTCGGCGCGAGACGCGGCGGAAGTCACGGGCGCGCGCTGTAGCGCCGGGCTCGTCCACATGTAAAGCGGCAGCTCCATTCACCCGTCAGTGCCCGCGGGTGATGGGTGCATTCAGCAACATCGGGCGATGAAAACGGCGCGCAATTCCGCCGGGTTGTCGCTATTCGCGGCTGACGTGCCGTCGTCCTTTTCGAGCCGCCTGGGGGCGATCTTCTTCCGCGTGCGCAGCTTCGCGCCGCTGCTCGTCATCGCGCTGGCGCTGCAGCTGGTCTGGCAAGGCCACGACGTGCAGAACCCCGGCAACGCCGCGCTCAACGTCATCGGCGTGGTGGCGTGTGTGCTGGGCGCGGCGATTCGCTTCGTCACCATCGGCCTCATTCCGCGCGGCACCAGCCTGCAGTCGCGACGCCTGCAAGCCGCCGCGTTGAACACCACGGGCCCATACGCGGTGGTGCGACACCCGCTGTACCTCGGCAACTTCTTCATCACCTTCGGCGTGCTCGCCGTCGCGCACACGCTCTGGGGCTGGGTGTTCGGCCTCTCGTATGTCGTGCTGAGCCAGTACTTCATCGTGCAGGCCGAAGACGCGCTGCTGCGTGAGAAGTACGGCGCGGAGTTCGACGCGTGGGCGCGCGAGGTGTCGGCGTTCTGGCCGCGGCTGCGCAAGTTGCGAGACGTGCGCGGGGGCTTCGCGTGGAAGCGCGCGGTGCAGCGCGAAGTGAACCCGCTCGTCGCGTGGGGCTCGGGGCTCACGTTGTTGCTGCTGTGGGAAACGTTCGCGAGCAGTCAGCTGGAAGCCGCCGTGGGCTGGCGCTTCGTCGGCGTGCAGGTGGCGCTGCTCGTGCTGCTCATCGCCAACAAGGTGTGGAAGAAGGTGTCACCCGCATGAGCCGCAAGCACGACGACATCGACCGCGAGTTCGAAGGCTACGAGGTGTTGCAGAAGCTGCTCGCTGAGTCGGGCGCGATGGCCGACGCCGAAGACGTGGTCGAAGCGTTCCGCATGGCGTCGCAGGAAGGCGTGTCGGCGCGTGAGATCATCTCGGACCTCTGGCTCGATGAGCCGCGCTTCAGCCGCCCCGCCGACGCCGCGCGGCTGTTCGGCAACCTGCTGGGCCTCTACGACCTCGTCATCGCCGGCGAGGTGCCCGAAGACACGACCCACGCGCCGCGCGTGAAGAAAGTGAAGGCCACGAAGCCCGACGCCTTCGGTGACGCCGGCCCCACGCGCGAGTTCCTCGACGCCGCGAGCCGCTGGTTCGACGACTTCCCGAAGGAGCGCGAGCGCTTCAACCACGCGTTCGACAACCGGCAAGACGCGCTCGTGTCGTGGCTCGACGAGTCGGGGCTGAGCGATGAAGGCTTCGGCCTGGCGCGCTACCTGTTGGGTGAAGCGTTCGCCATGCTGGAGCTCGGCGGGAAGAAGGTCGCGTCGCTCGACGAATCAATGCTGCCGACGAAGCCGCGCGCGGTGCCGGGCGACCTCTCGGCGTGGCTCGAAGAGACGTTGGTCGACGAATCGAC
>CAYWON010000395.1:0-2203 GCA_964459885.1 uncultured Archangium sp.
GCGACGAAGCCCCGCGACTGGCCGCGCCACCAACCGAGCAGCTCGCGGACCCACGTCTCGTCCAGCTGACGGAACCGCACCAGCCGCGTGTACTTCGGCACCACCGCGCCCTTCTTTGTCGGCTCGAGGTGCCCTACGTGCGCCAGCAGTTCGACCAGCGCGTCGAACGCCGCCCGCGTCACCGCCTTGCTGCGAAACGCGCCCGCCCACTCGAAGCCCGGGAGCTCGTCGGGCAGCGACGTGCAGACCAGCTCGACGTCTTTCCCGACGCGGCGCGCGCCGAGGCACGGGTACATGAACGAGAACGCGCCCGAGACGTTGTGCGGCGGCTTGAGCTGCTGGATGAGCTCATTCTCCAACACCAGCGCGGCCAGCTCGTCGTCGGTGACGCGGAACCGGACCGAGGTGGCCAGCGTCACCAGCTGCGACCGCTTCTTCTCGACCTTCTTGCGCGCGCCGGCCCGCCGGTACTGCGCCAACCGCTTGCGCAGGTTGACCGCCTTGCCGACGTACAGCGTCAAACCGCTCGCATCGAGCCACTCGTACACCCCGGGCGCGTCGGGCACCGTCGCCAGAAAATTCTTCCCGAAGCGTGCGTCGAAGGTGCGGGCCGTCATGACGGGGAGGCGCACTTTTGCATGCCCAGGAAGCAACCAGAGGGCTATGCGTTCCGATGAAGCAGGCAAGCACCTCCCTCTTCGGGGCCGCCGTACGCAGTACAGGAGTGATGCCGTGATTTCCTGGAGTCGCATCGACAGTCGGTTGATTCACGGCCAGGTCATCGAAGCCTGGTTGCCGTTCCTCAAGGTGGACCGCGTGGTGGTGGCCGATGAGGCCGTCGCCCACGACGACCTCGCCAAGGCCGCCTACGAGATGGCCGTGCCGCCCGAGGTCGAGGTCGTGCTCGCGCCCGCCGACAAGTTGGACTTCCGCGCGCTCGACGCCGACAAGGTGCGCACGCTGGTGTTGTTCCGTGATGTGAGGACTGCGGTCGTCGCGCGGGAGCACGGTCTGCCGAACGGCACGCTGAACCTGGGCAACGTGCACGCCGGCCCGGGCCGCGTCGCGGTGTCGCGCTCGGTCTTCCTCGATGACGTCGACCGCGTGGCGCTGGCGCAGCTCTCGGCCAGCGGCATGACGGTGCAGGTGCAGGCCGTGCCGTCAGAGGCGACGCAGTCGCTGCCGCAGTAGCGCCGCGGGTCACGGTCCCGATGAGATGACGGTGTACGTGTCGCCAACGCTCGGGCCGCCGCTCGCGTCGACGTCGACCCAGCGCAGCACGTACCAACGCGTCGTCAGCGTCGCGCGGTTCGGCAACACCGTGTTGATGAAGTAGTCCGCCGCGGCGACGGTGCCTTCGCCGTAGAAGCCCGCGGTGTTCAGCACCAGCGCGCCTGACGGCGTACGCACGAGCTGAATCAGCACGCGGTCATCGGTCGGACTCACGCTGGCCTCGGGCACGTTCAACGCGACGCCGCCGTCGCGCGTGGTGAGGACGAAGTCGGTGGCGGTGCTGGAGTCGATGAGCTCGCCCTGCGCGCTCTCGTCGAGCCACCGGACGGCGCGCTGCCCGAACGAGCCGCCGCTGAGCACCATCAGCTCACCGAGCTGCAGCGGCTCACCGTCGGCGACGCGCAACACGCCAGCGTCGTGCTGGAAGGCGCTGCGGCTCGTCACCAGTGGAGAACAAGCGTTGGCGATGGCTGTGCCGATGGAGAGACCGGCGTCGTCGTCAGTCGTGATGCCGTCCAGGAGCACCGTCGCCGTGGGCAACGCGCAGAGCTGGGAGAAGTCAGCCGGACGGCACAGGCCGCTTCCGCAGAAGTTGTCGCTGTTGCACGAGAGCGCGCATACGCCGCAGTGCTGCACGTCGATCTGCAGGTCGGTGCAGCGGCCGTCGCAACACTCTTTGCCGACGGCGCAGGAGAGCGACGAGGTGCACGCCGCAGCGCAGACGCCACTGCCGCACACCCGCCCGAAACCACACTCCGCGTCGCTGCGGCAGTTGAAGCAGTCGCCTGTCGCGAGGCAGCGGCCGCTCGCGCATTGTGTGTCGTCGAGGCACGCGGCGATCGGACCGGCGTCTGGCGCGCCCGCGTCGTCGATGCCTGCGTCTTCCACACCCCCGTCGTCAACGCCTGCGTCGACAGCACCTGCGTCGACGACACCTGCGTCGACACCGCCTGCATCGACAACGCCTGCA
>CAYWON010000396.1:0-2195 GCA_964459885.1 uncultured Archangium sp.
GTGCCGATGGTCCCGTTGAAGAACGGGAACACGAAGCCGCTCGGCAGCGAGATCGCGGTCGTGGTGTTCGTCGGCGTGCCGCTGGAGAGAGGTTGGTAGACGATGGGCGTCGACGTCACCTGATACGACTGCGCGCTCGCCGCGAAGGGCACCAGCACCGCCGCTGCGGCCGCGAAGCCAAGCTGTGCGTGGCGCTTGCGACGGAACACGAGCGCGAGCGCCGCGGCGGCCAGCGCCATCGGCGACCAGTCACTCGACGTGCTGCTGCAGCCCGACGCGCGCGGCAGACGCTCAACCGCCATCGAGAACGGCGTGATGCCGCTGATGCCCGCGGAGTCACGGGCCTCGATGACGAGCGACCACATGCCCTCGGCACCCTCCTCAGCCACCGTACCGGTGATGGTTCCGGCGGGGTCGAGCGTGAGGCCGGCCGGGAGCGCGCCGTTGACGACGCGGTAGGTGACGGTGCCGGTCGGCGTGACAGACAGCGGAATGTTGACCGCTTCGCCGGGGCGCAGCACCTCGGGAATGGCGGCGATCACACGGTAGCGCGGCGGGTGAACAGTCATCGTGTACTCCAGTGAGTCAGTGCGGCCATTGTTGTCCTCGACGCTGATGGCGAAGGTGAAAGTACCAGCCTGTGTAGCGCGGCCGGCGATGGTGATGAGTTCCGATTGCGGCGTGACCGACAGCCCGCCCGGCACGGCGCCGCTGACGCGCCACACCAACGGCTTCGCCAACATCGAACCGTCCTGGTTCGCCACGGCGATGTCCTGCAGGTACTCCTGACCGATGATGGCGTCAGGCAGGGAGATGGTGCGGAACGTGATCGCACCGGGAGCGATGAGGCGCATCGCGAGCGAGCGCGTGGCGCGACCGCCCGCGGCGTCACGCACCTCGATGGTCAGTGGCAGGTTGCCGTTGGGCGTGTTGCGCGGCGCGCCGACGAAGGTGCCGGCCGCCGTCAGCGTGATGCCCGTGGGCAGCGTGCCCGCGGCGAGGCGCCAGGCGTAGGGCGGCACGCCACCGGCGGCGCCCAGCGAGAAGTCGTACTGGGTGCTGCTGCTGTTGACGACCGCGGGCAGCGACGCGGTGATGATCTCCAGACCCGAGGTCGTGGGAAGGACGCGCAGCGCGAGGCGGCTCACGGCGCGACGACCGGCGTTCTCGACGAACACCGTCACGCCCACCACTTCAGCTCCAACAGCGCCGGTCGGGGTGCCGGTCAACATGCCGGTGGCCCGATCGATCGCCATCCAGCTCGGTGACACGGCGGTGTCGATGTCCCACGTCGAAGCGCCCTGCTCGCCCGTGGCGGACAGCCGGTAGCTGTACGGCCGACCGATGATCGCGTCAGGGAGCTGCGTGTTGGTGATGCGGAGCGACGACGCCGCGACCACCATCGTGTTCGACGACAGCGCGTTGTTGAGCGGGTCGAGATCATTCGCGACCGTGCGCGCGGGGTCGATGATGCAACCGATGTAGTACGTGCCAGCAGGCATCTCGGCGGGCAGTCGCACAAGCTCGGTGCGGGTGTCAGCCCCACCGGCGGCCAACGTCACCGTGCCCTCGGCCATCATCGACGCGCCGTCGACGATGCTGAGCGGCAGGTCGTCAGTGGTGATGATCTCGTTGGCCGACGCATAGAAGCGGTAGGCCGTCGCCGGGGCGTCGCGGTTGCCGAGGTTGCGCAGCCCGCGCGTCACCGGCACGACCTCACCGACGCCAGCCGACGCCGGGGCGGTGAGCGCGGACACTGTCAGGTCTGCGCCAGGCTCCGTGATGCGCAGCGGGCCGACCATCTGGGCGTTGTTCTGCTCGTTGGTCTCGGAGACGGTCGACGTGAGGTCGACCTGGCCGAAGATGTAATAGCTGTTGCCCGTGGGGTACGCGTTGTTCGACGAATCGACGAGCGGCAGCGTGCAGTTCAACGTCACCTCCGCCGACGCGCTGTTCGCCGCCACCGCCCCCAACTGTTCGAAGCACACGGTCTTATCCGAGAGGAGCGACAGCGACGAGTCGGTCGACAGCACCATGCCGATGCGGAAGGGCGGCGTCGCCACCACGCCCGCGTTCCGGTACCGCACGCGCATACGAACGGCCTCACCGAAGCGCGCCGTCGTCGTGGGCAGGTTGGTGACGGGATCGAGGAAGACCGCCGACTCAGCCACGAGATCGGGCTGGGTGATGGTCAC
>CAYWON010000397.1:0-2167 GCA_964459885.1 uncultured Archangium sp.
CCCCGCACTCGGGCCCGGGCACACGGCACACGCCGATCTCGAAGCTGTGGTCGAAGCTCGGCGCCGGGGCCCGCAGGTCGCAGTACTCCCCGTCGTCGCAGTTGAGCGAGCTGCGGCAGCCGTTCGAGCACACGCCGTCGACCTCGCAGTAGCTGCGCGCACCGCAGGTCTCCAGCGTGCATTGCGTGACGCCGTTGCCGTCGTTGGGCGCACACTGGTTGCCTTGCATGCCGCCGGAGTCCGCGGCGCTACCGTCCGAGCCCGCCCCGTCGCCGTTGCCACCTTGGGCAGCATCGTCGCCTTGGTCGATCTCGCAGGCGATCGATGCGGCCATCCACAGCAGCGCGATGCGCAAGCGCGCGGGGAGCTGCGGGGTCTCTGGGCGGGTCATCTCGGGCGCTCCTGCGCGACGGTGGAGTTGGTGTCGCGCCCACCCTCGACGCGACCACGCCGCAAACCGTCGCACGGATTTTCTACGGATCGCCCGGCGCACGTGGCCCGGGCGGAACCGCGCCCACCACCGCGACCGCGACCACGCTCGCGAGCATCATCATGGCGCCGGCCGGGACCACCAGCACGAGCGGCCCGGGATCGGCGGCGGCATGCCAGAGCCCGCCACCCATGAAGCCGCCGCCGACCAGCGCAGCGCCCAGCAGCAATGCGCGGCGCACCCGCCCTGCCCACGTCGCAGGGGTGCCGAGCTGCGTCATCGCCCACGCGAGCGCGAGGTTCACCAGTGCGAGCAGGCCGCCGTGGGCGTGGCCCAGGCGCAGGAACTCGCGGCGCAGCGGGTCGTCGATCCAGACGCCGGCCCGCAGGCCGATCATCGCCTCGAGCCACAGGCCGCTGGCGAGGAAGATCGCCAACAAGCCCAGCGACAGGCGAACGTGACGGGCGTGCTCCACTGGTTGCTCACCGCATCCTAGTACCTCGACACAGGGATTGTGATGGGTCAGAACGCCGTCATGGCCGCGACTCCGCAAGGCGCCGTGCCGCCGGAATACCGGGCGTATTTCAAGGTGCGGCAACGCAGCGAGGCGCGGTCAGGGCGGTGTTATGGCCCGTCACAATCCCTGTGTCGAGGTACTAGCGCCAAAGCTCACTCGCCGATCCAGATCGCCTGCGCGTCGCGGCTGGCCTCGAGCACCTCGCGGCGCGCGGGCGCGTCGTCGAACGCGCCGGGCCCGAGCGCCGCCCGGATCGCCTGCCATGCCGGCAATCGCGACGCCGGCTCGGCCTCGGGGTCGAAGGCCGCCAGCGCCGCGCGAACCCTCGCGCCGCCGTCGGCGTCCGCGGCGAGACGACGCGCGGCCACCCACGCCATCCATCGCACGGCGGCGTAGTCGTCGGCCATCGCATCGACCACCCACGAGAGCCGCTGCGACACCGACGCGGTCGCGCGCGGCTGGGCCAGGGCATCGACCGCAAGCGCGCGCTGGATCGGATCGCCGCCGTGCAGATCGAGCAGCACCCGCGGGCCCCAGCTCTCGCGCGCATCGGGGCGCCGCGCCGGCTCGGTGCCCGCGAGGCCCACGCGCGTCATGGCCGCGGCGGCCCACGACCGGTCGCGATCGACGTGGCACTGCGTGCACGCGTCGGGGCGATCGTGCAGCCCCACCGCAGCCCCCGGATCGGGGCTCGTGACGCGGTGGCTGATCATGCCCTGCAGCAGGCCGTAGCTGGTGCGCGGCATGTGGCAGTCCATGCAATCGACCGACGCGCCGTGGCCACCGTGTTGCGCACCTGCCGAGAGCGTCGCAGTGTCGTGGCAGCGCACGCACGTGCCGCTGCGATCGAAATCGCGGCGCAGCTGCATCGAGGGCGTGTCGCCGTGCATGTCGTGGCAGTCGTTGCAGTGCAGCCCGCGGCCGTCGTCGTGGCACGGTGAGGCCAGCAGGCCCTGGTACTCGTGGGCCGACAGCCGTGGGGTCGCGTCGGGCCAGAAGCGCGTCGCAAACGGCGTGTCGGGATCGTCGCCGAGGTGGGCGTCGCGCAGGATCGGCCGCGACACCGCCGCGAGCGACTCGCCGGGCACGAAGCCGTCGCCCACCGCGAGGATGCGATCGATGTCGAGGCCGATGCGCTGGCCGTGGCAACGGCCGCACACGTCGGCCGCGCGCTCGGGTGTCAGTGCGCCCGGATCGACGATGGCGGGGTCGGGGCCGGC
>CAYWON010000398.1:0-2154 GCA_964459885.1 uncultured Archangium sp.
GAGGCCATCAAGAACTTCTCGGTGCTCGACGGCGCCTTCGTCATTCGCGAAGACGGCGTCGTGCTCGCCGCGGGCCGTTACTTGTCGGCCAGCGACGACAACGTGAAGATCCCGCTGGGGCTCGGCGCGCGCCACGCCGCTGCCGCCAGCATCACCGCCACCACGCGCTGCATCGCGCTGGTGGTGAGCCAGACCTCAGGTGCGGTGCGCCTCTTCAAGGAAGGCAACATCGTGCTCGAGCTCCACCAGACGGCGCGGAGGACGTAAAGCCATGGGTCTCATCAAGTTCGAAGTTCCCAACTCGTTGCCGCTCGAAGAGGCCAAGAAGCGCGTCGAAGCGCTGCTGGGCTATTGGAACCGCAAATACGGCGTCGCTTCGGCGTGGGACGGCATCGCCGCGAGCATGAAGGGCAAGGCCATGGGCATCTCCATCGACGGCAAGCTCAACGTCGAAGGCAGTCGCATCGCCGGCGAGGCCACGGACCCCGGCATGCTGCTCCGCGGTCAGGCCCAGAAGTACCTCACGCGGAAGTTCGCCGAGTACCTCGACCCCGCGAAGACGCTCGAACAGATCCTCAAGGGTGAAGATTGACCCTCGCGTTTCTCAAAACGCGGCAGTTCAACTAGTCCGCTGCGGTTGAAAACCGCTACACTCCGCCCGAAACCCAGCCCCGTCGCAGCTGCGCGCTGACGTGAGGACATCGTGAGTCAAGCCAAGCCGAAGGACGCGGAAGCGGAGCTGCAGACCGTCATCAAGAGCGAGCCGCCGCTTCCGGCAACGGGGAGCGAAGCGACGATGCTCCCCAACGCGCCCGCGATGGCGACGCCGCTGCCACCTGCCCGCGGCGTGGTGCCGTTGACCAACCCGGTGCCGCTGCCGGCGCCGGACACCAGGCCGCGGTCGTCGGGCTCGTCGCAGTCGCTCAACCCGGTGAAGGAATACACGAGCCCGGAGAACCAGCCGGGCTCGCCCACCGAGCCCGACGTCGGCACCCGCATTCACCACTACGAAGTCATTCGTATGCTGGGCCGCGGCGGCATGGGCGCCGTCTACCTTGCGCGCGACACGCGCCTCGGCCGTCGCGTGGCGATCAAGTTCCTCCGCACGCACTCGCCCGATCTCACCAAGCGCTTCATTCTTGAAGCGCGCACCACGGCGGCGGTGCAGCACGAGAACATCGTCATCATCTACGAAGTCGACGCCTGGCAAGGCATGCCCTTCATGGTGTTCGAGTTCATCTCGGGCAACACGCTGACCAAGGTCGCGCCCGAAGGGAAACCGCTGCCGGTGCCGCGCGTCGTGGAGCTGATCGTGCCGGTGGTGCGCGCCCTCGCCTACGCGCACAGCCAGGGCATCGTTCACCGCGATCTCAAGCCCGACAACATCATGATCACCGAGTCGGGCACGACGAAGGTGCTCGACTTCGGCATCGCCAAGGTGCTGCAGGGCGACGATCAATCGGCGCCCACCGCCATCAGCCGCCCGCGCGCGCCCAAGACCAACCTCGAGGACGAGGACGATTCGGAGCTGACGCAGCAGGGCGCGATGATGGGCACGCTCTCGTACATGGCGCCCGAGCAGTGGGGCATCGGCGTGCCGATCGATCACCGCGCCGACATCTGGGCCGTCGGCATCATGATGTTCAAGATGCTGGCCGGGAAACACCCGCTCGACCCGCTCAAGGGTCACCAGCTGATGGTCACCGGCATGCTCGACACGCCGATGCCGTCGCTCAAGGGCAAGTCGAACGACGTGCCGCCGGAGCTCGTAGCGATCGTCGACCGCTGCCTGCTCAAGCGCAAAGAGCAGCGCTTCCCCGACGCCGTCACCCTGCTCCGCGCGCTCGAGCCGTTCCTGCCGGGCCGCTACACCCGCGAGCTCAAGATCGACGAGAGCCCGTACGCCGGCCTCTCGGCGTTCCAGGAGAGCGACGCCAACCGTTTCTTCGGCCGCGGCCAGGAGATCGCCGCCACGGTGCACCGCGTGCGCGAGCGCCCCTTGCTCGGCGTGGTGGGCCCGTCGGGCGCGGGTAAGTCGTCGTTCGTGCGCGCCGGCCTCGTGCCCGCGCTCAAGCGCTCCGGCGAGAACTGGGAATCGCTCGTGCTGCGCCCGGGCCGCAACCCGCTCGCCGCGCTGGCCTCGCTCATCTCGCC
>CAYWON010000399.1:0-2138 GCA_964459885.1 uncultured Archangium sp.
AGCTCGAGGAGCTGGTGGTGTCGGACACCGTGCCGCTGTCCAAGTCGGCGCAGGGGTGCGCGAAGATCCGTCAGGTGGGCACCGAGAGGCTGTTCGGCGAAGCGCTCGCGCGCATCTACCGCGCGGAGTCGCTGTCGAGCCTGTTCGTCTGACCGCGCGATGAAGCGGCCGGAGGGGGTGGCAGCGGCGGTGCTCTGCCTCGTCGGGGCGTTGCTCGCGACCTGGCCGGTGGTCGCGACCGCTGGTTGGCCACACAACCACGAGTACGCCGCACCCTTTGAACGCGTCGAAGCGTTTCGGCGCGCGTATCTGGCCTTGGACTTCTTCCCGACCTGGACGCCCTTCTGCTTCAGCGGTCACGGGACCCCGTCGCCCCTCATCTACCACCGACTCTTCAACGCCCTCGCTGGCCTGTTCGCTGTGCCGCTTGGCACCGACATCGGCACCCGCGCTGCGTTGGTGCTGGTGATGTGGGCCGGTGCCGTTGGCATGTCGCGGGCGGCCCGGACGCTGGGCGTGTCCACACCACGATCGGTGTTGCTGGCCCTCGCCTTCATCTGGTCGCCGTACGCCATCACGGACTGGCTCGTCCGCGGCAGCTTCGCCGAGTTCACCTCGATGATGCTCGTGCCGTGGCTGCTCGACGCCGCGCTGCGCCAGCTGCGTGGCAAACCAGTGTGGCTGCCCCTGGGGCTCTCGCTCGCCGCGATCCTCCACGCCCACCAGTCGGTGGGGCTGTTCCTCGCCGCCATTCCGGTCGTCTCAACGATCCTCGCGTGGTTGATGGCGCGAGGGCACCGTCGCGCCGTGCTCGTGGACGCCATCAAAGCCGCGGCGCTGGCCGCCGCGCTGACGCTTCCGTGGTTGATCGCCGTGGCGCGCATCGGCCCGGCGTTCCGCCTGGACACCTTGAAGCTGTACCTCCCGTGGGCGCAGTACGTGGCCTGGCCGCGATACATCGCTGACGATGGCTTCGCCTGGGGCGCCACGTTCGCCGGCTTCAGCGTCGAACTCTCGCGGTGGCTCTTCGTCGCCCTGGTCGTCTCGCTCCCGCTCGCGCTGCTGAGCGGCGCTCGTGTTTCGGCGCGTCGCGAACTGCTCTTCCTCTCTGTTCTCCTTCTCGCGGGGACGGTGCTGCAGTTCGACGTGGCGACGCCGCTCTACAAGACGATTCCCAAAGCGGAGCTGCTCCAGTTCCCGTGGAGATTGGTCGCCCCACTGCTCGCGGTCGTGCTCCTCATCGGAGGAGTCACGTTCGAAGCCATCGCCAGGCGTGGCCCGCTGCTGGCCGTGGCCATGACGGCAGGCCTCCTCCTGATCTGCACGGCGCACTTCTCCGTGGTCCGGAAGAGCCATGACATCAAGTACCGCCGCTACACCGCTGGGGAATGGGCCAGCACCTTCGAGCAACTCGACGGGCCACACAGTGCTGGCGAGTTTCTTCCCCGCGAGACGGCGCGTGCACCAGCGCGTTCGCCGTGGGTGGATCCGGGAAACTGCAGCGTCCGGAACGTCACCCCTGCGGCGCCGGCGCACTTCACGCGCGTCGAAATCGACCTCGATGACGGCGACGGCTGCAACTTCACGTTCTCTCAGTTCGCCACGCCGATCCTGGTGGTCGAGGGCGGCACCGTCGCTTCCGGCCCATTGCTCCAGATCGCCGTGCCCGCAGGGTCGCAACGTCGTGTAGTCGTGCGGCGCAGGAACGTCATGGAGCTCGCACTGTGGTGAAGCCAACCAACTCGACACCGAAACACTTCACTGTGGTCCCTTGCTTCAATGAGGCACGGCGGCTGAACGGGCCGCGACTCCTCGAGCTGGCCGCGAGCCGCGAGCATGGCGTGTTGTTGGTGAATGACGGGTCTACCGACGACACGGCAGCGCGCATCGAAGCACTCTCCGCGCAGCAGCCCGACCTGGTGGTCGCCGTTCACCTTCCGAAGAACGTCGGCAAAGCCGAGGCCGTGCGAGCAGGTCTGCACTGGGCTGTCGGGCGAGGCGCTGACACGGTGGGCTACTTCGACGCCGACCTGGCGACGCCTCCGGCTGAGATGCTTCGACTGGTCTCACTGCTGCGAGTTGGCGGACCGCAGTTCGCGCTCGCTTCGCGCGTGGCGCTCCTGGGCAACCACATCGAG
>CAYWON010000400.1:0-2104 GCA_964459885.1 uncultured Archangium sp.
GCGCGACGCAGAGCGCGCAGACGTGCGACTTCGCGGTGCGCTGCGGCTTCTACGAGGCCAAGGCCGGCTGCGAGGCAGTGCTGGCGCGCAACGCGCAGCTGGGCGCCACGTGCGACGCGGCGAAGGCGTCGGTCAACGCAGGGCGCGCGACGTTCAACGCGAGCGCGGCGCAGACCTGCCTCACCAGCGCGATGACCACGTGCTCGCCGTCGGCGGTGTGCGAGACCATCTTCGTCGGCACGGGCGGGCTCGACGCGGGCTGCGCGTCGACGACCGAGTGTGGGCCGACGTTCTTCTGTGAAGTCCCGCCGAACGGCTGCGATGGCCACTGCGTCAACCGCCGCGGCGAAGGCGAGAGCGCTGGGAACTCGCTGCAGTGTCAGGCGGGACTGTACGCGCGCTTCGGCGCGACCGACGGTGGCTTCGGCTTCACCTGCGTGCGCCAGGGCGCGGCGGGCGCGAGCTGCCAGGGCTACGAGTCGTGTCTCGCGCCGCTCATCTGCGACCCGAAGACGAACACCTGCGGCAACCCGCTCGCGGACGGCGCCGACTGCGCGCTCGTCGACGGCGGCGCCGCGAGCTACCCCGTGTGCGGCACCGGCATCGCGTGTCAGGCGGCGTTCGACGGCGGCGCGCCCACGTGTCGCGGTGTCGCGCGTCGCGGTGAGCCGTGCGGTCTGTGCCAGGGCGACCTGCGCTGCGTGGTGACGGCGGGCAGCGCGGTGGGCACGTGCGGCGCGCTGGGCAACACGGGCGACGACTGCGCGCGAGATCAAGACTGCGTGCCCTCGCTGTTCTGCAAGCCGTCAGGCCCGTCGCCCTTCGGCCCCGGAACGTGCGCGGCGCCGGGCGGCGTGGGCGCGGAGTGCGTGTCCGTCACGTCGTGCCAGTCGGGCCTGGTCTGCAGCTCGCAGCCGCCGAGCGACGGCGGCTTCTTCCCTGAGAACCGCTGCAGTGTCAGCGACGCGGGCTCGATGGGCTGCGTGCCCTGACGCGGCTCAATCGCCCGTCGAGAACGAGCCGTTGCTCCCGACGCCCGACGCCGTGAGCTCCACGGTCCACTCGCCCGCGGTGACAGTGCGGGCGTTGCGCGCCGACAAGGAGAGCGAGTTGGTGGCGCCGGCGCTGGTCGGCACCAGCCGCTGCATCACCTCGAGGTCGACGGTGGCGGGGCTCGCGTCGAACGTGCAGACGGCCGAGAGACGGGCGCGCGGCGCGTCGGGGTCGACCGAGAGCAGCGAGACGCGCACCGACGTGGTCGTGCCGCCCGTCCACGTGATGGTGAGCGGCGTGTTGCGAGGCAGCGTGCCGCAGCCGCCGAACGGGCCTGCACACCTCGGCGAGGTGAACTCGATGGCCTCGGGCGCGACGACGGTGCCCGAGAACGCCGGCACGTCACCACCACTGCTCGAGACAGACACCGTCTCGCCGCCGTGCCACGCGCGCTGCGCCGCCACGAACAAGTCGACGCCATCACCGGTCGCCAGGTGCACGCCGCCGTCGAACTGCGTGCCCTCGATGGAGACCACCCCTGCGCTCGCGGAAATCGTCGGCACGAGCACCGGGTAGGTGACGCCAGCGTCGGCGCCCGGGCACTCGAGCAACGAGCACCTTCCGATGGTGCTGCGGACACACGGCGCGGCTCCCGCGTCGTTCGGGTCAACGGTGAACGACGCGTTGAACCGCGTCGAGCACTCCTGGCCGCACGACGAAGAGAGCTGAACCGCCCCGGTGCGTCGGCCACTGACGACCTCGCCAGCATCGATGCCGCCGTCAACGCCACCATCGACACCTGGCGCGGGCTCGCACGCGAAGAAGCCGGGCACGAAGAGCAGGATGAAGAAGGTTCGGCGCATCGCGCGAGTTCACCACTGACAAGCGTGACGTGGTTGACCGAACTGACGTCAGCGCAGAAACGCCGCGATGCGCTCGGCCGCCGCCGCCGGCGCCTTCATCCACCGGAAGTGCGGGTTCAACTTCGCGGGCTCCGGCGGCGCCGAGACCTCGGCCCACGTGACGCGGGCGCGAGGCAGCTTCCGCACCAGCGCTTCGGTCGCGCTGCGTGGCGCCATGTCGTCACCGAGCACGTGAATCGCCAGCACCT
>CAYWON010000401.1:0-2089 GCA_964459885.1 uncultured Archangium sp.
GCGCATGTCGGGCGCAGATCTTCCTTCATCGATGACGTCGTCGGCTCCGGTGTCGTCGGAGCCGCCAGAAGGCTTCTTCGCGCGACTCGCGGCGCGCTTCACCGCCTGGGCTGAGCGCTGGATTCCCGACGCGTTCGTGTTCGCGCTGCTCGCCACCGTCATCGTCGTCGCGGCGGCGCTCTTCAAGCTGGGCGACGTGAAGCAGGTCGTCACCATCTGGGGCGACGGCTTCTGGGAGCTCATCCCCTTCACGCTGCAGATGGCGCTGGTCATCATCACCGGCTCGGTCGTCGCCACCACGCGGCCGGTGTACCGGCTCATCGTTCGCCTCGCGTCGGTGGCCACCACGCCGCGCGGGGCCGTCGCCTGGGTCGCGTTCCTCGCGATGGCGTCGAGCTGGTTCAACTGGGGCTTCTCGCTCATCTTCTCGGCGATGTTGGCGCGCGAGGTGGCGCGGCGCGTGCCGTCGGTCGACTACCGCGCGGTGTGCGCGAGCGCGTTCCTCGGCCTCGGCAGCATCTGGGCGCAGGGCCTGTCGGGCTCGGCCGCGCTGCAGATGGCGACCGCGTCGTCGCTGCAGCCATCGATTCGCGCCATCGTCGCCGGCGCCGACCAGCAGGTGCCGGGCGGCATCATCCCGCTGACCAGCACCATCTTCTTGTGGCAGTCGCTCTTGAGCGTGGTGGTGGAGATCGTCGTCATCACCGCGCTCATGTATTTCGCCGCGCCGTCGGCGAGCCGCGCGAAGACCGCCGAGATGTTGGGCGTGCAGCTGGGGCCCTCTCCGCTCGACGCCGAAGCGCCGAAGGGCCGCGGCACACCCGGTGAGTGGCTCGAGTATCGACCGTACCTGTCGCTGCTCTTCGTCGCGGTCGCCGGCGCGTACCTCGTCAGCACGTTCGCCAGCTCGAAAGACCCGCTCAACGCGCTCAACCTGAACACGTTGAACCTCGGCTTCCTCACGCTCGGCGCGCTGCTGCACTGGACGCCCGCACGGCTGATGCGCTCGGTGAAAGACGCGACGCCCGGCGTGTGGGGCGTCATCTTGCAGTTCCCGCTCTACGCGGGGCTCGCGGCGCTCATCGTCAAGACGCACCTGAACGAGGCCATCGCCGGCTTCTTCGTGAGCATCTCGACCAAAGAGACGTACCCCGCGCTCGTGGCCATCTACTCGGCTGTGCTGGGCGTCTTCGTCCCCTCGGGCGGCAGCAAGTGGGTCATCGAAGCGCCGTACGTGATGGCCGCGGCGCACGAGCTCAAGGTGCACCTCGGGTGGATGGTGGCCGTCTACGACCTCGGCGAAGCGCTCGCGAACCTCGTGCAGCCGTTCTGGATGCTGCCGGTGCTGGGCCTGTTCGGCCTCAAGGCGCGCGACGTCATGGGCTACACGTTCCTGGTCTTCATCGTCTTGACGCCGCTGGTCCTCGTGCTGGTCACGGCGCTGTCGTTCACGCTGCCGTACCCGCTGTGAGCGCGCGTTAGAGCGGGTTGTACGGCGGCGCTGCTGACTCGGCGGGCGGCGGAGGCGGCGGCGGCAGGTCTCGAGGCACCGGCGCGGCCTCGCGCTTCGGCGGGTAGAGATCGAGCGCCCGCACCGTCAGCGCGAAGCTCGGCGGCACCTGCGCGAACGTCGACGTGATGGGCAGCTGCACCTCGAGCGTGAACGAGACGTGGCGGCTCGGCTGCACGCGCACGCCGGCGCCCGCCACCACCAGCGGCGCCATCGACGTGTTGCCCGCGAGCGACACGCTGCACGAGCCTCCGCCGGTCTGGCACACGCGCACCTCGAGGCCTGTCGGGTCGCTGATGACCGACGTGCCGATGGACAGCGCGGCGTACGGCCGCACCACGCCAAGCTGGCCGTAGAGCCCGGCGCCAGCGCTGGCCTGCGGCAGCAGCAGCCGCTCGACGACCTCGCCGTCGCGGGCATACGTCCGTCGCGCGAGCGAGGTGATGCCCAGCGTCGACGCCAGCGTGAGCCCCACCGTCGGCGAGAACGGCAGGTCGTGCGCCACGTTCACCGCGCCTTCGACGGCGACGTCGTCGACGCCCGGGCGTGGCGCGTCGGGCCCGCGCACATGCGAGAGGC
>CAYWON010000402.1:0-2085 GCA_964459885.1 uncultured Archangium sp.
AGCCCGGCGTTGCTGGACAACCTCGGTCGCTACGGCGTCGAGAAGGGCGTGAAGCTGCCGACGTTGAAGCGCGTGCTGAGCTCTGGTGCGCCGGTGCGCGTCGACGTGCTCGAGCGCATGACGAAGCTGCTGCCCGCGTCGTCGCAGGTCTTCACCCCGTTCGGCGCGACCGAGTCGTTGCCCGTCGCCAGCATCGGCAGCCACGAGGTGTTGAGCGACACGGCGAAAGACGCGGTGGCCGGCCGCGGTGTGTGTGTCGGCAAGCCTGTCGACGGCGTGCAAGTGCGGATCATCAAGATCAGCGACGAGCCGATTCAGGACTGGTCGGACTCACTCCAGGTGCCGACTGGCACCATCGGGGAGATCACCGTGCGCGGCGCCGTGGTGACGAAGGAGTACTTTGGCCGCCCGGTGCAGACCGCCGCCGCGAAGATCCGCGATGGCGATCAGGTCGTGCATCGCATGGGCGACGTGGGCTTCCTCGACGCGCAGGGCCGGCTGTGGATGTGCGGTCGCAAAGGCCATCGCGTGCAGTCGCCGACGCAGACCTGGTTCAGCGTGCCGGTGGAAGAGGTGCTCAACCAGCACCCGGCCATCAAGCGCACCGCGCTCGTCGGTGTCGACGCCACGCCGGTGGTGCTGATCGAGCGTGAGGGCGGCGCGCAGTTGCCTGATGACGTGCTCGTGAAAGAGACGCGCGAACTTGCGGCGAAGCAGGACGTGACGAAGTCCATCGCGCACTTCCACGTGTTCCCCGGCGCGTTCCCCGTCGACAAGCGGCACAACGCGAAGATCGAGCGCGAGAAGCTCGCCGTGTGGGCGAAAGAGAAAGGGCTCGGCCGATGAAGGCGCTCGTGACCGGCGGTGGTGGTTTTCTCGGCAGTAACCTCGTGAAGGCGCTCGTCGCGCGTGGCGACACGGTGCGCATCATCGCGCGCGGTGAATACCCGGAGCTCGCGAAGCTGGGCGTGGCGTGCGTGCGCGGCGACATCACCGACGCCGCGGCGATGCAGGCCGCGTGTGAAGGCATGGACGTCGTGTTCCACACCGCCGCGAAGGCAGGCGGGTGGGGCGACCCGAAAGAATACGAGGCCATCAACATCGACGGCACGAAGCACGTCATCGCTGGCTGTCGCGCCGCGGGCGTGCCGGTGCTCGTGCACACCAGCTCGCCCAGCGTGGTGCACGGCGAAGGCGACATCGCCGGGGCTGACGAGTCGATTCCTTTCGCGTCGCACTTCCTCGCGGACTACCCGCGCACCAAGGCCGAGTCCGAGAAGCTGGCGCTCGCGGCCAGCGACGACACGCTGAAGGTCGTCGCGCTGCGGCCACACTTCATCTGGGGCCCGGGAGATCGCCACCTGCTGCCTCGGCTCATCGCGCGCGCCAGCAAGGGCAAGCTGCGGCGCATCGGCGATGAAGACCCGAAGAGCGACACCATCTACATCGACAACTGCGTACACGCGCACCTGCTCGCTGCCGACAAGCTGCGTTCGGGCGCGCCACTCGGCGGCAAGACGTACTTCGTGAGCGACGATGAGCCCATCGGTGTGTGGACGATGGCCGAGCGCATGCTGAACGCCGCAGGCCACGGCCCCATCACCCGGCGCATCTCACCCGGCCTCGCGTGGTTCGGCGCGTCGGTCATCGAGGCGACGTACCGGTTGTTCGGCGTGCAGTCGGAGCCGCTCATCACCCGCTTCGCTGTCAGCGAGCTGACGCACGCGCAGTGGTTCAACATCGGCGCCGCGAAGCGCGACCTCGGCTACGCGCCGCTCGTGTCGCTCGACGAAGGCATGGCGCGCCTGAAAGCGAGCTTCGCGAAATGAGCGACGAGCCCCGCGACGAGAACGGTCACCTCATCCGCGAGCTCCACGGCGTGACGCTCGCGAACATCCTCGAGTACCTCGTTGAGAAGCTCGGCTGGGACGAGCTGGCGAAGCAGATCCGCATCAACTGCTTCGCGGTGAACCCCAGCGTGAAATCGAGCCTGACGTTCCTCCGGCGGACGCCGTGGGCGCGGCAGAAGGTCGAGGCGCTCTACATCGAGGTGCGCAGCGACGAGGTGTTGTTCAAGTCACAGGG
>CAYWON010000403.1:0-556 GCA_964459885.1 uncultured Archangium sp.
CAGCAGCAACACCGCGACGGCTTGCATGGTGCCGGTCGAGCCCGAACTGATTCCTTCGAAGGGGAGTTTGAACTCGCCGTGGAACAGGAGGCTGATCACCTCCGGGAACACGCCGGCGAAGTCGTAGTGGAGCGCGTCGGCGATTGGGACTCCTACCATCCAATACACCGCCATGTCCGCGCCACCTCCGTAAACGACCTCGTAGACTACGATGAGGCCCACTCCCGCCGTCATGTGGAGGACGAAGCTTCGGTTCAGCAACCGATGCTCGAACCCCGCCTCATGCTGACGCAGCACGACCTGGTGAATGCCCAGTCCGAGGAAGAGCACCAACGGCGTGAAAATGAGGTCTTCCAATGTCATGGCGTCGGGCGGCTACGTTCCCGCCGGTGCGACCCCTATTCGAAATCCTCTCGACATTGCCAGCCTGGGAGGAAGCCGCGGTGCGGCACGGGCTCGCCGCGTGGGTCGCTGACGAGCTCGCGGCGGCGGGCAGCGAGGTGCCGCGGAGCCTTCAAGACGCAGCCCGCGCTCAGCTCGCGCGGGGACTCAAGAC
>CAYWON010000403.1:566-2084 GCA_964459885.1 uncultured Archangium sp.
CGGCTCACGCTGACGACGCTCGACGCCCTGAGCGCGGCTGGCGTAGTGCCGGTGTTGCTCAAGGGCTACGGGCTCGCGACGCGGCTCTTCCCCGAACAGCCGCTCGCCCGGCCTGCCGTCGACGTGGACGTCTTCGTCGAGCCGACGCAGGTTGACGTGGCGGCCCAGGCGCTGACGCGGCTCGGCTTGTCGCAGCAAGCCGTGCCTGGCGTCCACGACGCCGCTGAAGAGCACCACCACCACGCGTTTGCGGGCCACGCAGGCCTCGTCGAGCTGCATTTCCGGCTCACCAACTCGTTCGGCCGCGGTGGCTTTGATGACGCGTCGGTGCTCGCGCGGGCGAGCGTTGCGGCGCTCGACGGGCGCCCGGTTCGGTGGCTCTCACCGGAAGACGAGTTCTTGTTCCTCGCAACGCACGCGGCGAATCACGGCTTCCTGCGGCTGTCGTGGCTCGTCGACCTCGCGGCGTTCCTTGACCGGTTCCCGGCGCTCGACTGGGCAGCGATGCACACCCGTGGGCGCGGTGCCGGCTTCATGGCCCCGGTGAGCACCGCGCTCGGCTTGGTTGAGACAGTGCTCGGACACGCGCTGCCAGCCGGCGCCGCGCGGTTCCGTCGCCCGCTGCGTCGTCGGCTCGCCGACGCGCAGCTCTTCTCTTTGACGCGACTCGTCGACGCCCGTTGGTCGTCGCACAAGCTCGCGTCGTTCCTCTTGAGGCTGTATCTCGTTGATTCGGTCGGGCAGGGCGCCCGGCATCTGTTCGACGGCGCGACGCGGTACGTGCGCCAGCGCCGAGGGAGCTGATGCCGAGGTCGGATCACAGCCGCTGGTGGATCGCCGCCGAAGTTGCGCTCGCGCTCGCCCTCGTGGTGACGCCGTGGTGCTTCGGCGGTGCGCCGACCTGGGTGCTGTGGCTCGTGCTGGCGTTCGCGTCGCTCGCGGTGCTGACGTGGACCGTCGGCGCTTCGAAGCACCACCGCCGGTTCAGCATGCATCCGGTGCTGTGGCTCCCGGCGCTCGCGGTGTGCATCTGCGTGCTGCAGCTCATCCCATTGCCGCCAGCCTTGCTCGGCATCGTCAGCCCGCCTGCGGCCGAGCTGCGCGACTTCACGCTGGTGCCGTTGGGGTTCACCGCCTGGCGCCCCATCACCTTTGATGTCCCCGCGACGTCGCGCGCGCTGGCCCGCTTCATCGCGCTCGGCGCGCTGCTGTTCGTCGCGCTGGAGCTCGGTCGCATGGAGGCCGTGCGCTGGCGGTTGATGGCGCTCCAGGCGGTCATGGGCGTGTTGGTGGCCGTGGTCGGCTTCGGGCACCTCCTCGCCGGCGCCGACGCGCTCTTCGGCGCGCATCACTTCACGGCGACGCTGACCCTCATCACCCCGTTCGGAAACACCAACCACCTCGCGGCGTACCTGGCGCTCAGCGGCACCGTCGCGCTCGGCCTCGCGGTCGCCACGAAGTCTCGCGATGTGGCCATCGGCTGGGCGGCGGCGGCGTTGGTGTGCGGCGTCGCCGTGT
>CAYWON010000404.1:0-2083 GCA_964459885.1 uncultured Archangium sp.
GCGGTCACGTTGCCCGGGTGCGTCGCCAGCTTGAGCCCGAGGAGGCCCGTCAGCGCGTACACCGCGGCCAGCCCCACGATGAGCAACGTCGTCTGCCACGCTGATCGTTTTCCGACGGTCGTCATGGCGAGTCTCACTGCTGCTTCGACATTAGCGATTGAAAGCGCCAGCGCGCTGGGAAATGAAGCCGCAGAAACGGAGGAACGATGAACAAGGTAGTCGCGTCGGCCGCTGAAGCCGTCAAAGACATTCCAGACAACATCACCCTGATGGCGGGCGGCTTCGGCCTCTGCGGCAACCCCGAGAACCTGATCACGGCGCTGCTGCAGAAGAACGTGAAGGGCCTCACCATCATCGCCAACAACTGCGGTACCACCGATCTCGGCCTGGGCGTTCTTCTGAAGAACAAGCAGGTCAAGAAGATGGTCAGCAGCTACGTCGGCGAGAACAAGGAGTTCGAGCGCCAGTTCCTCTCGGGCGAGCTGCAGGTCGAGCTCAACCCGCAGGGCACGCTCGCCGAGCGCATTCGTGCGGGCGGCGCCGGCATCGGCGGCTTCTACGTGCGCACCGGCGTGGGGACCGAGGTCGCGAAGGGCAAGGAGACCAAGATCATCGACGGCCACGAGTACGTGCTCGAGTCGCCGCTGAAGGCCGACTACGCGATCGTGCGCGCGTGGAAGGCGGACACCTGGGGCAACCTCGTGTTCCGCAAGACGGCGCGCAACTTCTCGCCGCTCATGTGCATGGCCGCGAAGGTCACCATCGTCGAGGCCGAGCACATCGTGCCGGTGGGCGAGCTGGACCCCGATTCGATTCACGTGCCGTCGGTCTACGTGAAGCGCGTGGTGCAGTCGGTTGGTCTCAACAAGTGGATTGAACGGCGCACCGTTCGGAAGCAGGCCTGATCATGCCGTTGACCCGTGAACAGATTGCGCAGCGCGTGGCGAAGGAACTTCGCGACGGCTTCTACGTGAACCTCGGCATCGGTCTGCCGACGCTGATCCCCAACTACATCCCCGCTGGCGTCGAGGTGGTGCTGCAGAGCGAGAACGGCATGCTCGGCACCGGCCCGTACCCGTTCGAAGGCGAGGAAGATCCCGACCTCATCAACGCCGGCAAGGAGACCGTGACGGCGCTGCCCGGCGCGGCGTACTTCGACTCGGCGACGTCGTTCGGCATGATCCGCGGCGGTCACATCGACCTGGCGGTGCTGGGCGCGATGGAGGTCAGCGAGCAGGGCGATCTCGCGAACTGGATGATCCCCGGCAAGATGGTGAAGGGCATGGGCGGCGCGATGGACCTCGCCGTCGGCGCCAAGCGCGTCATCGTCGCCATGGAGCACGCGACCAAGGACGGCGGTCACAAGATCCTCAAGAGCTGCAGCCTGCCGCTCACCAGCAAGAAGTGCGTGCACGCGCTGTGCACGGACCTCGCGTGGATCGACGTGACGCCCGAAGGGCTCTTGCTGCGCGAGCTCGCGCCCGGCGAGACGATTGAATCGGTGCAGAAGCTGACCGGCGCGCCGCTCAAGGCCGCGGCCGATCTCAAGACGATGTCGATCTGAAGTTCAGCGGCAGCGCCACTCGGCGGCGGTGCGGTCGGCTCGTTCAGCGAACCCATCGCCGTCGACGGCGTACGCCTTGACCTTGTCGAGATCTTCGCAGCGCTCGGCGCTGTCGAAGGCCTCACTCGCCCGGCGGGTGCAGACGTTGGTCAACGCCTTGAGCAGATCGATGTTGGCGCGCGTGTAGAGCGAACCGTGTTTCCAGAGCGCGCAGGCTTTCGGCCAGTCGCGCTCGTCTGCCGCGAGCCTTCCAGCCTCGTACATCCGGCGGCCGAAGACGTCGGAGGCACGGCGCTGCACCACGCCGAGGCCCTTCATCGCCTTGTCCATCTTCGCGGCGGCCAGCACGCGCTCGTCGGCGTCGAGCAGCGCCTGCAACGGTGCCTCGTCGCGCGTCAGCTCGAACTCGCGTTGGGCTGTCTCAACGTCCCTCATCGCGTCGTCGAGTTCCCGTGCGCGTGCATGGTGGGCGCTCGCGGCGCTGTCGCCGAGCAAGCCAGCCACCAGCGCGCGGGCCGA
>CAYWON010000405.1:0-2076 GCA_964459885.1 uncultured Archangium sp.
AGGGCTACAACTTCGAAGACTCGATCCTCATCAGCGAGAACATCCTGAAGGAGGACGTCTTCACCTCGATTCACATCGAGGAGTTCGAGTGCATCGCCCGCGACACCAAGCTCGGCAAGGAAGAGATCACCCGCGACATTCCGAACGTCGGTGAGGAAGCGCTGAAGGATCTCGACGAGTCGGGCATCATTCGCATCGGCGCCGAGGTGAAGCCGGGCGACGTGCTCGTCGGCAAGATCACCCCGAAGGGCGAGACCCAGCTGTCGCCGGAAGAGAAGCTGCTCCGCGCGATCTTCGGTGAGAAAGCGGGCGACGTTCGCGACAGCTCGCTGCGCGTTCCGCCGGGCGTCTCGGGCACCGTGATCGGCGCCAAGGTCTTCTCGCGCAAGGGCGTCGAGAAGGACGAGCGCGCCAAGCAGATCGAGTCGGCCGAAGAGGCCAAGCTGCTCAAGGATCAGAACGACGAGATCAAGGTCATTCAGGACTCGGCGTTCAGCCGGATCCGCAAGATGTTCAACGGCAAGGAAGCCCAGGGCAAGCTGATCGACGACAAGGGCAAGCAGCTGCTCAAGAAGGGCGACTCGCTCAACGACGAGCTGCTCTCGACCATCCCCTACAAGTACTGGTCGGAGATCAGCGTCGGCGACCCGACGGACTCGAAGGTTCGCGACATCCTCAAGAACCTCGAGGAGAACCGCGAGGCCGTGAAGCTGGCCTTCGGCGAGAAGATCGCCCGCATCAAGAAGGGCGACGAGCTGCCGCCGGGCGTCATCAAGATGGTGAAGGTGTTCGTCGCCATCAAGCGCAAGCTCGCGGTCGGCGACAAGATGGCCGGGCGCCACGGAAACAAGGGCGTCGTCTCGCGCATCCTGCCCGCCGAGGACATGCCGTACCTCGAGGATGGGCGGCCGGTCGACATCGTGCTCAACCCGCTCGGCGTTCCTTCCCGTATGAACGTGGGGCAGATCCTCGAGACGCACCTGGGCTGGGCGGCGCGCGGCATCGGCGAGCGGCTCCAGAAGTTCATCGAGGAGAAGTACTCGGGCGACAAGCTGCGCCAGGCGATCAAGCGCGTCTACGACGACGAGGCCTTCCACAAGTTCCTCGACTCGCTCGCGGACAAGGAGGTCGTCTCGCTCTGCCAGAAGCTGAGGAACGGCATCCACCTGGCGACGCCGGTGTTCGACGGCGCCCGCGAGAAGGAGATCCACGACCTGCTCAACGAGGCGGCGCTGCCGACCACGGGCCAGATGGTGCTCTTCGACGGCCGCACCGGCGAGCCGTTCGATCAGGATGTCACGGTGGGCGTGATGTACATGCTCAAGCTCCACCACCTGGTCGACGAGAAGATCCACGCGCGCTCGATTGGGCCTTACTCGCTGGTCACCCAGCAGCCGCTGGGCGGCAAGGCGCAGTTCGGCGGTCAGCGCTTGGGCGAGATGGAAGTCTGGGCGATGGAGGCCTACGGCGCGGCGTACACGCTGCAGGAGTTCCTCACCGTCAAGTCCGACGACGTGGTCGGCCGCACGCGGATGTACGAGGCGATCGTCAAGGGCGACAACACGCTCGAGTCGGGCCTGCCCGAGTCGTTCAACGTGCTCTTGAAGGAGCTCCAGTCGCTGGGGCTGGATGTCGAGCTGCTCGAGAAGGCGCCTCCGGAGCGCCAGCGGTCGCTGTCGGTCGGCGGCGGCAACGGCAACGGCGAAGAGGTGCCGCGGACGGGGACCGAGGCTTAGGCGGGTTCTCGGTACCCCAGTTGGTCGGGCGGGTTGGTCGGTAACGAATTTCGATTGTTTGTACGGAGCTCACGTGAAGGACATTTTCAATTTCTTCGAGAAGCCCAAAGACCCGCTTTCTTTCCAGGCGATTCGCGTCGGCCTGGCCTCGCCGGACAAGATTCGGCAGTGGTCGCACGGTGAAGTGAAGAAGCCGGAGACGATCAACTACCGGACCTTCAAGCCCGAGCGCGACGGTCTGTTCTGTGCGCGCATCTTCGGGCCGGTGAAGGACTACGAGTGCAACTGCGGCAAGTACAAGCGCATGAAGCACCGCGGCGTCGTCTGCGAGAAGTGCGGC
>CAYWON010000406.1:0-2049 GCA_964459885.1 uncultured Archangium sp.
CGGCCGCGCGGAGGAAGGCACCGGCACGCTGGAGTATATGGACTTCGAGTGAAGCTCCTTGGCGTGACGGTGGTGGTGCTGGCGAGCGCGTGTGCCGCGCCGACGCCCTCGGTGTCGTTGTCGACCAACCAGGTGGACTTCGGTTTTCCCGGGGCCTGCGGTGTGACGTCGCGGACGCTGACGGTCACCAACACCGGCGACGTGGCGCTCGAGCTCGAGCTCACGCAGGGCAAGGTCTTCGGTGCGTCGCTCTCGTCGACGGCGCTCGCGGTCGGAGCGAGCGCGCAGGTGACCGTGACCTTCGACGCCTCGCGGCCGGCCGACACGTACTCGGAGTCGTTCGAGCTGCGGCACGGCGGCGTGATGTTGGTGCCCTTCATCGCGCAGGCGACGGTGCTGCCCCGGCCGTACGAAGACCTCGTCGTCGAGTTCAGCCCGACGGGCGTGGGGCGCAGCGTGACGTACACGGGGCTGCAGGTGGCGGTGGGCACGGCCATCGCGAGCCCCGATGACGTGGCGTTCTCGGTGCGGTTCCAGTCACCCGACACGCCGGCCTTCACGTTCACGCCGACGGAGGCGCGCGCGTACGCCGCGAAGGCCGTGGTCAGGTTTGCAGGAGACAGGTGCCCGGCTGCGATTCGTCTGACGGGCGAAGGCGTGGCGCACGAGCTGTCGTGGTCGCCCGAGACGGTGACGCTGGAAGCGCCCGTGGGCGGCGCCGCGCGGACCAACATCGAGCTGCGCAACATCGCGCCGGAGTCTGTGGAGTTGAGCGGCTTCCGCGTGGTCGACGCGACGACGGGGCTCGATGCGCCCGAGTTCTCGACGGCGCAGCGCGTGGTGGTGCCGGCGGGCGCGGGCTTCGGCGCGGGCGTAGGCGAGCTGCTGGTGGTGTTCGCGCCAACGTCTGCGGGCGTGCGCTCGGCGGTGCTGCGCGCGACGACGTCGCTGCCGATGCAGCCGGAGCTCTCGATTCCATTGCAGGGGACCGCGCCGTGAGGTGGTGCGCATGCCTCGGGCTCGTGATGCTGGTCGCGTGCAGCCCGCCGAAGGTGCCGTCGTTGACGCTCGCGCCGGAAGTGGTCGAGCTCGGCACCACCGGGAACTGCCAGGTCGCGACGGCCGCGCTGACGATGACGAACACGGGCGACGTGCCGTTGACGCTCGAGGTGTCGTGGGGCGCGCCTTTCGTGGTGACGCCGTCGGCGATGACGTTGGCGGTGGGCGAGCGACGAGAGGTGTCGGTGTCGTTCGACTCGACCGACCGGCTCAGTGACGTCGAGCGGACCTTCGAGGTGTGGCGCGAAGGCCAGGTCATGGCGACGTTCACCGCGAAGGCGACGGTGGTGGGGTTTGATTTCGTCGCACCGCACCTCGACTTCGCAGGTACGGGCGTGGGGACCACCAGCACGCTGTCGCTCGACACGACGATGCCGTTTGAGGTGCTCACGTCGAGTGAGCCCGCCTTCACGATGACGTGGGAGTCGGAGACGCGCGCGCTGTTTCACTTCAGCCCGACGAGCGCGCAGGCCTACGCGGGCTGGATGCGGGTCAAGCCGGCGAGCGGTTGCGAGTTCAGCGTGGGCTTGCAGGGGACCGGGGTGGAGCGAGAGCTGGTCTGGATGCCAGCGTCCCTCGGCTTCATCGCCAGGATCGGACGTCCGCTGAACCTGCGCGTCGACTTCACCAACCACACGCCCCGCGCTGTGCAGTTGCGCGACATCGCCGTCTCGCCGCAGGGGATGACCATGTCGGCGCCGGAGTTCTCGCTGGCGTCGCACCTCATGGTGCCTGCAGCCGTGGGAGACACTCCGGGCGTCGCGACGCTCGAGGTGACGTTCACGGGCACGAGCGTGGGGGTCCGCAATTTCAATCTGCGCGCGAACACGTCGCTCGATGCCCAGCCGCAGGTGACGATTCCGGTTCGTGCGTACGTGGAGTGACGTCGTCTTCCTGAACGAGGGCGGTCGAGCGTGATGGCCGACAGCGTGCTCGCGCCGTGTTGGCCCCGCGGCACGCCACACACTTGTTCATGTTCTGTTTGGCGAC
>CAYWON010000407.1:0-2044 GCA_964459885.1 uncultured Archangium sp.
TCGTACGCGTACGGCCGCAGCTCCACCGTCGAAGCGATGCGCAGCGGGCCATCGCCTTCATCGCTCTCGGCGTCGGGCGCGATCAGCGTCTGCCATTCCCACCACTCGAAATCGGCGAGCGGCGCCCACCACGCAGGCACGTCGTCGCGCGTGGCGAGCCACTCACCGAGCTTCGCGCCGTTCTCGTTGATCTCCACGGCGTGCATCGGGTGCGCGCGGAAGTACGCCTCGACCAACTCGGTCCACCGCGCGCCCGCCACTTCACGCAGCACCTGGTGCACGCCGCCCGTCGCCGTGTCGCGGTGCGCCGCGCAGAACCGCGCGTAGATGGCGAGGCGATGCGAGTCTTTCCACGGCTGGCCGTGCCACAGCTGGTCCTGCGTCTCGGCCTCTGACGCGCGGCCTTCGAGGTACGGCGCGACGACGTCGAACACCTTCGAGAGCTTCATGGCAGCGCCGCCTTCGCGTGGGCGCGCGCGCGGTCGACCTCGTCGAGCACGACGTCCAACGGGGGAATCTCCTGGTCCCACTCGATGAGCGTCGGCACCAACCGCCCCGCGCGCTGCAGCGTGTAGCGGTACAGGGCCCACACATCATCGACGATGGGCCCGATGTGCGTGTCGATGATGACGTCTTCTTCGACGGTGTGACCCGCGAGGTGCAGGTACTTCACCTTGTCCATCGGCATCGCGTCGATGAACGCGCGCGCGTCGAAGCCGTGGTTCTTCGAGTTCACGTAGACGTTGTTCACGTCGAGCAGCAGCTGCACGTCGCCCGCATCGACGCAGCGCTTGAGAAACGTCGCTTCGTCCATGCGGCCCTCGTCGTCGCTCGCGGGCAGGTGCGCGTAGAAGGTCGCGTTCTCGAGCACCAGCGGCGCACCCACGCGCGTCATCGCCTCGCGTGAACGACGCCCCACGTGCTCCACGGCTTCGTCGGTGAAGGGCAGGGGAATCAGGTCGTGCAGCGGTCGCCCGTCCGCGGCGGACCAACAGACGTGGTCGCTGAAGAACGGGGCGTCGAGCGCCTTCACGAGGCCGTTCAGCCCGTCGATGAAGCGCGCGTCGAGCGGTGACAGCCCGCCGATGTCGAGGCTGACCGAGTGCGGCGCCATCGCGTAGCGCTCGCGCAGTTGGTGCAGCAGCCGGCGACGCTTGCCGCCGTAGAACATCCAGTTCTCGGGGACGAGCTCCAGCCAGTCGACGCGGCGCGACGTGGTGAGCAGCTCCGCCGCGTACGACGAGCGCAACCCGACGCCGATGCCTTCGATGCTGGCCATGCGCCTCCGAAGAAAGACGAAAGCGCCCGCATGTGAGGTGCGGGCGCTTCGGGAACTCACGTCGTCGTCAGCTCACTTCTTGCCGCACGACTTCTCGCCGCCGCCCTTGCCCGAGCAGCTCTTGCCGTCGGCGCCGCACGACTTCTCGCCGCCCTTGGCCTCTTCCTTCTTGCCCGAGCAGCTCTTGCCGTCGGCGCCACACGACTTCTCGCCGCCCTTCGAGTCAGCCTTCTTGGCGTCGGCCTTCTTCGCGTCGGCCGGCTTGTCGGCGGCGATGGCGGGAGCAGCGATGACGAGCGAACCGAGAACCGCGCCGATGAGCTTCTTGTTCATTGTGTGTCTCCGGGTGTTGTCGCTGCCCCGAAATGGGGTGCCAGCGTTTCGACCGTACCCATACGCACCACCGTCTGCAGTGGTTTCACGGCTTCGTGGCGTCGGGGCACAGCGGGTGATGACGGAGGTGCTCCAACAGAAAGTCACGGAACGCCGTCACTTTTCTCGGCACGTGCGACGCGCGCGGGTGCACGAACCACAGCGAGCCGGCTTCACGTGTCCATTTCGGAACGACGGGGACAACTGCCCCGCTTTCGACGTCGCCGCGCGTCAGGAACGACGGCATGGCGCCGATGCCGAGCCCCGCGCGCACGGCCTGCGCACAGAAGAAGACGTCGTCGGTCTGGGCCTTCAGGTTGATGCCCTGGGGCAGCGCGTCGGCGAGGCGACTGAAGACCACGAAGTCATGGCCCGGCAGCTCGTCGACACCCT
>CAYWON010000408.1:0-2012 GCA_964459885.1 uncultured Archangium sp.
CCCGTGACGCCGGTGCCGCCGCCCGTGACGCCGGTGCCGCCGCCCGTGACGCCGGAACCGCCGCCCGTCGCGCTGCCACCACCCGTCGAGCCGTCGCCGCCACCGGTCGCGGAGCCGCCGCCCGTCGAGCCGTCACCGCCGCCGGTCGCCGAGCCACCGCCTGTCGCCGAGCCACCGCCCGTCGCAGTGCCGCCACCGGTCGTGCCGACGCCACCACCAGACGTGGTGTTGACGATGCAGAGGCCGCTCAAGCACGAGAAGCCCGCGTTGCAGCCCATGCACATCGCGCCCGAGACGCCGCAGCTGAGGTTCGAGTTGCCGGACGTGCATTCACCTTCGGCGTCGCAGCAGCCGGTGCAGTTGCTGGCATCGCAGCGCTTGGCCGGCGGCGAACACGACGAGAAGGTGGAGAGCGCGAGCACGGCGGCGAGGGCAAGGGCGTGTTTCATCGGGCCGGCACTATCAGCGAATCGGTGCGCGCTTCCAAATGCGCAGTGCGCGTGGTGTGAGCGCCGCCATGTGGAAGCGGTACAGGGTGCTCCTCGTCGCGGCGCTGGCGGTGCTGCTGGGAGATCAACTCACCAAGCTGTGGGCGCTGGGTCGGCTGACGACGGCGCTCGACGGCGACGTGTCTGCGCTGCGGGTCTTCTACGGCGCGCCTCCGCCGGCGGGCTTCGATGGGCTGCACTTCCGCCCCAACGACCGCATCGTCTTCTCGGGTGACGTGGTGGCGCTGGGCTACGTCGAGAACAAGGGCGCGGCCTTCGGCTCGTTCAGCAACGTGCCCGAGCAGTACCGGGCGCCGCTGTTTCACCTCGTGTCCATCGGGGCCGTCTTGTTGGCGCTGTATTACTGGGGGCAGCTGCGCGGCGCGCGCGACGAACGGCTGGCGCGGGTGGGCTTGCCGCTGGTGCTGGGCGGGGCGCTGGGCAACGTGGTCGACCGCGTCACGCGGGGCTTCGTCATCGACTTCATCGACGTGCACTGGGGCGAGCGCCTGGGGCCAGCCTTCAACCTCGCTGACGCGGCGTTGGTGACGGGTGTCGCGTTGCTGTTCGTGGACGCCTTCGTGCGGAAGCCGTCGAAGGCGTGACAGCAGTTCGACAGGTTGCGCGGCCTTGGTAGAACGGCGCTTCATGTCGGCCATCTCGATGAGGCGGATTTTTCTGGTGTTGCTGTGCGTGGCGGCGGACGGCGCGTGGGCGCAGACGTCGCCGGTGGTCATGCCGTTCCCGCTGGGAATCAAGCGGGTGCCGGGGGGCTTCGGGAAAGAAGACAAAGAAGCGCTGACGAGACAGGTGCCGAGGCTGCTGTCGCAGAACGGGGCCGTGCAGCCGGACTTCACGAAGTCAGATTTGGCATTGAAGGAGCTGAATCGGACGGACTGTGAGGTCGAAGACGCGTGTCTGCAGAAGCTGGCGACGCTGAGCGGAGCGCTGTACGCGATGTACGTGAGCGTGGACTACACGCTGGAGGGGATGGTGGTGGTGACGGGGCGCGTGGTGCGAGACGACGGCAAGGTGGCCGCGGCGACGCAGACGGTGCAGTTGAAGCGTGGGAAGGACCCATTCAAAGACATCGCGAAGAACGCGTTGGTGGCGTTGTTTGATGTGTTGAAGGTGAAGGAATTGCCTGCGGTGAGGCCGGTGGAGGTGGCGCCGAAGGAGACGCCGCCGGTGGAGAAGGTGACGCCGAAGGAAGTGGTGAAGGAAGTGCCGCCTCCGTTGCCGCCGCCGGTGGACGTGGGGGAAGGGCAGCGGAATGCGGGGAAGGGGTTGTTGTACGCGGGCCTGGGCGTGGGCGTGGTGGGCGGCGTGCTGGCCAGCGTCGGTGCGGGCATCGGCGGTGGTGTCGATCGCACGATGGACGGTGAGATTGTGGCGGGTCAGGAAGGCAACGCGTTCCTCGGTCGCACGCTCTGTACTGTTGGTTTCATCGGCGCCGGTGTCGGCGCTGTCACGGCGATTGTCGGCGCGGTGGTGTGGGGCACCGCAGCGCCGCCGCCAGTTCAA
>CAYWON010000409.1:0-2008 GCA_964459885.1 uncultured Archangium sp.
CCTCCATGCGCTGGTCGTATTCCATGCCCTGCGCCTTGAGCTCGTTGATCTTCCGGCCCTTGGCGCGATCGAGCTGCGCGTACAGCACCGAGTCGGGGCTCTCGAGGATGGACTCGACGCACGAGACCACGTCGACCGCGTACGTCTCGCTCTGTGGGTCGAGCTTCAGCAAGACCTCGAGCAGGTACAGCGAGAGCGTGTGGTTGAGCGAAAAGTCGCGCTGCAGGCCCGGCAACACGCGCGGCCGCTTCGGAAACCCGCGCTGCGTCTTCTCGATGGTCACGATGCCCGCGTCGACGAGCGAGCGCAGCAGCGTGCGCGCGTGCTTGCGCAGCCGGACCTTGTTGAGATCGTAGGTGTGCGAGAGGGCGATCAGCTCCACCAGCCGTTGGTAGCCGTGCGCGGCGCTGTCTTCGTAGGCCTGCAGCAGCGAGATGATGAGGCCGTGCGTGACCGAGAAGCGTGACTCGAGCTTCTCGGGCTGCTGGGCGCGCAGCTTCTCGAAGGTCGCGGCGTCCCAGTGCACGTAGCCCTTGGTCGGGGCCTTCTGCATGGTGACGTTCTTCTTTCCTTCGGCCTTCTTCTGCGCGAGCCGCGCGTTCTCGATGACGTGCGCGGGCGCCTGCGCCACCACGTAGCCGACGTCGTCGAAGCCCTTGCGGCCCGCGCGCCCGGCGATCTGATGGAAGTCGCGCACCGGCAGAATGACGGTCTTCTCGCCGTCGAACTTGCACAGCTGCGTGAAGAGCACGGTGCGAATGGGGATGTTCACGCCCACGCCCAGCGTGTCGGTGCCGCTCACCACCTTCAGCAAGCCCTGCTGCGCGAGCCGCTCGACGAGGCGGCGGTACTTGGGCAGCAGCCCCGCGTGGTGCAGCCCGAGCCCGTGAAGCAGGAAGCGCTTGAGCTCCTTGCCGAACGGCGTGTCGAAGCGGAAGCCCGCGAGCGCCTCTTTCAGCTTCGCCTTGTCTTCCTTCGACGAGACGTCGATGGACATCAGGTTCTGCGCCTGCTCAGCCGCCGCGCGCTGCGAGAAGTTGACGAGGTAGATGGGCGCCTTGTTCGCGTGCAGCAGGTCTTGCACCGTCTCGTGCAGCGGCGACTCGGCGTACGAGAACTCCAGGGGCACCGGGCGCTGCGCGGAGCGCACTTCGGCGACCTCGCGCTTCGTGATGTCCGTCAGGCTCTTGCTGATGGCCGAGGTGTCGCCGAGCGTCGCCGACATCAAGAGGAACTGCGTCTCGGGCATCGCCAGCAGCGGCACCTGCCAGGCCACGCCGCGCTCTTTGTCGCCGTAGTAGTGGAACTCGTCCATCACCACGCACTCGGCGAAGAGGCGCTGCTCCCGAATGGCGAGCGACGAGAGGATCTCGGCGGTGCAGCAGATGATGGGCGCTTTGCGGTTGATGGCCGCGTCGCCGGTCATCATGCCGACGTTCTCCGGGCCGAACGCGTCACACAGCGCGAAGAACTTCTCGTTCACCAGCGCCTTGATGGGGCACGTGTAGAAGCTCGTCTTGCCCTCGGCCATCGCCTGGAAGTGGAAGGCCAGCGCCACCATCGACTTGCCCGAGCCGGTGGGCGTGGCGAGCACCACGTGCTTGCCGCCGAGCAGCTCCAGCACTGCTTCTTCCTGGGCCGGGTAGAGCGCGAGGCCGGTCGACGTCGCGTACTGGACGAAGCGGTCCAGCACGGCGTCGGGCGTGAGTTTCGGTTCGCCGGGTTTCGGCAGGAGGGCAGCGAGAGGCGCGGTGCTCAAAGCCCGCGCAAAATCGCACGAAGCTCAGCGCTTCACGAAGATGTTCGTGAGGTCCAGCGCGAGGCCGGGCACGGCGGTCGACGTCACCGAAGAGAGCGCCGTGGTGCGGCTGACCTGGCGATAACCGTCAGACGTGGGCTCGCGGTGTACGTGCAGCTCGCGCGCTTTCACGTCGATGACCCAGTACTCGGGGATGCCGGCGCGGGCGTAGATGCGCGCCTTGCGACCGAGGTCATCTCGCAGGCTGCT
>CAYWON010000410.1:0-1993 GCA_964459885.1 uncultured Archangium sp.
GCGCTGGTGCGCCGGGCCGGCCGCGTGGTGCCGCGCGACGCGCTGCTGTCTGAAGCCGGCCGCAGCGACGTGGTGGTCGGCGAGCGCACGGTCGACGTGCACATCAGCCACCTGCGGCAGAAGCTGGGCGACGACCCGCCGAAGTTGATCAAGACGGTGCGCGGCGTCGGCTACGTGCTGACCAAGGACTGACGCGATGTACCGGCATCACGAACACGGCCATCGACACCGGCGCATGGGGCCCATCGGCTCGTTCGTGCGCACGAAGCTGCGTCGGCGGTTGTTCGTGTGGTTCCTGGGCGGGGTGTTCATCACCGGCCTCGTGGTGTCGCTGGCGATGATCCTCGTGGCGCGCGTGCAGGAGCCCGAGTGGGCGCGCACGTGGGAAGGCACGCAGGGCTGGGTCGGCAAGCAGTTTGCCATGAGCTGGAAGGACCCCGTCGCGCGCGAGCGCTACGCACGAGAAGCCGCGGCGGATCTCGGCGCGAACATCGACCTGTACGACAGCTCCGGTCAGCGCTTCTTCTCAACCGGCGCGCAGTGCCGCCGCGCGATGTTGGAGGCGCCGGTGTTCGACGGGCCGACGCGCGTGGGCGCGGTGCGCCTGTGCCTGATGCACAACCACAACAACGGGCTGCGCTGGGCGCTGGCGTGCGCGGTGCTGTTGCTGGCGATGTGGAAGCTGTCGGGCAAGGTGGCGCGTCGGCTGGCGAGCCCGCTCGATGAGCTGACCGACGTGGTGCGCCGCATCGGGCAGGGCGACTTGAAGGCCCGGGCGGTGCGCGCGAGTCACGAGCCCGATGAGATCGGCGTCGTCTCAGAAGCGGTGAACGAGATGGCCGCGCGCATCGAGAAGCAGATGGCGGATCAACGAGAGCTGCTGGCCACGGTGTCGCACGAGCTGCGCACGCCGCTGGCGCGTCTGCGCATCATCTCGGAGATCGCCCGCGACACCGGCGCCACGCCGCGCACGTTCGACGAGCTGGACCGTGAGGTCGTGGAGCTCGACACGCTCGCCGGTGAGCTGCTCGCCAGCTCGCGCCTCGAGTTCGGACAGCTGACGAAGCGGGCTTTGTCAGTGCGAGACCTCGCGGCGCGCGCGGTCGAGCGGGCCGGGCTGCAGCCGACGGTGCTGGCGGTGAACGGCGAGGGCGATTCGTTGTCGGGCGACCCGACGTTGCTCGCGCGTGCGCTGGCCAACCTCCTCGACAACGCGCGCAAGCACGCGAACGGCGCCGAGCAGCTTGAGGTGACGGTGGCGGCCGATGAGGTGCGCTTCGAGGTGTTGGACCGCGGCCCCGGCATCAGCGGCGACGGCGCCGCGTTGTTCGAGAAGTTCAACCGCGGCCAGAACGGCGAAGGCGCCGACGGCCTCGGTCTGGGCCTGGCGCTGGTGAAGCGTATCGTCGTCGCGCACGGCGGCGGCGTCTGGGCGCAGTCGCGCGACGGCGGCGGGGCGCGCGTCGGCTTTTCGGTGAAGCGGGTGTGATGAGAGGTGGGTGCGCGTGCGCACTCCACCGCTGCGCCCTTCATTTGGACGGTGTGCGACAGGCTTCGTACGGTGTGCGACAGGCTTCGTACGGTGCGCGACGCGCTTCGTACGGTGCGCGACAGGCTTCGTACGGTGCGCGACACGCTTCGTACGGTGCGCGACGCGCTTCGTACGGTGCGCGACGCGCTTCGTACGATGCGCGACAGGCTTCGTGCGGTGCGCGACAGGCTTCGGACGGTGGGCTGCAGGCTTCTCGCTGTGCTCGGCGGGCTTCTGACCGCTGAAGGTGCGCGGTGGTCTTCCGACCAGAGCGACTCGCTTCTGACGAGCCGCGACGCGGTCCCGACTTCTCGGCTGCCTGAAAGACGGCTGACTGTGTGCGGCGCTTGCGCGGTGGCTGGAGGTTCTGCGAGAGGCGCTCGTTGCGCTCGAGGCTCGCCTCGGCGGCGCGGCGTTCTGGTTGCGCACTCGGATACCCCTTGGTGTCATGGCCACGTGCGC
>CAYWON010000411.1:0-1992 GCA_964459885.1 uncultured Archangium sp.
CCCATCGACATCGACACCAGGCCCTTGAGGCCACACTTGCCGCGGGTCCACTCGTCGTCGGGCAGCGGCATCAGGCCGATGTGCATCTCACGCAGCAACGACAGCTCGGCGTCCGGCGTCCACGCTTCGCCGCGCAGGTTGATGGGCGCGTGCGTGAAGTTGGGGTCGCCCATCACGCGCAGCTTCACGCGGTCGCCGAAGCGGGCCACCAGCTTCTCGAGCACCGGCAACAGCGGCCGCAGATGCGCGACGGTCGAAGGGCTGCCAGACCAGCCGATGACGACCGGCCCGTCGTCGCGCCGCGCTCCGGGAGCGAAGCGGTCGGTGTCGACGCAGGTGGGCACGACGTGCACGTGGTTCGAATGCGCGCGCGCCCAGTCAGCGAGGTAGTCGTTGCCGGCGATGACGGTGTGCGCGAGGCGCGCGATGCGGGGGATCTTGTCGACGTTCTTGAGCCACGCGAAGCGTCGGTTGGCGTCCGACACCGCGTGGATCCAGATGGCGTCGTCGAAATCGAAGACCACCGGCGCGCGGAGGTGCGCGAGGTACTCGCTCCACTCGTTGAAGAGGAAGAAGGCCTCGCGCTGCACGAAGACGACGTCGGCGCGACGCGAGAGGCTGACGGCGCGACGGGCGAGCGCCTTGAGGGCGATGCGGCCCTTGGTGAAGGCCGACACCGGCCCGTAGAACTCGCGCGCTTCGGTGGGCGTGAGCGCGCCCGCGTAGTCGACCTCGACGCCGGCCGCGCGCAGGTGTGGCTCGAAGGCCTCGAAGCGGTAGCGCTGGCTGGGGGATCGGTCGCGCCCGTGAACGCCCAGGAAAAGGAGCCGCATGTGTCGTGCGCGCTCGTACCACGACTGCGGTAGACCACCGCGCACGCGATGCACCTCGTCTATGTGGTGAACAACCCCGACTTCCTCGTCTCGCACCGGCTGGTGCTGGTGCGTGGCGCGCTGCAAGCGGGCTACCGCGTCAGCGTCATCGCGCCCGCCGGCGAGGGGCACCGTCGGCTGCGCGCGGAGGGCTGCGAGACCTTTGAGTGGCGGCTCCAGCGCACCGGGCAGCGGCCGCACCAGGAAGCGGCCGCGCTCGCGCACCTCGTGGCGCTCTACGCGAAGCTGAAGCCCGACCTCGCGCACCACGTGACGGTGAAGGCGATGCTGTACGGCTCCATCGCCGCGCGGACGACCGGCGTGCGCGCGGTGGTGAACGCCGTGTCAGGGCTGGGCTACGTGTTCCTCTCGCGCGGGTTGGTGGCGACGGCGCGACGGCGCGCGGTGCAGGCGGGTTACCGCTTCGCGCTGACGGCGCGCGGCTCTGCGGTGGTGTTGCAGAACGACGACGACGAACGGGCGCTGCGTGAGTTGGGCGTGCTCGACGGTGCGCGGGTCGTGAAGATCCGCGGCAGCGGCGTGGCGCTGGGCGATTTCCCGGTCACGCCCGAGCCGACGACGCAGCCTCCGCTCGTCGTCTTTCCCGCGCGGTTGCTCATCGACAAGGGCACGCGCGAGTTCGCCGAGGCCGCGCGGCTCGTGGCGGCGCGTGGCGTGAAAGCGCGGTTCGCGCTCGTGGGCGGCTACGACGCGGGCAACCCCGCCAGCGTGCCGAGCGCAGAGGTCGACGCCTGGCTGCGCGACGGTGTCGTCGAAACGTGGGGCCATCGCGCTGACATGCCCGCAGTGCTGCAGCAGGCGAACATCGTCTGCCTCCCGTCGTACCGCGAGGGCATGCCCAAGGCGCTGCTGGAAGCCGCGGCCAGTGGTCGCGCCATCGTCACCACCGATGTGCCTGGCTGCCGCGACGCCGTCGCCAACGGGCAGATCGGCCGGCTCGTGAAGGTGCGCGACGCCGCCGCGCTCGCCGACGCGTTGGTCGGGCTGTTGGAGAACCCTGACGAACGACGGCGTCTGGGCTCGGTAGCGAGTGTGTTTGCGCGCGAGAACTTCAGTGATGTCGCGGTGTTGGAAGAACACCTGAAGTTGTACCGATCGC
>CAYWON010000412.1:0-1985 GCA_964459885.1 uncultured Archangium sp.
TTGGTCCCGAACCAAGTGCTCTACCAGGCTGAGCCACTCCCCGGTGATGGCGGGCCAACTACCGTGCGGCCCACACCATGTCAACGCGACAAAACCGACGGCGGATCATTCGCCGCCTGACTCGGGGTCGTCGCGAAAGGCGCTCGGCATCAGGTCGAACGGCAGCACCTTCGCCAGCGCGATGAGCAGCAGCACCCCACCCGGCGCCGCGAAGATGGCCAGCGCCGGCACCGCCTTCGCCACGTCGATGAGCTGCTCGCGCATCGCCTTCTTCTCTTTCGCCGTCAGCTTCTGCCCCCGCGCCGCCCGCGCCAGCAGCACCGACAGCTCGCCCGTCTCGCGCACCTCCTTCAGCAGCGCCCGGTAGTTCTTCTTCATCGTCACCGAGAACTCGTCGACCCACTCCTCGCCCATCACCTCGGCGCCGTGCGCCAGGCTGAACACGTCCACCACCCGGCGGTGCTTTGCGTAGAACGCCGCCATCTCCAATTCGGTCGTGCGGAGCTGCTCCGGCGTGAAGCCCAGCTGCTTTCCCAGCTCGCGCGTCCATTCCACCTCACGGTCGCTCCGGCTGCCGTCGACCAGCGACGCCAGGACCGTCTGCTCAAGGATGAAGCGCTTCATGTCGCGGCTGCGCACACCCTGCGTCAGCCGCTTCATCGACACCGGCTTGTCGAACGCCTTCCGCGCGAACTCGGCCGTCTTGTCAGCGAGCGGCTCGGGCAACTTCAGGTCGTCGATCTGCCGCAAGATCGCCCGCCGCGACGGGAAGCCCGGCTTGCGCTCTGACGACACCAGACCCACCAGCACCTCGACCAACCTCGCCTTCTGCTCGGCCGCGAACAGCAACCGGCGCTCGACCTCATCGCGAGGAAACCGGCTCTTCGCGAAGTACGCGATGGCCACCCGACCAAAGAGGTGCGCGTCGGCGTACACAGCGCCGTTGTGCAGCACGAGCCCGTAGTACGGGTCCGCCGCCAGCGAGAGCGCGCGCTCCGCCATCGCCTCTTCCACCTCGCGCCACAGCTTCTGCGGAATCGGCCAGCTCTTCGCCGCGCGCTCGATGCGCTTGTGCAGATCATCGGCGGTGTCGAGCCGGTCGCTGAGCGCCGCGAACAAGACCAGCACCTGCTCGGGCCTGGGCCCCGGCGCGGCGTCGGCCAGCGCGGCGACGTCGAGGGCCAGCTGCACGAACACCCGCAGCACCGCGAGGAACAGCTGCTCCTCAGGCCCCAGGCCGGGCTGCACGCCGCCGTCGGTCTCTGGCGTGCCGAACAGCAGGCCCGACTCGCGCAGCATGCCGCGCAGGTACCGGCGCGCGCGACCGCGCCCCGCAGGCAACACCTTCGCCGCGACGTACGACGCCGAGGCCTCGTTCAGTTTGTGTGTAGAAACGACTGACCGGATCAGCTGCTCGAGCCACCCCGGCTTCCCCAGAGCCATGACGCGGTGGCGAGTAACAGGCTCCGGGCGTCAGTGCACCGTCGGCGTCCGCGTGTCGTCGAACCACTGCGCGATGGCCAGCTCGGCTTCGACGTCGATGTCGGTGAACACCACGCTCACCTGCGTGCCCTTCTCGGCCCCGCGGCGCGCCACGATGACCGCGCTCGCCACGATGGGCCCCGAGTAGGTCGGCACCGAGAACATCAGCTCGACCGCGTCGCCGGCTGGCGGGCACGACGTCACGAACGACGCGCCCGAGATGGACAGGTCACCCAGGCACGACCGCGTCTTCTGACCCGGCTCGCGCACGTCGAGGGCGATTTCCCGCCGCGGAGAATCGCGCCGCTCGTCGCCGCGCCGCTCTTTCTTGCGCGTCAGCGCCTCGGCAACGAGGGGACGGGTACGACGCTCGGCGACGCGGCGGTCAGTCATGCGTCACAGGGTCGCACAGGGGTGTAGCGGGGCAATTTTTTGCCCCTCGGAGCTTTAGCAGGTTGCTGAGAAACGCCGTGCAGAGGGACTCGCGGCGCGCGCCGCGTAGC
>CAYWON010000413.1:0-757 GCA_964459885.1 uncultured Archangium sp.
CACAGCTGCATGTGCTGCAGGTCGAGCTGGTGAAGCTGCAGCGCCACTTCATCCGTTGCCAGGACCGCATCCTGGTGGTGCTCGAAGGCCGCGACGCCGCCGGCAAGGACGGCAGCATCAAGCGCATCGTCGAGTACCTCAGCCCGCGCGAGACGCGTGTCGTAGCGCTGGGCAAACCATCCGATCGCGAACGCAGCGGCTGGTACTTCCAGCGCTACGTGCCGCACCTGCCCGTGGCCGAAGAACTCGTGCTGTTCAACCGCAGTTGGTACAACCGCGCCGGCGTCGAGCACGTCATGGGCTTCTGCACCAAGGAGCAGCACGAAGAATTCATGCAGTCGGTGCCGAAGTTCGAGGAGATGCTGGTCGGCTCGGGCATCAAGCTGCTGAAGTACTACCTCGACATCAGCAAGGACGAACAGACCCAGCGCCTCGACGAACGTCGCCGCGACCCGCTCAAGCAGTGGAAGTCGAGTCCGGTCGACGCGGTCGCGGTCAGGCATTGGAAGGCGTACTCCACCGCACGCGACGCCATGCTGACGCGAACGCACACGGCGACAGCGCCGTGGCGAGTCGTGCGCGCGGACAACAAGCGTCTGGCCCGTCTGAACCTGATGCGCGACATCCTTTCCCGGCTGCACTACGCCGGCCGGAAGGACAAGCTGGTGCGTCCCGACCCGGACATCGTGTTCGAGTTCTCTGCCGATTGCCTCGAGGCCGGCCGCCTGGCCCGCTGACATCCCGTCCAAAGGATCCT
>CAYWON010000413.1:767-1971 GCA_964459885.1 uncultured Archangium sp.
GTAGAAGTCGGCGAACTGGTCTCCAGCCTGAGCGCCGTGGGCGTGCAGCGCGAGATCGCGGCGCTGCCGGGCGTTCACCATGTCGACGTCAACTACGTCGCCGGCAGCGCCACCGTCCACTACGACGAGACAAAGAGCTCGCTGCAGGACATTCGCCAGCGCATCATCGACTGCGGCTACCACTGCCGCGGCGAGATGCTGCCCGCACACGTCTGCCCGCCGCAGGGGCATGCCGTTCACGCCGGGCATGAAGCCCAGGTCACGCATGACGCCCATGCCGGGCATGCCGCTCGTGGTCACGCGGCGCATGGCGCCGCGTCGGCCCCTTCCTCGACCCCGCTCACCACGAAGGCTCCGCCTGCCGCGCCGCATGCGGGGCACGCGGGCCACAGCGGGGAAGCCGCGCACCAGATGAGCGACATGATGCACGACATGGGCCACGCGCCCGGCATGTCGATGCAGGACATGGCCAACGACATGCGCAACCGCTTCCTGGTCGCGCTGCTGTTCTCGATTCCGGTGTTCCTTTACTCGCCGATGGGCAAGATGTTCGGCGACTTCGCGACGCCGTTCGGGATGGAACGCAACCTGTTCCTGTTCATCGTCGCGACCGGCGCCATCGCTTACCCGGGCTGGCCGTTCTTCATCGCCGCCTGGCGCGCCGCACGCAACAAGGTGGCCAACATGGCGACGCTGGTGGCGCTGTCGGTCGGCACCGGGTACGTGTTCAGCATCGGCGCGACCTTCTTCTACGAAGGCGAGGTCTTCTACGAGGCGGCCGCCGTCCTGCTGGTGTTCATCCTGCTCGGCCATTGGCTGGAGATGCGCGCACGTGCGGGCGCGTCCGACGCAATTCGCGCGCTGATGGATCTGGCGCCGCCGATGGCCACCGTGCTGCGCAACGGCGTCGAGATCAAGGTCCCTACCTCCGAGGTGCTGGTCGGCGAGACGGTGGTCATCAAGCCGGGCGACAAGATTCCGGTGGACGGAAAGATCATCGACGGCGCGTCACAGGTGGATGAATCGATGCTCACCGGTGAATCGATGCCGGTCAAGAAGGTGGTCGGCAACGCGGTGATCGGCGCGACCATCAACAAGAGCGGCAGCTTCCGCTACCAGGCCACCAAGGTCGGCGCCGACACCGCGCTGGCGCAGATCGTCAAGCTGGTGCAGGAGGCGCAGAACTCGAAGGCGCCGGGCCAGC
>CAYWON010000414.1:0-1943 GCA_964459885.1 uncultured Archangium sp.
CGGAGCAGAGCTACCTCTGGCACAAGGTTGCGGGCACGCACGCCACGCTGCACGCCTGCACCAGCGGGCGCTGCGGTGGCCGCATGCCGCCCACCGCATCGCTCACCGACACAGAGCTCGACCTCGTGCGCGCGTGGATTGCTGCGGGCGCCGAGTAGCGCTCAGCGACACTGCGTGGACGAGGAACCCGAGCCGCCCAGCAACACTGCGAAGCTCGTGAAGTGGTCCGTCTTGCCACACAGAAAGCTGCCGCCGTCGCTCGCGCCCTTGAGGCACTCGTCCTGGCACTTCCACTTGCCGTTGCCGTCGTCGAAGTACGCGAGGCACGCGCCGCCCGCGTCGGTGTCCGTCGGTACGCGCACGCAGAGCTCGACGGTCTCGCCAGCCATGAACGGCTGCATCTTCAGGTCGAAGACGGCGCCGTACGAACCGGCGTCGACGTCAGCAGGCCGCACCGGCGTGTCGCGCACCTCCAACTTCCGCGGGCCGGTCGTGACCTCCGTGTCCATGCGCGCGGTGAACTCAGTGGCGGCGAACACCGGGCTCGCGCCGTTGTCGAGCGTCTGTCGCGGCGAGACGGGCACACAGAGGTGCGCGCCGCAGCTCAGCGACAGCGGCGCACGAATCGGCTTGCCGACGAAGCCGCGGCTGAAGTGCGTGGGCCGCGCGAACACGCGCCCTTCCGTTGACCACCACGACGGCAGCGGCTCGAAGTCGCCGGCCGCGTTGGTCCAGTACACGAGCTGCACCTCGCCGCTTTGTGCGGGGGTGACGTCGAAGGCCACCGAGATGTCGCCGGTGAACTGCGTGCCGTTCGGGCCGAACTCGAACACGGGAGAGAGCGCCGTGACGTCGGCGACCTGAGGCACGTCGGTCGTCTGGCGCACCGTCAACGTCGTCGCAGCGCCCAGCGCACCCGCCGGCACCACGACGTGCAGCGCGCCGAGCGTCACGGCGCCACCAGTCGCATCGATGGAGCTCGTCGCTTCTGTCTGGCCCGCATCGACGCCCGCATCGACGACGCCCGAATCGACGTCGGCACCCGCGTCGGGGACGTCTGTCGATTTCGAGCCGCAGGACCACGAGGACACAGCGAGGACGACGAGCGCGCTTCGCAGCAGTGTGTGCATGGAGCGCGGAATGTAGTGTTTGCGCCGTCGGGTCACGCAGCCGAAACTCAGGGCATGGCTGATGCGCCGAAGCCCACACCGCCCGACACCGTGCTGGTCGTGGACGATGAGCAGACCATCGTCAACGTGCTGGTGATGGGCTTCAAGAAGGCGGGCATTCCGACGCGCACGGCGCTGACCGCGGAAGACGCGATTCTGTTGCTCGAAGATCAACCCTTCGCGGCGGTCGTCACCGACAAGAACCTGCCCGGCAAGAGCGGCCTCGACCTGCTGCGCTACGTGAACGAGAAGCAGCCTGACTGCGCGCGCGTGGTCATCACGGGTTTCGTCAACACCGATTCGGTGCTGGAAGCGCTGCGGCTCGGCGCCGACGATTACCTGCTCAAGCCCTTCGAGAGCATCATGTTGGTGGTGGAGCGCGTGAAGCACGCCATCGCGCACCGTCGCACGCTGGCCGAGCGTGAGGCGCTGTCGGCCACGCTGCGTTCGCTCGAGAAGACGCTGCGCAAGAGCGAGAGCGCGGCGTTCCAGACGCGCACCGAGTTGGACCTCTTTCAGAACGTCGTCGAGCTGAAGATTGAAGACGCCACGCGCGACCTCGAGGATCGCGTCGCCGAGCTCGAGGCCGAGCGCACGCGGCTGCGCGCCACGCTGAAGGAGTTGGCCGAGGTGGCCGACGACAAGCTCAAGCAGCGGCTGTTGGCTGAGGTCGAGATCCTCGGCTGAACCCACACCGGAGAACTCCATGCGCATCGCAGTGCTCGGCACCGGCTCTGTCGGTCAGTCCATCAGCGCGAAGCTGCGCGCCCTCGG
>CAYWON010000415.1:0-1932 GCA_964459885.1 uncultured Archangium sp.
GCCACGCGCGCCTACGCCCTGATGGACACGCTCTTCGCCGAGGTCTTCCGCTGACCCGCGCTTGACCCGCAGATCGATACGCCTATGGTGACGCGCATGCGGCCTCGCCTGCCCAGGCTCGACGCGCCACCCATCACCGAAGTGGTCTGCGGCGTCTTCTTCACACCCATGCCTGAGCTCGACCCGGTGCTGCTCGGCGGCTACTGGGCGTCGATTCGTGACGAGTTTCCGCGCCGCGAGTTGAAAGCTCCGCTGATGCAGGCCGCGCCGGACGCGTGGGAATTCAGTCTCACCCAGGACATCGGCCCCGTGCGCACCTGGTTCATCTCGCGCGACGACGTCTTCATCATTCAGGTGCAGCAGGACCGCTTCTATTTGAACTGGCGCATGCGCGGCGCTGGCTACCCGCGCTTCAGCGCCAGCGATGGTGAGCCCGGCCTGCTGTCGCGCTTCCTCGGCCACTTCACGCGCTTCAGCGACTTCTGCGCCGCCGCAGTGGGTGCCGCCCCTTCAATCGTCGGTCTCGAGCTCGCGAAGATCGACCAGTTCAAACAAGACCAACACTTCCGCGACCCGGCAGATCTCGCGGCGATGGCGCCCATGCTGGCACCGGTGCTCGCCGAAACGACCTCGCTCCCCAGCCTGCTGATGCGCGTCTCAACGCCGCTGCCCGATGGCTCGCTGGACATCGCGTGGGACTCTGTCTCGACACCCGGCGCGCAGCCGCAACGAGCGCTCAAGCTCGAGTGTCGTCGTGCCTTGAAGAAGGCCGTCTCTTCAGCCGAGCTCAGGCAGCGCTTCGAAGCCTGCAACCTCGACGTGAACGAGCGCTTCCGCACCATCGTCCCCGACGCGCAGCACCATCGCTTCAAGAAGGGAGCGGCCTCATGACAGCCACTGCAACCACCTGGGGCACCAGCACGGTGCGCCAGCACCGACCCTTCCTGCGTCGCGTCACGCCGCTCGAGACGCCAGCTGCAGACGCGGTGGCACCCGTCGAAGACATCACGCCCAGCGAGCGCTGGTTTGAGCAGTTGGTCGAGACCGAGCCGAGCACCCTGCTGCGGCTCATCGCCTCGTCGCGCCTCGCGCCCGAGCACCTCACGTTCGCCGCAGAGCTCGCCGGCCGCATTCCCAACGCCGCGCTGGTGGCCGAGTTCCTCGTGCCGCTCCTCGCCCACGCGCACGCCGTCGTCCGTGAAGGCGCCATCTACGGTCTCGTGCCGCACCTCACGCAATCAACGCGGGCGCGGGAAGCGCTGCATGTCGTCAGCACCAACGACGCCAGCCCGGGCGTGCGTGCCGCAGCCACCGAGGCACTCGCTGACGTGAGGTGAGCCGTGGCGGAATGGGTGGTGAGGCTCGGGCGGCGCCGCACTTCATGGGAGCTCGAGAAGGCGACAGACATCGCCGCGATCGAGTTTCAAGACCGCGCCACCGGCGGGCTGGACCACCGACCATCGGTCTACGTGCTGCGCGGCGACGACTTGGGGTTGCCAGGGCTCGCGTTGCAGACGCGCGCGGAGCACTCGGTGTCTCACCTCAGCCCGCCGACAGGCAGCTTCGCGCCGGGCGACTGCCGGGTAGAGCACCTCGGCGCGACGCCGAACCCCAGCCCGGGAGACAGCCTGTTCGCCTTCACCCGCGCTGCACACGCCGAGCTGCACTTCTCTTCTGACGACGCGTTGCTCACCTTCGTCGAAGCGCTCCGCCGCCAGCATGCAACGCGTCACCTCCCGACCTCACGCGACGCCGTCCTTGAGTACATCGCGGCGCGACTGAACGCCGACGACGCGGAGTGGGTCACCGTGCTGGCCGCTGACAACAAGAAGCAGGGCGCGTGGCGGCTGCTCGTCGAGAAGCGCCGAAGGGCTGAACGCTGACGCGAACGTGACAGGGCACAATCCGCTACGGTGCGCGGCACCTCATGGC
>CAYWON010000416.1:0-1924 GCA_964459885.1 uncultured Archangium sp.
TGCGTGAGGCCGCCTTTCGCGTCTCGCGTGAAGGACCAGCGCGCTTCTCTGGTGCGGATGGTGATGTCGCGCGTCTTCAGCCCGTGCGCGATGCCCAGCATCGTGGTGGGCGTGTCACCGCCGTGCAGCGTGAGGTGCGTCCAGTGGGCCGGCGGCGGCGCGCGACGCACCCGCGCCGGGTCGAGGCCGCTCAACGCCACGGCGCGAAGTGCGGGAAAGCGGTCGCTCTTCGTCAGCTGCTCCCACACCTGGAAATCGCCGGCCCAGCCCTCGATGGTCTCGAGCTTCGTCCACGGCGTCTTCGCGTCGAGCAGGTTCTGCACGCCGCGGGTGCGCAGCCCGTTCAAGACCCTGAGTGCGGGCAACGAGGCGGGCAAGGTCTGGCCCCACTCGTGCGAGCCGCTGCTGGTGCCTTCGCCGAAGGTCAGCACTTCGATGGTGGCCCACGCAGGCAAGGGCGCGGCGGTCTCGGCGTCGCGAATGGTGCGGAAGATCACCTTCGCCTCGCTGACGAAGCCGCGCGTGAAGGTGCGCTGCTTCGTCAGGTATCGCTCGAGGCCGCCCAGCCACGCCTCGTCGTTCGCCTTGAGCAGCTGCTTCACGCGCTTCTCATCTTTCGGCGTCAGGCTCGGCAGCAGCTGCAGCGTGATGAGCTCGCCGCGCTCGTCTCCGCGCTCCAGGAGCGCGTCGGCCAACACGCGGCGCGCGTCGTTGTCATCGGGGCTCGCGTAGACCGTGGCGAACAGCGCCTCGACGTCTTCGCCGTCCGACTTCTTCTTGGGCGCCGGGGCTGAGGCGGTGATCGACGCGACGAGCTTCTTCGCTGCGGCGTCGAGCGTCGGCACGGGCGTGTCGGTGAGATCGGCCACGGCCTTCGTGAGCTGCGAGCCGAGCCACGCGACGATGGCTTCTCGCGCGCGCCACGTCGGCGGGAGCTCCCTGGCCAGCTGCACGAAGCGTGGGTCACCGAGCTTGCCGGCGAGGTCGCACGCGGCGCGCCACACCGGCTTCGACGAGTCGGCGGTGAAGGGCAGGTCGCGGAACAGCGTCTCGAGCGCGCGTGACGTGCGCGGGTCGGGCTTGCCGCGGCCGGCAGCGGTCAACAGCTCGACGGTGGCCTTGCCGTTCTTGCCGAGGAGTGACGGCGGCGGGGACAGGGCGCACGCGAGCTCGAGCAGCTCCGGTGCGGGCTGCTCACGCCACGCGGCCGCGACGTGGCCGGCGGCTTTCTCACGGTCGGTCTTCACGGCTTCGGCGGCCTTGGTCAGGTGTGCGGCGACGCTCATGGTTCCGCGAATCGAACCGCACGCTTCCCGCTGAGGCCATCTCCATCTTGGGCGCAGCGTCATTCTCGGGAATGGGAATGTGTTTCCCGCGCGCTGGTGCAGCGCGAGGTTGGGGCACGAGTAGATCGTGGCCATGTCCGCCGTGCTTCAGCAGCTCGAGCGAGCCCTCGTGCTCGACCCGGAGAACGAAGGTCTCTACGCGCCCCTCGCCGACGCGCTCGTCGAACAGGGCGACACGCACGGTGAGCTCATCCATCAGTCCCTGCGGGCCGACTCTGACTGGACGGTGGTGGAAGCGCAGCGCGCGGTGCTTCGAGTTCGCGCCGGGACGCCCGCCAACGCCGAGCTGCGGTGGGAGCGGGGCTTCGTCAGTGAAGTGCGCTGCGCCTCCGCCGAGTCTGCGGCGTTTCTGCAAGACCGACTCTTTCTGCTGCTTCGCTCGCTGACCGTGGCGGTGGACGCTGTGGCGAGTGACGTCGCAGCGATGGTGCCGCGGCGCGCGACCTTGAAGCGGCTGCGGTTCGACGCTCAGCCGACGAACGAGCTGGGTGACTTGTCAGCGCTGTGGGCGGAGCTGCCCGGACTCATCTCGTTGACCGTGATCAACGGGCGCTGCGTCCTCGGGGCGCTGCCTTCGG
>CAYWON010000417.1:0-1906 GCA_964459885.1 uncultured Archangium sp.
CGACCCACGTCTCGAACTCGATGACCTCGCTGCGACCGAGGTCTCGCAGGACGACTTGCGGCCTGCCGTCGACGCTGATCAGGCGCAGCAGGTAGCCGCCGATGTAGGTCTCGCGTGGCACGCGCTCAAGTTAGTTTGCTAGGCGTTGCGGTGGCGTTTCAGCGCGCGAAGGGTAGTTCTGCGACCAGCCCGGCCAGCAGGGAGTCGTCGCTACCTGGCTCGGCTTCCGTCGAAGGCGGCAGGAGCTCGAGCGCCTTGCGCCTCTGGCTCGGCGTCGCGAGCGAATGGCTGAGAAGAGCATGCAACACGCGCCGAGCCGCGCTCTCCTCCGAGGTCTTCAGCAGCGCCTCCGCGTAAGTGGGCAGCACCTGCAGTAACCGCGGCATGGCGTCGATCTCGATGGCGGTCGTCAGAGCGGGATCCAGGAACTCGAAAGCATCGGCCGGCCTGCTCTCGAGCAGCCTGATATCGGCAAGGTTCTTCAGCGTGATGATGATGCCGAGCCGGTCGTTGCTGCGCTCCTTCATGGCAAGCGACTCCAGGCCCATGCGCTCGGCCTCTTCGAGGCGACCGAGCATCCCGTAAAGCACGACGAGGTTGTTCTTGACAGCCGAGATACCGCGTGTGAACTGGATGCGTTCGAAGGCGGCAAGGCTCTCCTCGTACTGCTTGGAGGCCGTCTCTGTGTCGCCCTGCGCGTCGGCGATGTAGCCGAGGTTGTTGAGCGCGATGGCCTTCGAGAGCTCGTCGCCAGTAGCGTCGAACAGGTCGACGCAGCGCTCGAACCCCGCCGCCGCGGCGGCGAACTCCTCGCGCACCGCCTGCATCGACGACAGCGAGTTGAGTGTGTTGGCCAGACCCTGCAGGTCGTCGAGGCCCTCGAGCAGGTCGATTGCCTCCTGGTACGAAGAGCGCGCCTCCTGGTACAGGCCGAGCATCTGTTGGGCGTCGCCGCGGTAGCGCAGCGCCAGAGACACCTGAGCCGGCATGACGTTGTCGCGCGCGAGCTGCAGGGCGTCCTCGGCGTGTCGGATGGCGTCTTGCAGCTCTCCACGCTCCCGCGCCATGTTGGCAAGGGCGAGCACCAGGATGCAGCGCAGGTTCACCGCGCTGCGTGCGCGCGAGCCGCGCGAGCTCGCGTCGTCGAGACCCGCAACTGTCCGCTCGGCGATGTCGGTACCACGTTGATAGAAGCCCAGGGTGTTGTGGAATGCCATCAGGCTGTCGGCCACCCCGGCCATGCTCTCGTGACAACCCGTGGCGAGCAGCCTGAACCACGCCTGCTCAAGGTTGGCGTTGTCAGGCTCGAGCTCGCGCCATGTGAACCCGGTGTCGTCTTCGTCGCCACCGGACCCGGGCGGTCCGGCGGCTCCCTCGCGCCTGCGCCTGTCGCGGACACGCTGGGCCTGCCGGCCGGGGTCGTAGCGCTCGAGCAGCGCGCGGTAGTGCTCGGCGTGAGCATCCAGGGCGGCGGCGAGCTGGCCAGGGTCGGAGCCGAGCCTGCGGTAGGCGTACTGCAGGACGAGCGGATGACTGGCGAGGCGACCAGAGGCGCTGCGACTGACCAGCGACTGGTTCACCAGGCTCAGGAGGATCGGCAGCCCGACCCCGGTGACCTTCTCACCGGCCTCAAGACTGAGCCCGCCACGGAACACAGAGAGCCGCATCAACGCGAAGCGCTTGGCTTCACTGAGGTCGGTCCAGGTGCGGTCGAGCAGCGTCGTGAGGCTGCGGTGCCGCTCAGGAAGATCCACGACGTCCGAGCTGAGCAGATCTAGGTCGCTCTCGAGCTCGGCCGCGATACGCGCCACCGGTACGGCCCGCACCCACGCCGCGGCCAGCTCGAGCGCGAGAGGCAGCCCGTCGACCTGTCGACAGATCCGGGCGATGTCGACGAGCTCGCGCG
>CAYWON010000418.1:0-1901 GCA_964459885.1 uncultured Archangium sp.
CCGCGCTTGTCGAACTTGTTGATGGCGATGATGTCGGCGAAGTCGAGCATGTCGATCTTCTCCAACTGGGTCGCCGCGCCGTACTCGGCGGTCATGATGTAGAGCGACACGTCGGCATGTTCAGTGATCTCGGTGTCGCTCTGACCGATGCCCGAGGTCTCGACGATGACCAGATCGAAGCCGGCCGCGCGACACACGTCGATGGCCTCGCGCACGTGCTTGCTCAACGCGAGGTTCGACTGCCGCGTGGCCAACGAGCGCATGTACACGCGCTTGTCGTCGATGGCGTTCATGCGAATGCGATCGCCCAGCAGCGCGCCGCCGGTCTTGCGCTTCGACGGGTCGACCGAGATGACGGCCAGCGTCTTGTCCTTGAAGTCGTGGAGGAAGCGCCGCACCAGTTCGTCAACGAGGCTTGACTTGCCAGCGCCGCCGGTGCCGGTGATGCCCAGCACTGGCTGCTTCGGCGTGTTCAGCTTCGCGAGCGCCGCGCGCAGGCCGTCGCCCGCCTCGGGGAAGTTCTCGGCGATGGTGATCAGCGACCCGATGGTGTCGGCCGCGCGCGTCTTGAGCGCGGCGAGCGGCTTGTCGAACTCTGGCGAGCGCTTCTCGAAGTCACACTGCTTGAGCAGGTCGTCGATCATGCCCTGCAGGCCCATCGCGCGGCCGTCGTCGGGCGAATAGATGCGGGCCACGCCGTAGCGGTGCAGCTCTTCGATCTCCGCCGGGAGGATCGTGCCGCCGCCGCCGCCGAACACCTTGATGTTCGCGTTCGCCTGCTTGAGCAGGTCGATCATGTACTTGAAGTACTCGACGTGACCGCCCTGGTACGACGTGATGGCGATGCCCTGCACGTCTTCCTGGATCGCGCAGTTCACGATCTCGGCGACCGACCGGTTGTGCCCGAGGTGAATCACTTCGGCGCCCGACGACTGCATGATGCGGCGCATGACGTTGATGGCGGCGTCGTGGCCGTCGAACAGCGACGCGGCGGTGACGATGCGAATGTGGTGCTTCGGCTTGTACGGAGACAAAGGGGCCTGCATGCCGCCCGCCTACTACAGCCGCGTGAGTCGTTCAGCGGCTCTGCGAGGCCCCGTCACCGCGCCGACGCGCTGCGGCACGACTCAACGGAGCTTCGCAAGACGCTGCGCGGCCGCCGCCAACACCACATCGGTCTTGCAGAACGCGAAGCGCGCGAGGCCGTGCACGTGTGAAGCGTGCTCCGGGCTGTAGAAGACCGACGGCGGAATGGCGGCGACGCCGTGTTCCAGCAGCAGCCGCCGACAGAACGCGACGTCGTCTTCACCGTCGCGGCGAAAGCGGTCGGTCTTCGCCATGAGGAAGTACGTGCCCGCGCACGGCAGCACCTCGAACCCGGCGCTGGTGAGCGCCTCAGCGAGGAAGTCGCGGCGCTTCGCGTAGTCGGCGACGAAGCCCTGAAAGTATGAATCGGGGAGCTCAAGGGCCTTCGCGATGGCGAGCTGAAACGGCGACGCACTGGCGAAGGTGATCCACTGATGCGCCTTCTGCACGGCGGCCACCAGCTTCGGGTGCCCGAGGTGCCAGCCGATCTTCCAGCCGGTGAACGAGAACGTCTTGCCGCCGCTCGAGATGGTCAGCGTGAAGTCATCGAAGCCCGGCAGCGTCGCTGGTCTGACGTGCTCGCCGCCGGCGAACACGAGGTGCTCGTAGACCTCGTCGCTCAAGAGCACCGCGCCGTGCTGCTTCGTCAGCGCGCCGATGCGCAACAGCTCGTCGCGGGTGAAGAGCTTGCCGGTCGGGTTGTTCGGCGTGTTGACGATGACGAGGCGGGTCTTGAGCGTGAACGCGGCTTCCAACTCGGCGTCGTCGAACCACCACTGTGCATGTGCAGCATCGGGTGCTCGCAGGCGCACAAA
>CAYWON010000419.1:0-1891 GCA_964459885.1 uncultured Archangium sp.
GGCAACGAAGGCGAGCTCAAGAGCGCCTGCGAAGAAGCGTCGAAGCCCGTCTACTGAGCGGACACCATGAGCACCGACCTCACGCTGCACGTCGACGCGAAGTACGTGAGCCCGTGGGCGCTGACGGCGTTCGCGGCGCTCGAAGAGAAGGGCCTCCCGTACCGCCTCGCCACGCGCGACCTCGACAAGCGCGAGACATTCCTCCCCGACTTCGGCGCGCGCACGCAGCGCATCCCCGCATTGCAGCGCGGTGACTTCTGGCTCGCTGAATCGACCGCCATCGCCGAGTACCTCGCGGAGAACTTCCCGTTCCCGAAGCACCCGCGGCTGTACCCCGAAGACCTGAGCCAGCGCGCGACGTGCCGCGAGCTGCAGGGCTGGTACCGCACCGACCTCATGCCGCTGCGTCAGGAGCGCCCGACCTCGACGGTGTGGGGCCCGCGCGCGACGGCGCCGTTGAGTGAAGCGGCGAAGGCCGCGGCGCTGCGGCTCATCAACGTGCTGGCGCCGCTGATTCAGGAGCGCACGACGCTGTTCGACGCCTGGTCCATCGCCGACGTCGACACCGCCATCATGTTGCAGCGGCTCAACCTCAACGGCGACGAGCTGCCCGCGAACTTGAAGCGCTACGCCGAGGTGAACTGGCAGCGGCCGTCGGTCGCGAAGTGGAACGCGCTGCCGCGCTGAACGCTCACGGCGCTGCGGGGTAGCGTGCTTCGAGCTCCTCGAGCGCGTGCGCGGTCTCGTTGACGACGCGCTGTGAGACGAGCGGCGCCGAGTTGAAGTACCCGAGCGCGCGCAGCGTGCGGAACCGCGTGCCCGGGTCGCCCAGCGGCGTCAGGTCGAACGTCGCCGACGTGTAACGCTCGGGCAGCGCGGTGACGTCGACGCCTGCGTCGGTCGCGCGCGGCGTCAGCAGCGTCGTGGCGACATGGCAGCTCGCGCACTGCACGGTGTTCGCCGTGTGGAGGTTCGGGTTGTCGACGGCGAGCAGGCCGCGCACCGACTCGAGCTGCTCCGCCGCGCTCGCGTAGCGGAACTTGAGGTCCATCACCGCGCGCGAGAAGCCCGCCGGCGCGTCAGCCACCGGCGTCAGCGTGTACGAGTCGCCGCCGAAGAGCAGCACCTCCTGTGACGTGGTGTTGATGCCGGGAATCTGCACCGGGCCCAGCGTTGCGGTGCCGGCGCGCTCTTCGCCGCGGAAGATCCACACGTTCGCCGCGCGGTCTGTCTCCTGACCGAAGAGCGTCAGTCGGTGCATTCGCTCGGCCTTCGCGTAGCGGGCGACGAGCGCGCCCAGGCCCTCGCGGTACGCAGCGCTGGTGTTCACCTGCAACGCCGCGCCGCGCGGTACGTCTTGCAGCGTCGCCAACGCACGCAGCTCGTCGACCACGCCGGGCACGTCGGCGCGTGGCACGGCGTAGAACGCGTGCAGCGTGATGTCTTCCGCGCGCGGCGGTTCGCCGAACACGGGCTGCAACACGAGCCGGAACACGCCGTCAGCGTCCACGGGGCACGGCCCCGGCAACGCGCGGTCGCAGATGTCGAAGCGCACGCCCAGCACGCGCAGTCGCTTGAGGTCGGTGACGACGCGCGGCGACGCAGACGTCAGCCGATCGAACGACGCGAAGGGCAGGAGCTCGAACGCCGTGGGAAACGTCGTGCCCGCATCGAGCGGCTCGAGCGGCAGCAACGCCGTGAGGTCATTGAGTCCCAGCAGCCGCGACTGCGTGGGCGTGTAGCCAGCGTCGACGCCGGCGTCTTCGCTTGGGGTCACTGCGCAAGCCGACAGCACTGCGACCAGCGGAAGGGCACGCGTCACAACGGCTGACTTACTCCGTGCGGTCCGCAGCCGTGCGCGCAGGGAATGCGTCTCGAAATGAGACGGGCC
>CAYWON010000420.1:0-1827 GCA_964459885.1 uncultured Archangium sp.
GCCGCTCGTTCGACCTCATCTGGAAGCAGAAGTCGCTGTGGCTCTTCGGCTTCTTCGCCATGGCCGGCGGCGGCGCTGCGGCCAACAGCCAGGTCACCCGCCAGAGCAGCGGCGGCGCTTCGGCGCTGCCCGCGTGGCTGTGGCCGGCGCTGGCCATCGCCGCGGTGCTGGGCGTCATCGCGCTCGTGATGCACGTGGTGAGCGAAGCGGCGCTCATCGACGGCGCGCGCCGCGCAGACGCGACCGAAGCGGTCTCGGTGTCGACGGGCCTGGCGAGTGGGCGACGGCACTTCTGGCGCGTCGTCGGCATCAAGGCGCTGCTCGGCGCGGCGTCGGGCGCGGCGGTGTTGGTGATGGCGGCGCCTGCGGCGTTGGCGTTGTTCCACGTGCTCCCGGTGTGGGCCGCGGTCGCTGCGACGCTGCCGTTGGTGGTGCTGGGCGTGCCCGTGTTGCTCTCGCTGCAGTTCGTCACGCTGTACGCGCTGCGCGTGGCGGTGGTGGATGACGTCGGCGTGCGTGAGGCGGTCACGCGCGGCAAGGCGCACCTCGAGGGCCGGGTGCTCGACTCGGTGAAGCTGATGCTCGTGGCCTTCCTGGCGCAGGCCGCCGGTGTGCTGGTGACGCTGACGAGCCTGGTGCCCGGCGCGGCGGCGGGCGTGGCGGTGTGGGCGTTGACGAGCGCGGTGGTGCCGGCGGTGGTGACGGGCGTGGTGTTGTCGGCGCCGTTGGCGGCGGTGGCGTTGGGCGCCACGGGTGCGCTGCGCTCGACGGTGTGGACGTTGGGCTTCCTCGAGGGTCGGGCGGAAGCGCAGCGCTGATGTTCGTCTTCTTCGCCACGTTCTACACGGGCCCCGACGAGGGCCCCGCCGATGACAGCGAGGTGCAGGCGTTGGTGCGCGCGGCCCGGGTGGGGAATGCCCGGGCCGCGCGTCGGCTGTACGCGCTGCACGTGGCGCGGGTGTTTCGCAGCGTGCGCCCCTGGTGCGCCAGCGAGGCCGAAGCCGAAGACGTCACCCAGGACACGTTTGTTCGCGCGCTGGGTTCGCTGGTGAAATACGAGCCGCGCGAGGGCGTGCCGTTCATCGCGTGGGTGCTGACCATCGCGATGAACCTCGCGCGCAAGGGGCGGGCGCGGGCCGCGAAGGTCGAAGACGACGCGGAGGTCGAAGACGCTGGCGACAGCGAGCTCAGCGCGAGTGACGTGTTGATGAAGCGCAGACTGTTGGCGGCGCTGGCCGAGCTCCCCGAGCGAGAGCGACGCATCGTCAGCTTGCGCTACGGCGGCGAGTTGAGCGCCGACGAGGTGGCTGAGGTGGTTGGTGTCAGCGCGGCGAACGTGCGGAAGATCTGCGAGCGGCAGCGGCAGGTGCTGCTGCAGCGGTTGGAGGGGCCGTGAGCTGCGCGGCCGACCCATGAGGCAATCTCCATGAGATTCGAAGACGATTCAGAACGACGGCTGCACGAGAAGGTCGGAAGTCTCACGCCTCGCGACGCCGTCGTCGCGCGCATGCAGGTGCGGGTGCTCGAAGGGTACGAGGCGCGGCCGCGGTCGCTGTGGCGCGAGTGGCTGGGCTTGCTCGAGTCGCGGCCGCTCAAGCACGGCGCGCTGGTGGCGATGGCCGCGGCGCTGGTGTTGTTCTCCTCGCCGCTCGCGGCCGTGCTCCGAGCGCTGGCCACCAGCGCGTCGACGCAGGTGGCGCAGCAGGCGGCGCACGTCATCGAGCTCGCGAGGCGCTGAACCGTCGCCCGCGAGGGTAACGGTGGGCTCGCTGTCCGGACTCGCAGCAGCCCGCGGCGCCGTCGGCCTCGCGGCCTCTCCACGACTCC
>CAYWON010000421.1:0-1813 GCA_964459885.1 uncultured Archangium sp.
GGCGGCGGTGACGCGACAGGCGGCGGTGACGCGACAGGCGGCGGTGACGCGACAGGCGGCGGCGGCGCGACCGGTGGTGGTGGTGACACGCTGGATGCCGGACGGCTTCCGTTGCCCGCGAGCAGCAGCCGCGTCACGGCGTCGGCGCCGCTCGAGTTGAACGGCATCGTTCGGGTGGGCAGCACGGTGGTGCTGGCCGGGAGCCGTCTCACGCAGGTCGGAAACGATCGCGACGGTCTGCTGATGCGCCTGACGACCGGCCCGCAGTCGACGGAGTTCATCGGCGGGCCGAACAACGACCAGCTCTTCGCCATCGCCAGTTCGGGCACGACCGCCGCGGCCGTCGGCATCGCCCGCAGCTTCCGGGGCACAAAGGTGGCCGATGAGGCCTTCGTCGCGCTCATCGGTGCCGCGACGCTGAGCACCGTGATTCACGCGCCGACCGCCGACATCGGGTTCCAGCCGTGGGCCATCGACGTCAACGGCGGCGACTTCGTCGTCGCGGGGCACTTCGACGAAGGCAAGCAGGGCTACGTCGAGCGCATCTCGCAGACGGGCGCGCCGCTGAGCACCGTGCGCTTCGCGTTTCCTCAATCGAACGTGAGCGTGCGTCAGGTGAAGGTCGGCGGCGGCACCGTCGTCGTGGTCGGAACCATCACAGTGGCGACCAACAAGGTCGCGTACGTCGTCGGGTTCGACGCGAACACACTGGCCGTACGCTTCTCGTGGCTGCTCGCCCGCCCCGGCCTCGACGTCACCCTCGCTGACGTCGCCTGGTCGGGCGGCGCAATGCACGCAGTCGGCGCCGTCGGCGAAGACGGCTTGCTGGTGGAGTTCAGCGGCGTCGACGGCGCCGTCTCGTCGATCACCTCGGCGCCGCAGACCCGACTGATGACCGTGGTCGGCCCCGAACCACTGTTCGTCGTCGGCATGCAGGGGACGCGGCTCGTGGCGGCGCGAGTCACCGCCTCTGGACTGACGGGGTCCGGCTTCTCGAACCTCGTCAACCCGAGCAACCTCCGACCCGCGCCGATGCTTCGGGTCGACGGTGGCGCTCTGCTGTTCGGCCGCACGCCCGATGCGGGCCTCGCGCGGCTCGAGCTCAACGAGGCGCTCGAGGCCGGGTGCGCGAGCGGTCAGACGGGCGCGCCCTTCCACGCGACCTTCGCGGCCGACGCCGGCGTGACGCTCACCACCGTCGCGGTGACCACCACCACGCTCGCGGTGCAGCAGCGCGCCGTCACCAACCTCGTGCGCACCAACGTCTCGGTCACACAGTCAGCGGCGTGCTGGCCGTAGCGCGAGCCGAGCACACCCTCGCCGACACCCACCTACTGAACGCCTGTCGCACCTTATTTATAGGCGGTACAGCACGTGCCGCCGGAGCGCGTGGCCGAGCGGCAGCGACGGGTGGTCGAACTCGCCGTCGAAGCGCAAACCGAGTTTCTCCATCACGCGGCGCGACGGCTGGTTCGCCGGCACGGTGAACGACACCACCGGCTCGCGCGGCAGCTCGCGCTTCACGAAATCGCGCACCGCGAGCGCTGCTTCAGTGGCGAGGCCGCGGCCCTGCGCGTGACGCGCGAGCCGCCACCCGAGCTCGAGGCACGGCGTGAAGTGCGCGGTGAAGCGCACGCGCGCGACGCCCACGAAGCCGATGAAGCCGCTGTCGCTCTCGGCGGCCCACAGGCCCCAGCCCTGTTGAGTCAGCGCGTCGCGCAGCCGCAGCGCCAACGCGTCGCTCTCGTCGCGAGACAACGTCGACGGGAAGTAGCGCATCACCTCGGGGTCCGCGTTCATCGCCGCGAACGGC
>CAYWON010000422.1:0-1802 GCA_964459885.1 uncultured Archangium sp.
AGCAGGTGCTCGTCGACGAGCGCAACCGGCGCAGCCAGAACCTGTTCGACGCGGCCGATCGCATCCTGCAGTCGCTGGCGCGGCGCGCTGCGACGTTCAACGCCGACGACGAACTCAACTCGTACTTCGCGGCCGACCCGATGATCCAGAAGCTGCGTGGGCTGACCGCGCAGTTGCTCGAGCTCAAAGACTCGGTGAAGGCCGACGAGCTCGAGTCGCGGCTCAAGACCGCGCGGCAAGACGCGCTCCGGCAGCTGAGAGATCGCAAGGAACTCTTCGAGAGCGGCGGCGGCGACGTGGTGAAGCTCGGGCCGTACCGCTTCAACGTCAACACGCAGCCGCTCGAGGCCACGGTCATCCCGCGGGAAGACGGGCTGTACCTGCAGCTGACCGGGTCTGACTTTCTGCAGCGGCTCGACGACGCGGAGATCGACGCCGCGCGCGCATACTGGGATCAGTCGCTGCCCTCAGAGTCGCCCGAGGTCTACCGCGGCGAGTTTCTCGCGCACACCATCCTCAAGGCGGCCGAGCACGGCGAGCGCGGCTTGTCGTTGCACAAGCTCTATGAGGCCGAGCGCGACGGCACGTTGCTGAACGTGTGTCGCGAGTGGGCGCAGCAGCGGCTCGACGATGGCTACGAGCGCGGCGTGCACGACGCCGACGCCGCGGCGATCCTCCACCAGCTGTTGACCGTCTACGAAGGCGCCGACCTGCTGCGCTTCCCGGCGGGACCGCGCGCCATCGCCACCATCTTCTGGGCCGGCTGGCGCGACGAGCAGACCAAAACGGCCCTGCACCGACGGGCGGCGAGCCTGGGCCGGCTGCGCCAGCGCTACCCTGGATCCCGCGCGTTGCAGGCGGTCGCTGACGAGCTGCGCGCACCCGTGCAGACCTTCGTCGACGCGTCGCGCCTCTCGCTCACGCCCGCGGAACTCGCGCTCGTCACCACGTACCTCGCGGAAGAGCTCGCGCAGGACCCGCTGCGCTTCGTGGTGTCGGGCGCGGCGACCGCGCTGCGTGACGACCTGCTCGGTGGGCTGCAGACCAGCGGGCAGAAGCTGCTGTTCGACGACGATCTGCGCGCGCTGGACGGAGACGTGGCCGCGCGGTTCCGACTGGCGCGTGAGTGGCTCGAGGCGCACGCCGCGCAGTTCAGCGACAAGCTCGACTGGCGCGAAGCCGTGCCCGAAGCGGCGGCGCTCATCGCGGCTGACGAGCACGTGGTTTCGCGCGAGGTGTCGTCGGCGCTCCTCACCATCGAGGTGAAGGGGCTGCTGGGCCAGCACCCGCGCGTGGTGTCGCAGACGCTGACGACGCGGCTCGACGAGCTGGAACAACGGCTGACCTGGTTCCGCGACGTGCGCACGCCCGCGTGGACCGCGTACCGAGCGAAGGTCCGTCAGCGCCTCGACGACGCCCGGCATCGGCTGCGCCTCGATGAGCTCAAGCCCAAGGTGCTCTCGAGCTTCGTGCGCAACCGGCTCATCGACGAGGTCTACCTGCCGCTCATCGGCGCCAACCTCGCCAAGCAGCTCGGCACCGCGGGCGAGAACAAGCGCACCGATCGCATGGGCCTGCTCTTGCTCGTCTCGCCGCCCGGCTACGGCAAGACGACGCTGATGGAATACGTCGCGTCGCGGCTCGGCCTCACCTTCGTCAAGGTGAACGGCCCGGCGCTCGGCCACGAGGTCACCAGCGTCGACCCGACCGAAGCGCCCAACGCGACGGCGCGGCAGGAGGTCGATCGCATCAACTTCAGCTTCGAGCTCGGCAACAACGTGATGCTGTACCTGGACGACATC
>CAYWON010000423.1:0-1791 GCA_964459885.1 uncultured Archangium sp.
CTCGCGGAGCTGGACGAAGACGACGACGTGCAGACGCTGTTCGTCGGCGTGAAGTAGCGCCGCACCGCTGCTTGAAAAGACGAACGGCGCGCCGCCCTGGTGGGAAGCGCGCCGTTTGGCGTTTCAGGTGCCCGTCGACGTCAGGGCGACGTCACGCAGCCACCGTCGTTGTGACGGCAGTTGTGCAGCGAGCGGGTGATGGGCAACTCGTAGACGACCTGCAGCACGTCCTGCGTGCCGGTGACGTCGATGGTGGCGGCCTGCGACTTACCCGGCTCCGGAGGCACCATCATGGAGATCTTCACAGTACCCGACTTCGAGACCTGCACCAGATCACCGGGCGGGGGCGGCGGCGCCAGCACGTCACGCCCCTGCGACCGCACGTACGTACCGCCGTCGAGGTTGAGGAAGCCGTACGCGCAGTTGGGCTGACCGGTGATGAAGTCGCCCTGGAAGATGCGGCTGACCGACGACGAGCCACCGCCGCAGCTGTTGACGCCGCCGTCCAGGTTCGCGCCCGGCGTCAGGTCGCTCCAGAGCACGCAGCTGGCCACCACCGCCGCGCCCGTCGCCGTCTTGGCCTCGAGCACGTCGTAGTCCATCGCCCAGCCGCGGTCGGTGTCGGCCGTCGCGCCGCCCGTGCAGCTGGTCGACGTACAGGTGACGTTGGTGACGTCGACGAGGTCGCCGCCGCGGTCGGACAGGCGCGCGGTGTCGAAGGCCGCGGCCGAGCCGGCGTCGCCACCGAAGTGCAGCCCGTTGCCGTACGCCCAGAAGCCGACGAAGCGGTTGGCGCCGAGACCCGACGTCGGGATGTCCGCGTAGTTCAGGAGGTCTCCGAGCGAGCCGTTGCGCGACACGTTGACCTGCTCGCAGGTGTAGCCACCGCCCGCCCCGTTGAACATGCCGCAGCGGAACCGGCTCTCGTTGATGGCGCCGGGGCTGGTGTTCGACGTACCGCAGCTGTTGGTGCGGAACTCCGTGACCTCGGCTTCGACGCGCGGCGAGCCCGGCGTACCGCAGGTCTCGCTGAAGACGAGGGGCGCAGTGTCGTTCTTGAGCTTGGTGAAGTCGTAGTCGGCCGACGAGAAGGTGCGGCTGCCCCAGCGGTTGCTGGCCTCGTCGACGTCGATGAAGCCGTCGGCGCGCGTGTACTCGACCGACGTCGAGTCACAGCCGGCCTTGGCGCACGCCAGCGGGTTGTCGAAGCGGCACATGCCCGCCTGCCGCTCCAGCAGCGCGTAGCGGTTGCCCGAGCCCATGAAGACGCGCAGGCGGTTGTTGCCAGGCTCGATGGCCACCGATGGCAGGTAGAAGAACGGGTTCTTGTTGTCGACCGACGGGCTGCCGCCGCGGTCGAGCTCGAGCGCGCGCGCCACGGACCAGTTCGAGATGGTCTGCGTCGTGGGGTCGAAGATGGCCGGGTCGGCGAAGCGCGCGAGCCAGATCTGCCCCGCCGTGTCACCCCACACCGCGGTGTCGAAGAAGTTGTCCTGCACGGGCTGTTGATCAGACCCGTAGTCGACCAGGGCGATGGGCGCCGGGATCGAGTGCGTCATCGCGCGCCGGGGCGCGTCTTCGCCGGTCGCGGTCGCGTCAAACTCGTACTTCCACCACAGGTTGTCACGCCGGTCGCCGACGGTGCCGGCCCAGGCGTCGACCACGTACACGCCGCGACCGCGCTCGAGGCCCGGCGTCCACCCGCCAGACAGCGCGACCACCCAGCGCTCGACGGTGTTGGCCACGCCCATGCGAGGAATGGCGGCGGCGGCGGCCTCCTTGGTGTCCAGC
>CAYWON010000424.1:0-1719 GCA_964459885.1 uncultured Archangium sp.
CACCAGCCCCGGGCTGCGCGTCAACACACCGCCGCCGAGCACCAGCACCGCCGGGTTCAACACCGTCACCTGGTTCGCGATGGCCAACGACAGCTGCGCGCCGACGAACTCGTAGAGCTTCTGCGCGGTGGCGTTGCCACCCATCGCCAGCTTCTCCAGCTCGCCCGCGCCGCCCTCGAGGCCTTCTTCCTTCATCCACTCGCCCAGCTTCGCGCCGCCCGCGTACGCCTCGAGACAGCCGTCCTGGCCGCAGCCACAGCGACGACCGCCGTCGACGAGCAACTTCACGTGACCGAACTCACCGGCCACCTGCGACGCGCCGGTCTGCAGCGCGCCGCCCGCGATGATGGCGCTGCCCACGCCGGTGCCGACGAACACCGTGAGGCTGTCGCGCACGCCGCGCGCCGCGCCAGCCGAGAACTCGCCCCACGCCGCCGCCGACAGGTCGTTCACCAGCTTCACCTCGCGACCGCCGAGCGCCGTCGACAGCGCGCCGCCGAGGTCCACTTCACGCCAGCCGAGGTTGGGCGCGTTGACCACCACGCCGCCGCGCAACATGCCGGCGAAGCCGACGCCGACAGTGCCCGTCGTCTCGGGCAATGACTTGATGAGCTCCACGGTGCCGCGCACGACGGCTTCCAGCGAGCGCTCGCTCCACGTGGCCTTGCGGCTGTCGACGACGCGGCCCGTGGTCCGGTCCACCACGGCGGCGCGCGCGGTGCTGCCGCCGAGGTCGAGGCCCAGCGCCAACGTCACGACAGCGCCTCCACGTACCGGGCGATGAACTTCTCCAGCTCTGCAGCGCGCGCGGCGTCCTTCAGCTGCCCCGCGTCGTCGAAGGCCGTGCCCGCGCTCGACACCACGAAGTGCCCCGGCATGCTCCACGCGCCGAGCGAGTTCACCACCTGACGAACCTGCGCCTGCGAGTAGAGCGTGCCGAAGCCGCCCGGCGTCGCGCCGAGGTGCGCGAACACCTTCCCGCGAAACGGCTGCTCCTTCGGCGGCCGCGACACGAAGTCGATGAAGTTCTTCAGGCCGCCGGGGATGCCGTTGTTGTACTCGGGCGAGACCAGCAGCACGCCGTCAGCCGCACGAATGCGCTCCTTCGCGTCGGCGACGGTGGGCGGGTAGTTCGTGTCAGACGTGTCGGGGTCGTACACGGGCACCTGCGCCGCGCGGAAATCGAACACGTCGACCTCCACGCCCTTGCTGCGCAGCAGCGGCACCGCGAGGTTGAGCAGCTTCGTGTTGAACGAGCCCGTGCGCAGGCTCCCCGACATCGCGAAGACCTTCACCCGCCGAGCTCCGCCTTGGCCTCGTGAATGGTGCCGTCGATGAGCTGCTGAATCTCCTTCAGCCGCTCCTTCGTCTTGGCCTCGTAACGCACCACGAGAATGGGCGTGGTGTTCGACGCACGAATGAGGCCCCAGCCGTCGGGCCACGTGGCGCGCACGCCGTCGACGGTGACGAGCTCGAGGCCCTTCGCCTTCAGCTTCTCGGTGCAGCGCTGCACGAGCGCGAACTTCTTCTCTTCCACCGTGTCGAAGCGCAGCTCCGGCGAGCTGTACGTCACCGGCACGTCGGCCAGCAGCTCGGCGAGCGACTTCGTTTCGTTCGAGAGGATTTCGAGCACGCGGGCCGCCGTGTACGGCGCGTCGTCGAAACCGAAGAACTTGTGCTTGTAGAAGATGTGGCCCGACATCTCGCCGGCGAGCGCCG
>CAYWON010000425.1:0-1712 GCA_964459885.1 uncultured Archangium sp.
ACGGCGGCTGGTGCTGGGAAGAGGTCGTCAAGCGCCTCGCGAAGGCCGGGCACGCAGCGGTGGCGCCGACGCTGACGGGGCTCTCGGAGCGCGCGCGCGAGCTGACGCCGCAGGTGAACCTCTCGACGCACGTGATGGACGTGGTCGGCGCGTGCGCGAACTTCGAGCGCGTGACGCTGGTGGGCCACAGCTACGCGGGCCTCGTCATCACCGCGGCGCTCGACGCGCTGAGCGAGAAGGTCGACCGCCTCGTGTACCTCGACGCCTTCGTGCCTGCGAACGGGCAGACGGGCTTCGACCTGATGAAGCCGGGCTACGTGGAGCGCTGGCGCGCCAAGGCGAAGAACGGCGCGGTGCCGCCGATGTTGTCATCGAAGGCGATGGGCGTTGACGACGCCGCGCTCGCGAAATCGGTCGACGCGAAGCTGACGCCCCACCCCATCGCCACGTTCGAGTCGAAGGTGACGTTCGACGAAGCGACGTGGAAGCGCGTGAAGAAGACGTACGTGCGGTGCGCGAAGTACGCCGGCTTCGGGCCGACGGCGACGCGCGCGAAGACGCTGGGCATGACGGTGCATTCGCTCGACTGCGGTCATGACGCGATGCTGGCCGCGCCCGCTGCGCTCGCTGAGCTGCTTGTGCGAGAGTGAGCGCCATGTTCTCGCAGAGCCGCGCCAGCCCGCCGCGCCCGGTTCGAGGCGGCCCGCCCGTCCCGATGCACTTCACGCGCGCCATGTTCATGGAGCTCGATCGGTCGGGCGTGTTCGGCGACGACCGCGTCGAGTTGATCGAGGGGGAGATCTTCATCATGGCGCCGATGGAGGAGCCGCACGCGCGGCCGATTCAACACATCACGATCGCGTTGGCGAAGCGGCTACCGGAAGGCTTCACGTTCCGCTGCCAGCTGCCGTTCGCGGCGGCCGACGACAGCCAGCCGCAGCCCGACTTCACGGTCTTCCGCGCCGATTCTCAGCCGGAAGACGACATGCCCGACCAGGCCGTCTTCATCTTCGAGGTCTCCGACTCGAGCCTCTCGTTCGACTTGCGCCGCAAGTCGGTCGTCTACGCACGCGCGAAGGTGCCCGAGTACTGGGTGCTCGACGTGAAGAAGCGCGAGCTGGTCGTGCACCGCAGCCCCAGCGGCGAGAAGTACCGCACGGTGAAGCGGCTGACGGAGCTGTCCGCGGTGAAGTCGACCGCCGTGCCCGGCCTCGTGCTGGACCTCACGAACATCTTCGTGAAGCGCTGACCCGTCGGCGCGTGGCGACCGCTCGCCACGCGTGCCAGAGTGAGCGACATGGAAGCGACGAACAGGGCGAGCCCGCCTCGACGCCACCCACCCGGAGCCTTTCGGTTCAACCGCGCGCTGTTTCACCAGCTCGCGGACGGTGGGGCGTTCGACGGGCTGCGGGTGGAGCTGTTGGAGGGGGAGATCATCGTCATGGCGCCACAGGGCGGGGACCACGCGTTTGCAGTTCAAGAAGTGGGCGAGCTGCTCTACGCGGCCAAGCCCAGCTCGTTGCGGCTGCGCAGCCAACTTCCGCTGTCGCCCGACGACGAGAACGAACCCGAACCCGATTTCGCGCTCGTCCCTGCCGGTACGCAGCAGGACGGTGAGGCCCCCACGAGCGCCGTGTTGGCGATCGAGCTGTCGGGGAGCAGCCTGCGAGATGACCTCGGTCGCAAGGCGCGCATCTACGCCCGCGCCGGCA
>CAYWON010000426.1:0-1701 GCA_964459885.1 uncultured Archangium sp.
TCGGCCAGTTCAGCGTCTGTGTCCGTTCGGTATAGAGGAAGTTGAAGCTCTCGGCGGCGTACTCCTTCGCGTCGAAGCCCGCCCGCACGATGCCTATCGGGTCCATCCACAGCCAGCACATCACCATCAGCGCGACGCCGAAGGTCAGCACGCCGAGCGTGGACACCACCTTGCAGGCGCGCGCCGCGCGGACGCCGAGCTTCTCGGTCAGCATCGCGACCGAGAAGTCGAGCCGCAGGCGCGTCATGGCCGAGGCGCCGATGAACGTCAGCCACACGACGGTGTAGACGGCCGCCTCGTCGACCCAGTAGATCGGCACGCCGCCGTAGCGCGTGACCACATTGAGCAGGATCAGCAGCACCAGCGCTCCCATCAGCGCGCTGATCGCGTGCCGCTCGACGCGCAGCACCGCGTTCGACGCGGCGAGCACGGCGCGCGCGGCGGCCGGGCGGGGTGTCACGGGGGCGGGGGCGGAGGCGGGCGGAGGGACCTGGTTGTCCATGGCGGCTCCTTGCTCCGTGACGCGCAGCCGATCAGGCGACCGACTGGTAAGCGGCGGGCCGCGTCGCCAGCGCCTGCCTGACGACGCGCTCGACGAGGGCGCGCTCCTCGCCGACCAGCGGCAGGCGCGGGCGGCGCATGTGCTCGCTGCCCACGCCGACGAGGGCGTCGATGAGTTTCAGGTTCTGTACCAGCTTGTTGGACACGTCCAGATGCAGCATCGGCGTCATCCACTGGTACAGCTTCAGCGCTTCGGCGAAGTTGCCGGCCTTGATCAGGTCGTACAGCGCCACGGTCTCGCGCGGGAAGGCGCAGCCGACGCCGGCGAGCAGGCCGTCGCAGCCCAGAGTCAGGCCTTCGTAGGCGAGGTCGTCTACGCCCATGAACAGGCTGTAGCGGTCGCCGAGCGCGATGCGCAGGTCGGTGACACGCCGCGGGTCGCCGGTGCTTTCCTTGATCGCCGCGACCCACTTGCAGTCGGCGAGCTCGACCATGTGCTCCGGCTTCAGGTCCACGCGGTAGGCCACCGGGTTGTTGTAGACCATGACCGGCTTCTGCGCGGCTTCCGCCATGGTGCGCACGCTGAGCACTGCCTCGCGCGCGTCGGCGACGTAGACGACCGACGGCATGACCATGTAGCCGGCCACGCCCAGCCGGTTCGCGCCGTCGATGTAGCGCAGCGCCTCGCGCGTGCTGGTCTCGGAAACGTTGGCGAGCACCGGGATGCGCCCGCCGGCCGCCTCCAGCGCGATGCGCGCGACGTCCAGCTTTTCTTCCAGGGTCAGCGTGCTCGCCTCACCGAGCGAGCCACAAGTCACCAGCCCGTGGATGCCGTTGCGGATCTGGAAGTCGATGTGGCGTGCCGTGCCTTCGGCGTCGATGCGTTCGTCTTCGTGGAACTTGGTGGTGACGGCGGGGAAGATGCCCTTCCACATGGCTTTGGTCATGACGGCTCCGGTGACTGTAAATATATGTACGAGATATTCGCTATGTATTTAGAAATAACCGTAGCACGACCAACTACAGGTATGTCAAGGAAATTTCATGAGGCGCGCCGTTCCAAGCGGAACGTAAATGCACCAAACTGGTGCAAACGCTCAAAGGTGGGGTGGTGCCGGGAAAGGGAATCGAACCCTTACGCTGTCGCCAGCGCGGGATTTTGAGTCCCGTGCGTCTACCAGTTCCGCCATCCCGGCTGGG
>CAYWON010000427.1:0-1683 GCA_964459885.1 uncultured Archangium sp.
TCGAGGCGCTCTACATCGAGGTGCGCAGCGACGAGGTGTTGTTCAAGTCACAGGGCTGAGACGCGCTTGCCGACGACCGCGACGGACGCCGCGTAGGTCGCCGCGAGCTCCTTGCGGAACGGCGCGAGCACCTTGTTCGCGGCGGCCACGCGCGTGCCGTTGAACTTCTTGCAGCCGCACGTGTTGCACGCCTGCCGCTGTAGCGCCTTGCCGTAGTTCTCGACCTTCAACGTCTTGCCGGTGCGAAGGCTGTACGTCTCGCGCTCGTACTTCCAGGCGGTGCCGTCGGGGTCGAGCTTCTTCATCGTCTTGTCGAAGCACGCGAGGAAGTTGTCCGACGCCTTCACGAACTGCTCGTAGTCCTTCGACGCCGGGTCCATCAGACGGAGGAATGGCGGCTCGCCTTCCGGCGGCTCGTTCTCAACGATGGAGTCCCAGCTGGTGCCGACCACCATCAGCTTGCCTTCGACCTCGCGGACCACCGTGAAGTCGTTCGGCTTCGTGGTGAGCAGCTTCGCGCCCTTGATGGGCTTGTCGGTGAGGAACGTCGGCGCCACCTCGAGGTGTCGGTTGTCGAGCGTGACGACGCGCACTTTCTCGGGCGTGACGAGGTCGGCCTTGATCAACACAACCTCGCCGCGGTTGGCCACCAGCTCACCTTCGTCGCGCACGTCGCGCGTCAGGTAGTGGTACCGCGACGGGTGCACCGTCTCGAAGAGAGCGCGCACCTTCGGGTACGCGTCGACGGCGCCCCACTGGAAATCGACGGCCACCACCGCGTCTTGCAGCGGGCCCTTGCAGGTGTTCACGCAGCGGCTGGCGTTGCTGAACTCAGGCCCGGCGGGGAGGCGATTGATGATCATCGAGCGCGTCTCGAGGCCGGTGGGCTTGGTGTAGCCGAACGCGGGGCACACCTCAGGCGCCTTGTTGTTGTCGCGGCGAGGCAGGTTGCGCAGCTCGGCACACGCAGCGTCGACCTCGTTGGCCTTGGCGATGGCGTTGCGCAGCGTCGCCTCGTCGGCTTCGGGCGTGGCGGCGGCGTAGGCCGCAGTGCGCGCGGTGCCGGCCTCGGTGGCGCGATTGAACGCCGCGTCCCACGCGCTGTTCTCGTCGGCGCGCTTTCGGCTCGCGCGCGCGTTCTTGGCCGCGAGTGGCATGTTGTACTCGAGCGCGCCCAGGGTGCTCAGGTACGGATCCCACAGCCGCTTGCCGCGGTTCGCCGTGCTGAAGGTCTGCACGGAGGTCTTGATGGCGGCGATGGCTGCGTCGCACGCCTCGTCCGACTTCTTGCACGCGACGATGCCCTCGTAGCCCTTGTACGCGATGCCGTAGAGGCCCTTCTCGAACTCCACGACCTCGCGGCCTTCCTTGTGCCGGACTTCTTTGTCGGCGCGCGCAATGGCGTCGGCCCACGCCTTCAGCTTGAGGCTGGCGCCGCCTTCATCGTCGGGCAGCTGCGTGACGCGCGTGCGGTCGAGGTCTTCCAGCGGCTTCGCGGCGAGCGCGAACGAGCACCACAACATCGAGACGAGAATGGTTCGCATGGTCCGCCCGGGAGAACACGCAGCCCGCGCGGCGAGTGCAAGCGTCTAGCGACGGCGCGCACGCACCATCGCCACCAACCGTTGCGGCGTGAGCCACTCGAGCTCGGTCTCGAGGTCGAACGCTGGATCTTCCGGAGGC
>CAYWON010000428.1:0-1667 GCA_964459885.1 uncultured Archangium sp.
CAAGCCCGAAGTTGTCGAGGTCGTCGCCGCGAAGGGAAGGACCGAAGCGGACGTTCTGGCGCTCGCCGCGGGAATGGAGAAGCACTCAGAGCACCCGCTCGCACACGCGATCCTCGACAAGGCGAAGGGCCTCGAGTTCCAGCCTGCCGAACGCTTCACCAACGTGGATGGCATGGGCGCCCGCGCCACGGTCGGCGGCGACGCGGCGCTCATAGGCAACCGCCGCCTGATGGATGCGGAGCGCGTCGATCTCGCCGGGCTCGAAGCCGCCGCCGAGCGAATGACCGCCGGTGGCCGCACGGTAGTGCACGTCGCCCACGCTGGGAAGCTCTGGGGATTGATCGCAATCGCTGACGCGCCGCGCGAGACCTCCGCTGCAACCGTCACCGCGCTGAAGGAGCGTGGCGTCGAGGTAGCGATGCTGACCGGGGACAACCGTGCGACGGCCGAACGAATCGGCGGGGAGCTCGGTGTGTCGATAATACTCGCCGAGGTGCTGCCGGGTCAGAAGGCAGACCAAGTGAAGGCGTTGCAGGGGAAGGGAAAGAAGGTCGGCATGGTCGGCGACGGCATCAACGACGCGCCGGCGCTCACCCAGGCCGACGTGGGCTTCGCGATTGGCGCCGGCACCGATGTAGCGATGGAAAGCGCCGACGTGGTGCTGATGAAAAGCGACCCGTTCGACGTCGTCGGCGCGATCGGACTCTCGCGGGTGACGCTGCGCAAGATGCACCAGAACCTCTGGTGGGCCGTTGGCTACAACGTCGTGGCGTTTCCGGTCGCGGCCGGTGTTTTCTACCCCTTTACCATCAGTCCCGAGCTTGCTGCCATCTCGATGTCGGGCAGCTCGCTTATCGTCGCCGCCAACGCCCTGCTGCTCAAACGGGCGGAAATCCAAGGATTGAAATGATGGCCACTCAAGGCTCGAGGAGGAATCGGCAATGCAAGAAAGCAATGCTTCGAGCTTGCCTGGAAACCCAATGAAGACGCGACGCGGAGGGCGAGAGAGCAAGCCGAAATGCAGCGTAGCAGTGCGCAGATGCGTCCACGAACGCTTCAGGACCTGATCGACCTTGCAACAGCGGCCGGCCTGTTACGCGTCGCCGTCGCGGACGCCGCGCAGGCGGTTGTGATCGAGGCGCTGCGGGAGGCGCACGAAATCGGCCTCGCCGAGCCGCTCCTGGTCGGCGTCACGGAGGCAATCGAGGATGCCTGCCGGCAGGTAGGGTGGGTGCCGAAACGGGAGTGGATCGTGCCGGCGGCGACCGACTCCGCAGCGGCCCTGAAGGCGACCGAGCTGGTGAGGACTGGGGCCGCTGATGCAGTCATGAAGGGCAACCTTCATACCGACACGCTGATGCGTGCGCTGCTCGACCAGGACCGAGGCCTGCGTGCACCCGGGCGACGCGTGAGTCACGTCTTCGTGATCGAAGTGTCGTCACACCCCAAGCTGCTCGGTGTAACCGACGCGGCAATCAACATCGTGCCGGATCTCGCGGCGAAGGCGCAGATCCTTCAGAACGCGGTCGAGCTGTTCGCGCTGGTCGGCATCACTGCACCGAAGGTCGCGGTGCTATCGGCCGTGGAGACGGTGAATCCAGCGATCGTCTCGACGCTCGACGCAGCGGCCCTCACATTGATGGCGCGACGCGGCCAACTTGCGGGCG
>CAYWON010000429.1:0-1655 GCA_964459885.1 uncultured Archangium sp.
CCGCGTCACGAGCGTCTTGTCGAAGGCCGCGCCGGCGAGGTCCTTCTCCACCTGCGCGCGCCATTGATCGAACGAGATCTGGGGGAACGTCATTACATGTTGCGGCGGTACTGACCGCCGACTCCGTAGAGCGCCTGCGAGAGCTGACCCAGCGTGCAGACCTTGCACGCCTCCATCAGCGCACCGAACACGTTGCCGCCGTCCAACGCCGCGCGGTGGACCGCCTCGAGCGCCTTCGGAGCCGTGTCAGCATTGCGTGTCCAGAACGCGTCGCGGGCGGCGATGGCGTAGTCCTTCTCTTCCTTCGTGGCGCGAATCACCTCGGGCGGCTGCACCGTGGGCGAGCCCTTCGGGTCGAGGAAGGTGTTCACGCCGATCAGCGGCAGCGAGCCGTCGTGCTTCATCGTCTCGTAGTACAGCGACTCTTCCTGGATCTTCGAGCGCTGGTACATGCGCTCCATCGCGCCGAGCACGCCGCCGCGCTCCGAGATGGCGCGGAACTCCGTCAACACCGCCGCTTCAACGAGGTCCGTCAGCTCTTCGACGATGAACGAGCCCTGAATGGGGTTCTCGTTCTTCGCGAGGCCGAACTCCTTGTTGATGATGAGCTGAATCGCCAGTGCCCGCCGCACGCTCTCCTCGGTCGGCGTGGTGATGGCCTCGTCGTACGCGTTGGTGTGCAGCGAGTTGCAGTTGTCCTGCAGCGCCAGCAACGCCTGGAGCGTGGTGCGGATGTCGTTGAACGCGATCTCCTGCGCGTGCAGCGAACGGCCCGAAGTCTGGATGTGGTACTTCAGCTTCTGCGAGCGATCGTTGCCGCCGTACTTGTCGCGGATGGTGCGGGCCCAGATGCGACGCGCGACGCGGCCGAGCACCGTGTACTCAGGGTCCATTCCGTTCGAGAAGAAGAACGAGAGGTTCGGCGCGAAGTCGTCGATGTTCATGCCGCGCGACAGGTAGTACTCGACGAAGGTGAAGCCGTTCGCGAGCGTGAACGCGAGCTGGCTGACCGGGTTCGCCCCTGCTTCCGCGATGTGGTACCCGCTGATCGACACCGAGTAGAAGTTCCGCACCTTCTGCTCGATGAAGAACTGCTGGATGTCGCCCATCATCCGCAGCGCGAACTCCGTCGAGAAGATGCAGGTGTTCTGGGCCTGATCTTCTTTGAGGATGTCGGCCTGCACGGTGCCGCGCACCGCAGACAGCGTCGATGCGCGGATCTTCGCGTACACGTCAGCCGGCAGCACCTCATCGCCCGAGACGCCGAGCAGCAGCAGCCCGAGCCCATCGTTCCCCTCCGGCAACGCGCCCTGGTACTTCGGCCGTGGCACGCCGCGCTTCGCGTAGAGCGCGTCGATCTTCTTCTCGACCTCGTCGACCTTGTTGTTCGCGCGGATCCACTTCTCGCACTGCTGATCGACCGCGGCGTTGAGGAAGAAGCCGAGCAACATCGGCGCGGGGCCGTTGATGGTCATCGACACGGACGTCGTCGGGTCCGCGAGGTCGAAGCCCGAGTAGAGCTTCTTGGCGTCGTCGACGTTGGCGATCGACACGCCCGAGTTGCCGACCTTGCCGTAGATGTCAGGCCGGCGATCCGGGTCTTCGCCGTACAGCGTGACCGAGTCGAACGCCGTCGACAGGCGCTTCGCCGGGAG
>CAYWON010000430.1:0-1653 GCA_964459885.1 uncultured Archangium sp.
CGTTCATGGGCTGCGTGCCGGCGGATCACCTCGACGAGGTCGGCATGCCCAACGTCAACGGCGCCGACCTCAGCAGCTTCGACTCGAAGCAGTTCTTCCGCGACGTGGTCGCCGAGCTGCGCGCGCACGGTCACTGAGCGCCGGGCCTTGCGCGCTCCGATAGAATGTTTACCTGCCAGCCATGGCCTCGAGAGCGCTTGATGCCGTGCAACGGCTGGTCGAGCTGGCGGAGCTGCGCGCCCGCGCGGAGCGGGTCCTCTCTACCGAAGACGGCAACCCCACCTTCGTGGTGCCCAGCGAGCGCCGCTACGTCACCGGAGTCCGTCAGCTGCTCGACGACGAGCTCGAGGAGGCCTGGCTGCGCACCGTGGCCGCCCTGTCGGACGAAGGGTTCCCCATCGAGCCGTTGAGGCGCCCGGCTGCGTCGACGGCGCCGGCCGAGGACGACGCCGCGGTGGCGCAGGCGCAAGCCGACGCGTCGGGGCGCCGGGTGCGCTACGGGCAGTCGACCGCGTTCCCCGTGCGCAACGCGCGGCCGGCGTCGAGGCGCGAGACCACCCTGGCCGAGAAAGACCGAGGAGACCCATGACCATCAAGCCCTCACACCTCCGTCGTGAAGTGCGCACCGCGCTCGAGCTGGCCCTGGCAGCGTTCGCGCCGCCGCACCTGCTCGACGGCCTCGCCCGCAGCGCCGGGTACCTCGAAGGGCTCTCGGAGTTCCCTCACGAGAACCCGGTCGTCACCGCCCTGCTGACCCGCGTCGAAGCGGAGGCCAAGGAGGCGTTGCGCGCGTGGGACGAGTGGCGCGCGACGCACGTGCACCGCACGTAGCCGCGCTGGCGCTGACGCGAGCGCCCCGGTGCGGCAGCGCCAGGCGTCGGTGGAAACCTTCGACGCTCGTTGGCGAAGCGACGGCCCATAAACCCGAGTCTCACCCAGGCCGTGCACCGGGTTGAGGGAGCGCGCCTTCCGCGCGAACCACCACACGGAGCCCAACGACGATGCCGAACCCCAGGAAGTGCATGAAGTGCGGCGCGAAGGCGCTCGCCCACCGGACCACCGTCATCCGCAGCACCGGCGTGACGCGCCGCTTCGTGTGCGGCAGCTGCCAGCACAGCCTGTCGGTTGGCACGTGGGGCAATGTGGCCTTCGGCGTGGCCATCGCGGTGCTGGTGATGCCCGCCGTCCTCACCTTTCACCCGCGCTTCACGCTGCAGACCGTGCCGCCGCTGTTCTTCGGTGGCGTCGCGCTGTTCCTCGCGTTGGCCGGCTTCGAGGCGTGGCGGCTCAAGCGCTTCGACCGCGACTACCCGACGGGCGGCTGAGCGTCACGGCGCAGGGGCTGCGCTTCGCGTCGCCGACGCGTGGTAGACCGCCACGATGGCGACGCGAGCCCCTCGACACCCACGCGGCGCGGTCTGTGGCCGCGCGCTTTCTCCACCACCGCAGCCTGCCCATCGCGCTGCTGCTCGGCGCTACCGTCATCGCGCTGGCGTGGGCGAACTCGCCGTTCTCGGGCAGCTACCGCGCGCTCGTGGAGCTGCCGCTGGGCGTGAGCCTCGGCGGCGCGGCCCTCAAGAAGCCCCTGCTGCTGTGGATCAACGATGGTCTGATGGGCATCTTCTTCTTCTTCGTCGGGCTGGAGATCAAACG
>CAYWON010000431.1:0-1627 GCA_964459885.1 uncultured Archangium sp.
GCTTCTCGGAGCAGTGGTCTTGATCGGCTGCGCCACCGAGAGCGCAACGACAGTGCGGCGCAGACACCAGGCAAAGCTCGTGCTCGCGCAAACAGTCGGTGTCGTGAACCAATCTCAGCGCCTGAATGTGGGCGTCAGCAAGCGGCCGCGGTCGGTGATGCTGCTTGGCCCGCTGGGTGTCGGGCCTGTGCAGCCGCCCGCGATCGAGCGAGACCTTGAGCGAAGACTCCTCGCGTCGAGCGTGGGCGTCATCAGCCCAGCGGTCACCGGTCGCGTCGTCGCCGCTCCCAAGAACGAAGACAGTGACCATCTGACGACGATCGAGCGCGCCCTCGTCCTCGCTCGACAGTCGAACGCCGACGTCATCGTGCAGCTCGACGCGCTCGACACCACCAACGCGCCGACCCGGCACTTCTGTAGCGACGGGCGAACCGACTTTCGGGAATGCACCGAGGGCGACGCGAAGGTGATGGCGACCACGCGCACGTTCACGGCCCCGGAGTTCGTCGTGCGCGGCCGCATCGTCGAGACGTCGCGTGGAGAAGTCGTGTCAACCGTCGACGTGCGCACGGCCGTCGTCAACTGGCTCGACGTCACGTACTCCGACGTCGACCTGAACACCTCATCGCGTCGCTACGACTGCACGACCTGCTCTGGCAGCTTCTGTCAACACTGCGCTGCCGCAGAGGCCCGCGCCTGGGACGCGATGCTGACGTCCCTTGTCCAGCAGATCGCGACCGCACCGCTCAGGGACGACTGAGGCCCGCAGCGCCTGATCCGCACGCTCGTCACAGCCCCACGGAAACCCCCACATTTTGACGGTTGCGGCGCGCGCGCCGTCCGGCACCATCGCGCGCCATGAACAAGCCTCTCGTCCTCGGTGCGTTGGCCTCGCTCTCTCTCTTCTCGTGCGCCAAGGCCACGAGCCCGGCGATGGCCGACCTGCGCGCGCTCGACAAAGACGGCAGCAAGAAGGAGCTCGTCGACCGCCTCGGCCTCGTCGCACCGTCAGAGCGTGACGACGAGTGGTTCGACATCGCGCAGCGCGGCGGCGCCGAGTACCTCGCGCACCTCAAGGTCGACGAAGGCCGCGCCGACGCCTCGCTCGCCGAAGCCGACGCGCTGCTCGAGAAGTACCCGAAGCTCGCCACCTCGAAGACCTTCATGAGCGCGCGCCTCGACCTCGGCGTGAAGGCCTTCAAGGCGAACTACGGCCAGAGCAGCCACTCGCGCGGCGGCGACAAGTGGATCTCCTCGATGGTCGAGTTCGCCCAGAAAGACGCCGTCACCGACGCGCCGTCACGCCTCGCCAAGGACGTCGTGCTCGGCCGGCTGATTCCCATCACGGCGTACCCGCTGTTCGATCTCGCGGTGAAGCGTGACGCCAACGCCGCGTGCAGTGACGCCGCGCTGACGCCGGTCTTCGTCGACACGGCCATCGCCGGCGGTCGCGGCGCCGACCTCGCGAAGCTGCTCTCGGGCCCGTGCGCGTCGAAGCGCGCCGACCTCACCACCGCGTTCAACGCCGAAGGCCGCACGCGGCCCGAGAAGCGCGCGCTGTGCGAGGTCCTCGGCAACGAAGGCGAGCTCAAGAGCGCCTGCGAAGAAGCGTCGAAGCCCGTCTACT
>CAYWON010000432.1:0-1115 GCA_964459885.1 uncultured Archangium sp.
GCGACGTCGTCGACGCCCGGGCGTGGCGCGTCGGGCCCGCGCACATGCGAGAGGCCAGGCGTGCCGACGTTCAGGAAGCCGCCCAGTGAGGTGCGGCGATCTGCGAAGGGCACCATGCCGCCCAGCTCCCACTGCGGCAGCGGGTAAGCGAGGCCGCCCGCGCTTGGTTGCAGCGGCGCGCGCGCGCCGAGCCCGACGCCGGTGGCCCCGCTGAAGCCCTGCGGCATCACCGGCACCGTGCTGAAGGCGACCCGCTGCGTCGGCAGCACCGTCGTCGTCGTCGCCGGGTCGACGGTCACGCACCCCGTCAGCACCACCACCACCACGCCGAGCAGTCTCATGTTCGCGTCCGTGTGCAAGCCGGGTGCCTCCCGTGCTTCCGAGCGGAACAGCCGACTGGAAAGTTGCGAGGTAGGGCAGCCGCGTCAGACTTCGCTGTAGCTGCCTGTCGCAACCGCCTGACGCAAGGAGAGCCCATGGCCTTCGACGTGGTGATGTTCGGTTCGCTGTCGTTGCCCGAGCGCAACGTCGAAGAGTGGCTGGCGACGCCGTTGGCGGTCCCCGGCGTGGAGCTGCTGCACGAGACGCCCGAAGCGCTGCTGACGGCGCTGAAGGAAGTGACCTGCGCGCCGCACGAGCTCTTCCGCGTCGAGCTGGAAGGCAGCCGGGTGACGGTGCAGTGCTACGCGTCGGAAGACACCTACCGCGAGACGAGCCAGTTGCTGACGACGTTGTTCGCGAGCGCGGCCGGCTTCGCGGGGCTGGGCGAGCTCTACTTCTCTGGCTACCGCGGGCTGCGCTTCGGCGAGTGCCTCACGGTGCGCGGCGGCCACGCGACGAGCGCGAGCTTGAGCGCTGAAGCGTTGACGCAGCTCGAGTTCAACTCGGCGTATGCGGCGCTGGAAGCGCGCATTCACCAGCGCTTCGATTCCCTCGTGGGCCGGGCGCCGGTGGGTGACGCGCGCGGCGCGCGGTGGGTCATCAACCCGTTCACCGGGCGCAAGGTGCGCGTGGCGGCCGACTCAGAAGCTCGCTGACAGGCCGATGCTGGCGACGTGGCGCAGGTAGAAGAACGCGTTGTCGGCGGTGAAGAAGCGCGAGACGTCGTCGCCGGA
>CAYWON010000432.1:1125-1621 GCA_964459885.1 uncultured Archangium sp.
TAGATGCCCAGGTAGCCCGCGTAGCGCAGGTCGAGCTCGAGCCACCCCGTGAGCGGGCGAACGATCTTCAGCGTGGCCGACGACACCGTCTCGTCGTCTTCGACGATGGTGAGGTCCGGCGACAGGTACACGCCGTCGGGGAACAACGACGGCTGCCACGTGAGGCTGGCCAGCACTGTCAACTTCCACGGCAGCCGGAACCCGCCGGTGGCGTTCAACCGGTGCCGACGAATGGTCTCGCCGAACGAGTTCGAGGTCTGGTCGTAGTACCCGTACGTGAAGCTGAAGTGGAACGGCCCACGGAACGCGTAGGTCACGCTGGCGGTGAAGACCGAGTCTTGTCGCACCACCACCGGCGGCGCCGTGCTGCCTTCGGGCCCGGGCCGTGCGCGCGCGTCGCTGTTGTAGGTGCGCGGGTTGAAGCCGCCCATCACCGACACCGAGTGCCGTCGGTCGAAGCGGTACCGCGCCGAGAGCCAGCCGTCGGGGCCCCAGA
>CAYWON010000433.1:0-1596 GCA_964459885.1 uncultured Archangium sp.
AAGTAATAGTTTTGAGGAATAACTTTTGATGATTTATCAATAATGAAGATGGATGGAAGCACACCATTGAATCTACCAACACCATGTGGTGAAATACATATTATTGTAATTCTTCCACACAAATGTAGGCACTTCACACAGCTGCAGCAGCCTGGCGGGAAAGAAAATATCTCTCAACACAAACTGTTAGGAAAATCGGTTAATTTTTTTCTCTGTTGTTGATCAAGTGATGAAGATGCGAATCTCGGGATAGAACTGTACATTGTCATGCGCAAACTTGGTTTGGTTGATGTCACACCCAAACTGCGTATATTAACATAAATAGTCTCTCCCAACATTGGTGGACTCAGTACTCAAACTGGGTATATGTGCCCAGTTTGGGTACTAAAACACCCAAAGTGAGAATATATTGGTTCTGCACCAAGATCACTCTTCCTCTTTCAATGCAAAAAGACCTTGTTTTTGTGTGATCTAGAAAAGAGAACAAAACTCTTCTTTTTTAAACATATGCCCAGATTGAGCATTTACATACACAAACTGTGTTTCTCTACCAAACCGAGTTTGGGTTGTTGGCACCCAATCAGTGCATATGCTGCTGAAAGTTCATTGTGTATGTGTGCGTTTTTTTTTTTTTTCTTACAAGATATTCATTTCATGAATTATATTTACAACTCTGGAGAACTTGTCAACACAACTTGACTGCTGGATATTTCTCCCTCAGGCAGTGTCTTTTCTTTGCGACAACGGCGGGCATCACTCTTGAAAAGAGAATTACTTGATACAGGTCGCTTCTTTTGAGAAACCAAAGTTGTGGAGCTTTGTTTCTCACTAGGATAAAGTCAATGACGCAGAGGGCAAAAAAAAAAAAGCTGATTACCTTTCACCTAAAGTTGATGACGCTTGCTTCATAATATCTTGGAAAATAACTTCTCGAGTAATGGTCAAGTTCTGCTAAATGATGAAAAGAAAAAAACCAGTTGCTGTGCATTACCTCAAAAGCTTGTAAAGTTGGCTTTCCATTCTGAACAACAGATCTCGCTATGCTTTCGATGAACTGAAGAACATATAAACCACAGTCGATGCCATTACGTTGTTGCGGAACAGCTGGATGGATCACCTTTCCCTTTTCAAATGGAGCCTGATAAGTGCTCACGAGCCACCTTGTGATGGAAATAAGCACAAATAGTAATAATAAAAAAGGTTTGTTTTCATACTCATGAGTTGCATTCATGCATGATTCCTCGATTCCAATAAGATGAGATGACAAGGAATTGAGCAACCAGATATTAATCTGTTGAAATCGGATTCCTGGAGATAACGAGATAAAGCATAAAATGAAGTGATTGCTAGAAAGAAAAAGATTAGAAAATAATAAACAACAATTACAACAACAACAAAAGTTTGATGTACCTCTTGACTAAAGGAACAAAAATGTAACGAGTTGGCTTTGACATTTTCATTTTTGTGGCATTGATAAGCTTCAAACCATCATCAACATTCTTTCGCTATTTTGTGTTAGTTTAAGATACCAATAATAGGGAATCACCTTTTCAATATACCCCCATAGATAAGTATCAAAAAATGTCAAATCAGAGT
>CAYWON010000434.1:0-1592 GCA_964459885.1 uncultured Archangium sp.
ACGTAGATGACCGGCTTCACCCGAGCGTGACCTTCCGCACGCCCTTCTTCTCGAGCCACTTCCCGACGCGCTCGCGCAGGTCGCCCTGCAGCACCAGCGCGTCACCCTCCATCGAGCCGCCGCAGCCCATGGAGTTCTTCAGCTCCTTGAGCCACTTCTCGCGCTCGACGAGCGACAGCTCCAGGTGCTCCACCACCGTCACTTCTTTCCCGCCGCGGCCGACGCGTTCCATGCGCACCACCGCGCGCGCCGGGCCCTTCTTCTCTTTCTCGGGCTTCGGCGGCTGCGACGGCAGGCCTTCCCGCAGCCCGCCCAGCGCCCCGAACGGGTTGTTGAAGGGCTTCTTGTCGTCGCTCATTGCGGCGCGTTGGGCGGCGGAGGCGGCGGCAGGCGCTGGAAGTACGGCGCGTCGACGTTGCCGCCCGACAGCACCATGCCCAGCAGGAACACCGGCGACGGCGGCGTGGCCTTGCCGTTGAGCAACACCAGCGGCGTGCCCTGGATGTTGAACTTCCGCGCGTACGCGATGTCTTCGCCGAGGCGCGACGCGGTGGCCGGCGACTTGATGCACTCCGCGAGCGCGTCGGTGTCGAGGCCGTGGCGCTTGGCGATGGCCAACATCATCCCCTGGTCGAGCTGCCGCTGGTTCTGGAAGAACTCCCGCCGCATCAGGAAGAACTTCGGGTGCAGCTCGGCGCAGATCTGCAGCTTCGCGCCGTAGCAGCGCACGCCGTCGCCCGCGGTGCCCTTGATGTCCGGGTTGCACTCCTCGTCGAGCGGGTAATACCGGGGCTCGATCGACAGGCCGCCTTCCGGCGACATGCCCTCAATCTCGCGCAGCATCTCTTCGAACTGCGCGCAGTGCCCGCAGAGGATGTCGGTGAACTCCACGATGCGCACCGGCGCGTCGGCTTTGCCCTTGTGCGCGTGCACCGGGAACATCGACGTGTCGTGCGCCGGCGCGTTCTTCCACTCGTTGCGCGCCCACGCGGCGGTCAGCTTCTCGCGCTGCGACAGCGTGGCCATGACGGCGTCGAAGTCGTCGGGGTTGTGCTTGTCGAGCTTCGGCACCGACGCGGCCTCGAGCGGCGTCTTCGAACCCGGGTAGAGCAGCCCGAAGAAGAGCGGCACCGTCAGCACCAGGCCCCAGCCCAGCCCACCGATGAGCTCGCGCGCTGGGGGAATGGCGCCGCCGCCCAGCAGCTTCATCGCGCCGAAGGCGTACGCCGCGGTCAGCGCGTAGGTGCCCAGGCACGTGAGGCACACCGCGCGCGCCTGAAACGACGCCGAGATGAACGTCACGCACGACAGCAACCCGACCAGTGCCCACGCCTTGACCGCACTGCGGAACGTGGCCGGCCGCTGCAGGGTGAGGAACGCGAGCAGCAGCGCCACCGCGCCCCACAGCACGCCCAGCCCCGCGACGGGGATGCCGAGCCATTCCTGCACCATGTGGGAGAATGGCGAGTCCCACACGGTGGCGCAGTTCACCGTCTCGTTGACGGAGCACGCCGCGGTACCGCCGGTGCGCACGTGAATGAGCTCGAGCCACTGGTAGATGGCCAGCCCGAGCAGACCGCCGGACGAGACGA
>CAYWON010000435.1:0-1591 GCA_964459885.1 uncultured Archangium sp.
TCTGAAGAAGAACATATATTTTCTGATGAAGATTATTTTGATGAGTATGATGTGTTTTATAACGTGAAAGGTGAGGCTTTTGAAGAGAAGGATGAACTTCCTCAAGACGAAGATGTTGATTTAGATGACTCTGAAGTTTTTTTAGATGGGGTTCAACCGCGTCCGGATAAAGTATTGCAAAGTGATAAAGTATTTTCTGGTGGATACTCTGGTTCTGAGGATCTTCGTGTCCGTGACATGTCTGGCAGAAAAGAAAGGGACATTGTTTATACTCATTATGCTGATCCTAAACGTATGTATCCCATGGATTTGCTTACTAGTAACTTTATGCGTTGGAAGCAAGTACAGCTCTATGTTACTTTCAATAGATTTGGGAATGTTAAGCCATTGAGGTTTGTAAGGAGACATCCTAAATCTTTCTTGCCTCATTTGACTGTTAAAATGGATACAAATATCAGTGATGATATTTTTTATGAGGAATTAATGAAAAAAAGGGAACGTAAAATAAGGTTACCATGGGTCTATAAAAGCGATATTGGTTATAAAGGCGAAAAATTTAGTCTCTTGAAACAGCTTTGGGAGAAAGAAAAAAGAGAGATAAAGGATTCCGGGCCTTGGTATGCCTTTGGGGACTCTACATTTATGTATGCGTATAGGCGCCTCTTCCCTGGTCATGGATTTTTCGACCGATTTCTGTGGCAGCTTTTCACGAAAAAGGGTGAGGAAGAAGGCGAGGCTGTTATAGAATTGGCGGAGCGTTTAAATATTATTAAGAAAGTGAAAAAAGGTGCTAAGCTCAATGGGCTTAAATTACAAAACTTTCTCGATGTTCTAAAGACTGTTCGTAAGAAGCGTGGTGTGCCGCGGCATTTGTACCGTTTATTTCAAGATCGTCGTTTCCATTATGTCCCTAAAAGACCTCAATTTCCTTCTAAACGTTATTCTATGCCTCTGCCCAATGTCTTTTCTAAATTTAAATACAAATATAACTGGATTGATAAACATAAAAAGTTTAAAAACAGGAATATTCATGGCGAGCATTCTAAAACTAAAGATGTATTTCATAATTATAAAGGGTTCAAGTATAATTTTAAGGACTTTGAAAGGGATAAAGAACGCGTTTTAACAAAAAGAGAGAAAATGGTGAGAGCCCAAAAATTCTTTTTAAATAAGGAAAAATTTAAAGTATTAAATCTTTTGGGTGAAAAAGGAACCCCAGTGGGCTCCTCTGGTAATTTTCTGAGGTTTCACCCTTGGAAAAATTCTCATGTATATAAACAACATTCATATAATAAGCGTTTTTTTGATAGAAATTTATTTATAAATTATAGGAATCCTTTTGTTTTTGATAAATATTTGGAGAAGGCTTATGGTATTGGCAAACATTCACGGAAAGGTTTCAGTTCGGTTTTCGAGAAGGACCCTTTTCTTAAGGGGTATCGGTATTTGGAGAAGGTTTCGAAAAGTTATAAAGGTAAAAAAACTTTTGATAAATACTTAAGAACCATGGAAAACAACTTTAAGTTCAGGGACGAGCGTGCGTTTCGATATAATAATAAACTTCGAAGTAAATTTAAAGATATATATAAGC
>CAYWON010000436.1:0-1586 GCA_964459885.1 uncultured Archangium sp.
GCAGTTGGTGATGGTCGCGCCGCAGTTGGTGAACGGGCACCTCGGGCTCGCGGCGGCGCTGCTTGAGCAGGGGAAACTCGAAGAAGCGGCGCAGGTCGCCGAGCGCGCGACCGAGCTGAACGTCGCCGACGCGACCGCGTGGCTGCTGCGCGCCCGCATCGCGCAAGCACGTGGGCTGATGGACGAAGCGAAAGATCACCTCGAGCGCTGTCTGCTGGCCGACGAGTCGCAGCCCGAGTGCATCAAGGCGCTGCGCCAACTGACTTCTGATTGATCGACGCGCACGCGGCTCGTACAAGCCCGCGCATGTCGATCAACCACATCCTCGTCGTCGGAGCCGGCCAGATGGGCGCCGGCATTGCTCAGGTCGCGCTGCAGGCCGGTTTCCAGGTCACCCTCGTCGACGTCGCTGAAGCGTCGATCGCCAAGGGCAAGGCCGGCATCGAGAAGGGCCTCTCCAAGCTGGTCGAGAAGGGCAAGCTCGACGCCGCCGCGAAGGACGCCGCGCTCGCGAAGCTGTCCACCGGCACGTCGATCCTCGACGTGAAGAACGTCGACGCGGCGATCGAAGCCGTCACCGAGAACGAGGACCTCAAGAAGAAGATCTTCAAGGACCTCGATCAGGTCGTGCGCCCGGGCGGGCTGCTCGCGTCGAACACCTCGTCGATCCCGATCACGCGCATCGGCGCGGCGACGAAGCGCCCCGAGGCCGTCATCGGCATGCACTTCATGAACCCGGTGCCGATCATGTCGCTGGTGGAGCTCATCCGCGGCGCCGCCACGAGCGACGAGACCTACGCCGTCACCAAGGCGATGGCCGAGAAGATGGGCAAGACCACCGTCGTCTCGAAGGACTTCCCGGGCTTCATCATCAACCGCATCTTGATCCCCATGCTGAACGAGGCGTGCTTCGTGCTCGCCGAAGGCATCGCGACGCCGGAAGACATCGACACCGGCATGAAGCTCGGCACCAACGTGCCCATGGGCCCGCTGACGCTGGCCGACTTCATCGGCCTGGACACGGTGCTCTACATCGCTGAGGTCCTGCACAAGGGCCTGGGCGACCCCAAGTACCGCCCCGCGCCGTTGCTGCGGCAGTACGTCGAGGCGGGTTGGCTCGGCAAGAAGTCGGGCCGCGGTTTCTACAAGTACTGAAGAGGACTCCCCATGGACTTCGTGAAGCTCGAGATGGACGGCGCGGTCGCGGTCATCACCATCGACCGCCCCAAGGCGCTGAACGCGCTCAACCAGCAGGTGCTCACCGAGCTGTCCGACGCGGTGGGGCAGGTGGCGCAGAACAAGGCGCTGCGCACGCTCATCATCACGGGCGGCGGCGAGAAGGCCTTCGTCGCCGGCGCTGACATCGCCGAGATGGCCGCGTTCACGTTGGCGCAGGGCCAGGCCTTCGGTGAGCTCGGTCACAAGGTGCTCGATTCGCTCGAGGCGTTGCCGATCCCCGTCATCGCGGCGGTCAACGGCTTCGCGCTGGGCGGCGGCACTGAGCTCGCGCTGGCGTGTGACTTCATCTACGCGAGCGAGAAGGCGAAGTTCGGTCTGCCCGAGGTGACGTTGGGCGTGATCCCCGG
>CAYWON010000437.1:0-1568 GCA_964459885.1 uncultured Archangium sp.
GTCACGCTCCACGGCGTGCTCGAAGACCCGGCGCCGGTGCTGCAAGACCTCCGCGGCGTCGCGCTGTCGACGCCCACCTTGCTGTACGTGCCGGCCGATTCAGCGGCGTGGACCGCGTTGCTCACGTGGCTCGAAGACGACACGGTCCGCAAATCAGGCCACGACTTGATTCCGCTGCGCGTCGCGGTGGCGCGGCTGGGGCGCACGCTGCGCGGCGTCGTCACCGATTCGGAGTGTCTGTCGCACCTCACGCAGCCGTCGAACTGGGCGCCGCACGACCTCACCGTCGCCGCAAAGCACGTCTTGAGCCGCGCGCTGCCCGACGACGACGCGGTGCTGGGCACCGGCAAGTCGCGCAAGCGGTGGAGTGACCTTCCCGTCGAGCGCGTGGCTGAAGTGGCTGCGCGTCGGGCGCAGGCCTCGGCGCAGCTGACGGAGCAGCTCTTCCCCGAGGTCGACCAGCGGCTCCTCGCTGACTACCTCGCGCTCTCCGAGACGTTGGTGCGCATGGAGTTGCACGGCCTCGGCGTCGACGTCGAGGAGCTGGAGCGGGGCAAGGCGGCGTTCGCCGAAATGGAAGCGGAGCTCAAGAAGGACATCACCGCGCTCGCGGGGCACGCGTTCAACATCAACTCGACGAAGCAGCTCGGTGAGGTCCTCTACGAGGAGCTCAAGCTGCCCATCGTGTCGCGCACGCGCACGGGCTGGAGCACCGCCAACGAAGCGTTGGAGCGCATTGAACATGCGCACCCCATCGTGGGCCTCGTCATGCGCTGGCGCACGCTGCGGCGGCTGCGCGACTCGTGGCTGGTGTCGCTGCGTGAGTACGTGCACACCGACGGCCGCGTGCACTCACGCTTCCACGTCGCGCGCTCGTTCTCGGGGCACCTCATCAACACCAACCCCGACCTGGGCCGCGTGCCGGGTCGCACGCCCGAGATGAACCGCGTGCGCCGTGCGTTCGTCGCGCAGCCGGGCTGGGTGTGGATGTCTGTCGATTACAGCCAGCTGGGGCTCTACGTGTTGGCGCACCTGACGAAAGACCCGGCGCTCGTCGAGCCGCTCAAGACGCGCGCTGACATGCACCGCATCACCGCGTCGGCCGTCTTCCAGAAGGCGCCGGAAGACATCACGGTGGAAGAGCGGCAGCGGGGGAAGGTCATCAACTTCGCGACGTTCGCGGGGCAGGGCGCGAGCGCGTTGGCGCTGCAGCTGGGCGTGCCGGCGGCCGAAGCGAAGGCGTACCTCGCGCGCTTCGACGCGCACTACGCGAAGGTGCGCGCGTTCCAGGACGAACAGCTGCGGTTGGCGAAAGAGCAGGGCTTCATCACCACCATCGCCGGGCGGAAGTGGCCCATCGGCGGCCTGGAGTCGCTCGACTCGCAGCTACTCTCGTACGCGGAGCGGCTCGCGCGGCGGGCGACGCACGAGGGCTCTGTGTCGGATGTTGGGCGCAAGGCGTTGCTCGACGTCGACCGGGCGCTGCGCGCGAAGGGAATGCGCACGATGCCGGTGATGCAGATCCTCGATGAGGTGTTGTTCGAGGTGCCGAAGGAAGAGCTCGATGA
>CAYWON010000438.1:0-1566 GCA_964459885.1 uncultured Archangium sp.
GCTGCGCTGCCAGTACGGCCTGAGCGCCGTCGTCATCCGCAGGGCGTCCTCGATCTGGCCGCTGTCGACCAGGTGGTTTATCGCGTTGCGCAGGTTCGCCTCGTCGAGGCGCAGCCGCTCCAGCCACGCCTCCTGCCCCGCCGCTCTCAGACCTTCGAACGCCGTCTGGGCGAGGCCGAGGAAGTGCTCGGCGTGGCGCTGCGCCAGCGCTGCGCGCTCCGGTAGCAGCGACAGCTTCTCGACCGCGTACTCCCGCAGCGTCTCGAGCATGCCGAAGCGCTCGGAGTCGGCCGACAGCGGCATGAGCATGCTGGCGTCGCACAGGGTGGCGAGGTCGTCGATGAGCGCGTCGCCACCGATGACCTTCTCGGCCGCTGCGAGGTGCACAGAGCCGCCGAACACGGCCAGCTTGGTGAAGAGCTCGCGCGGCGACTCACCGAGCGCCTCGTAGCTGAGCGCGATCGTGTCCCGCAAGGTCCGCTGGCGCTCCGGCGCGTCGCGCGGACCGCCCGTCAGTAGCGGCAGGGAGCTCTTGATGCGCTCCTTGAGCGTGTAGATGCTCATCGAGCGCAGACGTGCCGCGGCCAGCTCGATGGCCAGCGGCAGCCCGTCGAGACGTCGGCACACGTCGATGACCTCGTCGGCGTTGTCATCGGTGAGCTCGAAGTCGGGCCTCACCGCCTGCGCGCGCTCGACGAAGAGCTGGACGCTGGCGAACTCCAGCGCCTCGTCGGCCTTGAGCACGACACCGGTCTCCGGCAGTCGCAGCGGCGGCACAGGGAAGGCGACCTCGCCCGCCGCCCTCAGGATCACGCGCGACGTCACGAGGACCTTCAGGTCGGGCAGATGTGCCAGCAGCGAGGTCACCTGCGGCGCGGCGTCGACGAGCCCCTCGAAGTTGTCGAGCACGATCAACGCCCTGAGCGACCTGAGCGCGCTGACGATGCGCTCGAACGGACCGGCGCCCGTCGTCTCGCGCAGGCCGAGCACCAGCGCGATCTCGCTCAGCAGCAGCGCGCTCTCCTTCACCGACTCGAGCGCCACGAACGCGATGCCGTCGGGGAACTCGTCGCCGACGGTGCCGGCGATCTTGACCGCCAGGCGGCTCTTGCCGATCCCGCCGGGGCCGTAGAGGGTGACGAGCCTGACGTCCTCGCGCCTGAGCAGGCGGCCGACCTCGTCGAGCGAGAGCTGCCGGCCCACGAACGAGGTGAGTGGCCTCGGCACGCCGGCCATGGCCAGGGGTGTCGGCGTGTCGTAGGTGGAGAGCGCCGGCCAGGGTGCGGCGTCGGCGCCCTGCAGGACTCCGAGCTCGCTCGCTGGGCGACCGGTGTGGAAGCGCTCGGAGACGAGCACCGCCAGGTCGTTGGCCACCAGCTCGGACAGCTCCTCGGGGCTGCCGTACGCCCGGTAGCTGACGCGGCCGTCGTTGCGGATGCGCTCGAGCAGCTGCTCGAGTCGCTCCTCGCGTTTGGAGCCGTCGCGCTTGACGTAGATGAGGCTCGGCAGCGCGGCGGAGCGCGCGTACTCGTCCTCGATGCCAGAGACGTCGGCTCCCGGAGCCAC
>CAYWON010000439.1:0-1554 GCA_964459885.1 uncultured Archangium sp.
GAGCCACTGCGTCTTCAGGTGAAACGAGAGCGGGAACGCGGTGCCGTAGCAGAGCTTCATCACCGCGAGGAACAGCAGCAGTCCGACGACCGCCGAGGCGCCTGCGACGAACAGCGAGCGCTGAGCGATGAGCGGCTTTCCACGTTCCCACAGCAGCGCGGCGGTTGGGGCGGCGATGAGCAACACCAGATCGGGTCGACTGGCCCAAACGAGCATCACGCCCACCAGCACGAAGGCCCACAGCCCGCGGGTCCGGGGCCCCGGCAGAAAGGTGAAGTAGCCGGCGAGCAACGCCAACGCGAAGAGGGTCTCCATGCCGCTCGCGATGAGCGCGAGGAAGGGCGGAGCAAGGAACCCGCAGAGCAGGACCACCACGCCGCTCGGGCCACTGCGCTGAATCACGAACCGCGCTGAGCAAACCGCGGCGACCAGGAGACTCAGCCCAAGGAACGCTTTCGTGGCGGCCTGCGCGTGCCCCGGCGCTGCCGCCAGCAGCAGCGTGGCCATCAGCTGAAAGAGCTGCGAGGTGCTCCCGTAGACCGGCCCGTCCGACACATTCCACGCGGCGGTGCCGTGGTGCAGCAGATTCCACGCGATGCGTTGGAAGAAAAGCGCGTCGTCCCAGAAGTCATTGGCCAGCGCCCGCGTGATGGCGACAGCGATCAACACACCCAGAACGCCCAACGGCACGCGACGCATCGCCGCGCAACCAAGCACGGGAAACGACGAAAGCAGACCGCAAACCGTCGCGCCCGGGACACCGAGTTCGATGACGCGCCGAAAAAGAGTCCCGTCTTCAGCCGTTGAGTCGGTACCCCACGCCGGGCTCCGTCAGCAGGTACTTCGGCGCCGACGCGTCGTGCTCGAGCTTCTTGCGCAGGTTCGCCATGTGCACGCGGAGGTAGTGCGTGTCGTGCGTATGCGCAGGCCCCCACACGTCCTTGAGCAGCTGGCGATGCGTCAGCACCTTGCCGGCGTTGCGCGCCAGCACCGCCAGCAGCTTGAACTCCAGCGGCGTCAGCTTCAGCGGCTCGCCCTCGCGGTGCACCTCGTGCCGCGCGAAGTCCACGCGCAGCCCCTCGAGCTCGATGACCGGCTCGTCAGCGTCTTTGCCCTCGCGGTGCCGCAGCGCCACGCGCATGCGCGCGAGCAGCTCGTTCATGCCGAACGGCTTGGTGACGTAGTCGTCAGCGCCAGCGTCGAGCGCGGCCACCTTGTCGTCTTCGCGGCCTCGCGCCGAGAGCACGATGATGGGCACCGACGAGAACTCACGCAGCGCCTTGGTGACGTCGAGCCCGTCCATATCGGGCAGGCCGAGGTCGAGCAGCACGATCTCCGGGTTGTGACTGGTCGCGAGCGGCACGGCCTCGCCGCCCTTCTCGGCCTCGATGAGTCGGTACCCGTGGCTGGTCAGCGCCGCGCGCAGGAAGCGGCGCATCTGCACCTCGTCTTCCACCAGCAGCACCAACGCGCCGTCGCTCATCGTCAGGCCTCCTCTGGCACGGCCGGCGGCGCGCCGTCGAGCGGCAGGTCGATGACGAAGCGCGCGCCACC
>CAYWON010000440.1:0-1546 GCA_964459885.1 uncultured Archangium sp.
CCATTCCCCTCGCAGATCATGCCGCAGGGATCGCATCAAGCGACTTCAGGGGTAGGCCCGTCGTGCTGTCAAAAGCGCTCGACTCTGTCGTTCGGCTACGAGGAACGGCCAAGTCGAAGTCGACGCACGCCGTCCGAGGAAGGCTGTCGGTAAGCCGTATGCGGGAAATCCGCACGTACGGTTTGAACGGGGGTCGTGTTTCCCGAACCGGCTGCAACTTCAACCCGCAGTAAGGAAACACGATCTACCAATGAACAGACTGATGGGTGTGGCGTTGGGAAGTGCGGTCGCAGTGCTGTGTAGTTGTCAGCGGACGGAGCCTGACCGGCTCAAGCCGTCGAGGCTCGAGCAGGCGAGCTGGCAAGAGTCGCCGCACCTTGACCTCGAGCAGAAGCTGATGCTCGACGCGCTTCGCGTCGAGACGCTCGGGCACGGCGGCGTGTTTGGCGTTCAGGTCTGGGACGTCGGCAACACGGTGCTCGACCTCGAGCTCGCATGGGCGCCGGACCGCCCCGGTGGTAGCGACGCTGAGGTCGCGCTTGCTTTTCTCGAGAAGCACGCGGTGCTCTGGAAATTGAGCGACCGCTTCTCGAACGATGAGTTGGTGGTGGTGAAGCCGCATCAGCTTGAGTTTTGTACTGACGTCGTGGTTCAGCTCGTGGACGACGGCGAAGCGGTGTTCAACGCCACGCTGACGGTGCAGTTGCGCGAAGGCAACGTGGTGCGTGTCACTGGCTACATGAACGGCGCGCCGCTCGCCGCGCCGCGTCCCGAGGTGAACATCGCGCGCGAAGATGCCGCGGCGGTGTTGAGTCTGGCGCGTGGTTGGCCCGAGGAGGCTGCGCAGGCGCTCGACGCGCCACAACTCGTGGTGTTCGACCGCTTCTTCGTGAGCGAGCCGACGCGGCAGACGCGACGCGCCTGGTACTTTCAGGCCGAGAGCGGGGAGGTGAATGACGGGCTGCTCGTCGACGCGACGACGGGCGAACTCCTCATCGAGGGCGCGTCGCTGCCGGAGAACCGGGTGACGCGAAAAGGTGTGTGCGAACTCGGTTCGCAGTCGACGGTTTGGGTGCCCGCGGTCGTTGTCGAAGACCAAGCAGGACCGCTCTCGCCCGGCTTCGTTTCCTTCACGCACTTCGGAGGGGTGAGGACCGAGGCGACGGTGCCGCATCAGCAGGTGATGGAGGTGATGGCGACGAAGTCGATGCGTCGGATGTTCGGCGATGCTGCGCCGTCAGAACACCTGTCGTTGAAGAACGTGTCGACGTCGGGCGGCGTCACACAGCTGAGCTACGCGGAGGTGTTTGCAGGTCATGAGGTCGAGGGCGCGTACTTGCAAGCAGTGGTGTCGAACGGACGCGTGCAGCAGCTGTTCAGCCGACTCAGCTACTTCCCTGCCTACCCGCCACCGGTGATGGACATCACGCAGGCGCGTACTTCGGCGCAGTCCTGGTATGTCGACACGTACTGCGCGTCGCTCGATACGCAGTACGTTCAGTCGTGCATCGACACCGCGAGCCCGCTTGACGAGGCCGAGGTCATC
>CAYWON010000441.1:0-1537 GCA_964459885.1 uncultured Archangium sp.
GGCCCCTCACCCTGACCCTCTCCCCGGCGGGGGAGAGGGGATTGTTGCCAGTCGCCGGGAGCCTTCAGGAGGATCCACGCGGCCTTCTTGTCTGCGGCCAGCAGTCGCGCCGTCTGCTTCGCGAACTTCGGCGCTGTCCACCTCGCCAACAGCGCGCGCGCACCGGGCGGCAACGGCAGCGCGGCTTCCACGCGGGCCCGCAGCTCGGGTGACGTGACGCCGCGGCGCACGCCTTCGTCGAGCGCGTAGAGCATGCCCAGCCCCACCGCTTCGCCGTGACGCACCCGGTACTTCGAGAGCGACTCGATGACGTGCCCCATCGTGTGCCCGAAGTTGAGCGCGACGCGGAGGCCCTTCGTCTCGTACGGATCTTTCTCGACCAGCGCGTGCTTCAGCTCCCGCGAGACCCGAATCAGTGCGGCGTCGTCGGGTGCGCGTTTTTCCCACTGCGCGAAGCGGCGCGCGTCGAGCGTCACCACCATCTTCCACGCTTCCAGCCGCCCTTCCCTGCGCTGTGATTCCGTCAGCGTCTCGAACAGCTCGCTGCACAACCACGCCTCGTCGGCCGCGTGAAAGACGCCGAGCGCGTTCTTCGCACCGGCGACGTTCACCGCGCCCTTGCCGCCCACGCTCGAGTCGACAGCGGCCAGCAACGTCGTCGGCACCTGAATGAAGCGCTTCACGCCACGCTTGAAGGTGTGCGCGAACACCGTCGCCACGTCACCGATGGTGCCGCCGCCGATGGCCAGCAACGTCAGCGAACGCGGCAGCGCCAGCGACTGCGTCGTCAGCCGTTCGACCACGTGCAGCGACTTGGCGGCCTCCCCGGCCTTCAGGCGCAACACCGTGACACCGCGCGCCGTCAGCGCGTCGCGCACATGCGGGTGCAGCGCCAACACCCGCGCGTCAGCGATGGCCAGCGCCGGCCCTTCCGGCAGTCGCGCGAGCGCGGCGTCGAACCGCGCCCACACGTCGTGGCACTTCACGTACGCGCCCGGAGTCATGCGCGGTGTGGCCTCGCGAGCACGTGCAGCCACTGGTCTGCGAGCACCATCGACACCATCGCTTCCACGATGGGCACCGCGCGCGGCAACACGCACGGGTCGTGTCGGCCCGCCTTCGCGTGGTCGCTCAGCGTGGAGGTCGGCTTGAAGAGCACGCGCAGCACCAGCGGCTCGCCGTTCGACAGCCCGCCTTGAATGCCGCCGTACACGTCGCTCGGTCGACCGTCGTCGCGAGGCGCATGGAACTTCGAGCCCGGCAGCTTGAGCTGCGCTTCGAGATCGTCGGGGCCCCACACGACGCCGGTGACCGCGTTGATGCCGGCCAGCGCGTCGGCCAGGCGTGACTTGAGCTTGCCGAAGACCGGCTCGCCGACGCCGATGGGCAGCCCCGACACGCGCACCGTCACCGCGCCGCCGAGGCTGTCGCCTGCTTGCTTCGCGTCGAGGATCAGCGACTCCATCTGCGCCGAGAGCGCGGCGTCGGGACAGCGCGTGCTGTGCGCGTCGACCTGCGCGCGCGTCACGCCGTCGAC
>CAYWON010000442.1:0-1529 GCA_964459885.1 uncultured Archangium sp.
CAGATGGATGCCACCGCCATCCTCGAGTACTTCGCGCCGCTGCAGACGTGGCTCAAGGACCAGAACAAGGGCCAGACCTGCGGCTGGTGAGTGCGCTTTGACGCCGTGACAGCGACGTCAGCCCACATTGCAAAAATGAAAGGGGCGGGTGGACAATCGTCATACCCGTCTCGTATGAGGCGGGCTCCCTCCTGATTGTGGGCGGGGCAACTTGAAGGACGATTGACGAATATGGCTACTGGCACTGTGAAGTGGTTCAACGACGCGAAGGGCTTCGGTTTCATCACGCAGGACGGCGGTGGCGAGGACGTGTTCTGCCACCACACCGCGATCACCATGGACGGGTTCCGCACCCTCCAGGAGGGTCAGAAGGTGGAGTTCGACGTGACCCGTGGACCGAAGGGTCTGCAGGCTCAGAACGTTCGCTCGGTCTGAACCGCATCACCTGATTTTGCAGTTCTTCTCGCGACCCGGTGGGGGGGACCTTACCGGGTCGTCGTCTGTCTGGAGACCGACGCCTCATGCTGCTGCTCCCGCTCATCCTCGCCGCTGCCCCCATGAATACGAAGCCCCTCGAAGCCGAGCTGGTCAAGCTGCACGGGGAAGCGCAACGAGCGCGCATCGAGCGCGGCGTGCGGCAGGTGGCGGCGCTGTGGCGCAAGGAAGACGGCGACCTGCCGGGCTTCGTGAAGAAGCACTTCATCGTCGACCCGGTCGTGCAGGAATTGACCTTGAAGCGCTTCGAAGGGCACTTCGAGCAGCTCGACGGCCACCTGCTGGAGATCGGTCGCGCCTGGCGCGGGCCCACCGAGCTGGACTCAGGCCCGCTGCTCGACGTGGATTCCATTTTTGCAGAGTTCGACCCGGCGGCTCACGTGGTCGACGATCTGTTTGCCAACAAACTTGCCTTTGTTGCGCTGCTCAACTTCCCGCTGACGACGCTGGACGAGCGGTTGGCGGCCAACGACTGGTCTCGCGCGCAGTGGGCCGCGGCCCGGTTGACGGGGCGCTTCGCGCGGCGCGTGCCGGCCGACGTGCAGCAGGCCATCACCAGCGCGCAGGCCGCCGCCGACCTCTACATCGCCGAGTACAACCTGTGGATGCACCACGTGCTGGCCGAAGACGGCCGGCGCCTCTTTCCGTCGGGCAAGCGGCTCATCTCGCACTGGAACCTGCGCGATGAGCTGAAGGCCAACTACGCCGACAAGGCCGACGGGCTCGCGAAGCAGCGCACCATCATCAAGGTGATGGAGCGCATCGTGACGCAGACCATTCCCGCGGCGGTCATCAACAACCCGCACGTCGATTGGAACCCGTTCACCAACACGGTGGTCGCCGCCGCCGAGGTCGAGGCCGACGCGCCGAAGCGCGAGTTCAAGCTGGCCGCCACGCCGGAAGCCGACGTGCGCTACGCGAAGTTCCTCGCCAACTTCACCGCGCAGAAGAAGGCCGACCCGTTCTCGCCGGCGGCGCCGACGGCCATCGATCGCTCGTTCTCGGTGGGCGCGGAGATCCCCGAGGCACGCATC
>CAYWON010000443.1:0-1527 GCA_964459885.1 uncultured Archangium sp.
AGGGAGGCGCGCGGAGCCGGGCGCCCAACCCGGCCCCACGCACCTTCAACCTGTCGACGTCGCACCCCTCACCGCTCCACCGTGCTGTCGACGGTGAGCGGTTGAGCACGCCTCGCGCCAACGCCAACCTCGCTGCATCACTGCGAGGCCGCAACGCTGCGCGGCTCACCACCCGGACGGGCACGCAGACACCACCCGACGGTCTCAGCTATTGAGACGCGCATGCCCGTCGAGCTGCGCCGCGGAGGTCTCGTGCTGCAGGGCACGCCGCTGTGGTTCGACGCGCGCACCCGGTCTCCTGTCGCGTTCGTCAGCCACGCCCACAGCGACCACATCGCGCGGCACGACCACGTCATCGCCACCGCCGAGACGCTCGCGCTCATGCAGCACCGCCTGGGCCCGCTCGACCACACCACGCCGCTTGGCTACGGCCAGACGCTGCAGCTCGACGGGCTTCAGCTCGAGTGCTTCTCGGCCGGCCACGTCTTCGGCTCGGCGCAGGTGCGCGTCACCCGCGGCGACGGCCACCGCGTCGTCTACACGGGCGACGTCTCTCTCGAGCCGGCGCTCACCGCCGAGCCCGCGCCTGTCCTCGACTGCGAGACGCTCATCATCGAGTCGACCTTCGGCCACCCGAGGTACCGCTTTCCTCCACGCGCGCAGCTCTACGACGAGGTCGCCGACTGGGCGCGACGACAGCTGGCGCAGGGCGTTCGCCCCATTCTGCTCGCGTACTCGCTGGGCAAGTCGCAGGAGACCGTTCGCCAACTCGCACAGCGCGGCCTCCCGGTGCGTGCCCACCCGTCGATTCACGACGTGGCGCTCGTCTACGAAGCGCTCGGCATGCCCGTCGGCGCACGGCGCTTCGAGGGTCACTTCGAAGAGGGCGAGGTCGGCCTGTTTCCTCCGTACCGGCGCGGCGCGGCGCTGACCGACGTGCCACGGAAGTCGCTCGCAGCGCTCACCGGCTGGGCCGTCGAGCCGTGGGGCGCGCGGCGGTGCGGCGCTGACCTCGCGTTCCCCATCAGCGACCACGCGGACTTCACGTCGCTGTGTGACTACGCGAAGCGCAGCGGCGCGCGCGAAGTCATCACGCTGCACGGCTTCGCCGACGAGCTCTCCGCCGAGCTGCGCAAACAGGGGCTCTTCGCCCGCGCCGTACACGAGCAGGTGCAGATGGAGCTGTTCGCCTGACGCCTCGAAGTAGAGTGACGCCGATGAAAGCGCAGCGACTCGTTCTGCTCGGTCAGGTGCACGGCGCGACCATCACGCGCGCGGACGTCGACGCGAACGACGGCGTGCGGCTGCCCGATGCTCTCTTCGACGCGGCTGGCTTCGCCGCGCACGAGAAGGTCGAGGTCTATTGCCTCGAGTCGGGCACGCGACTCGGCTGCGAGGCCGTCGCAGGTGCCAAGCCCGGCGAGCTGGAAGTGGGTGGCGCGGCCGCGCTGTTGCTCAAGCCCGGCGCGCGGGTCGTCATCGCGGCGTGGGGCTGGGTGAAGGGCAAGCAGGCCATCAAGCACGAGC
>CAYWON010000444.1:0-1526 GCA_964459885.1 uncultured Archangium sp.
AGGGCGCTACTTGCCCAAGAGGTGCTCGGTCTGTGACCGCTTCTGGGCAAAGCCGACCGCGCCCGCGCTCTCGGCCTGGTCCTTTTCCGGGCAGAAGATGTGCGCCTCGTCGACGATGACGAGCACCGGCCGCCAGAGCTTCTTCGGTGCGTTGATCATCGCGTTGAGGAACAGTTTCACGAACTTGATGCGGTCGTGGTGCTGCAGCTCAAAGATGTCGAGCACGGCCGACACGCCGAGCTCGAGCAGCTTGAGCGCCAGCAGCTCGGCCGACCGCGGATGGGCTACGGTGTCGCCGCCGGTCGGCGCCGCGAGCACGTAGTCGAACCGCTCGCGCAGCGTCGAGAACTCGCCCTCGGGGTCGATGATAATCTGCTGCACCTGCCCGTGCGTCTGCTCGAGAATCCGCCGCAGGAGATACGACTTGCCGCCGCCGCTGTTCGCCTGGATCAGCAGGCGTGTGCGCAGCAGGCGCGCGATGTCGCAGGAGATCGCGACGTCTGGCCGCAGATCGTCGCCGATGCTCTCGCCGATGACGAAGCGTCCCGTCACGCAGCGCCTCGCCACCACGGCTGGCGGTCGTTCGGCACGGGGATGCGGACGCGCCGCTGCCGGGTGAAGCGGTGCACGCTCCACACGAAATCGACGATCGCCGCGAGGATCATTCGCAGCAGCGGGGCGACCATGCCACCCATCACGACGCCGGCGACGATCAGACCGAACAGCGCTGTCCACGGTAGGCGCTGCACCTCACCCAACACGATCCCTACCCACTCCATGGGGACCTCCTCCTCGCCGGGGCTTCAGCCGGCCGTTGCAGACGTGTGCAGATCGCGGACGCTGGCCGGGCCCGAGTAGGCGCGGCCGTGCTTCCTCGCGAGCTTCTTGTCGCGCGCGACGGCTTGCTGGCCGCAGAGCGGCGTCGTGCAGACCCAGCGCCCGACGTCGCTGTAGTCGGTGTCCCACCCGCAGCCGCCTTCGCAGGCGAACTCCTCGACGCAGCCGCACGTCTCGCAGGCGGGGCCGTCGGCGACGCCAGCCTGACGGGCTTCGAGCGCCGCGGCGTCGGACTCGTCGAGCGCGTCGTCGAGGTCGTCGCTCTCCGTGGCGGGCGGTGTCGCGGCAGCGGTCGCGTGCTCGGCGATCGCCTCCTTCCGCGACGCGTGCGTGTCACCGCCGAAGACGCGGTGACCACTCGGGCGCTTGCACGGCTTCCCGACCTTCGCCTTACACGTGGGGCACGGCCAGCTGAGCTCGGGCGCGACGCCGTCGGTGTGGAGCGCGTGGACATCCGTCACCGCGGTGGACGTTGCGCTCGAGGCTGGCCGCTTCTTCGTCTTGGGGGTCTTCTTCGCCGCCGGCTTCTTCTTCGTCTTCGCGCGCTGGGCGCGCTTCATCTCTTCGAGGTTCCAGCTCGCGCGATCGTTCTTGACCTTCGCCGCGGCCGCGCGCTTGGCGCCGGCGACGTCGATGCCGAGCAGCTTCGCGATGGCCTTGAGCTCGAGCGCCTTGTCCAGCGTCTCGCT
>CAYWON010000445.1:0-1525 GCA_964459885.1 uncultured Archangium sp.
CCCCGCCCGTGTCGGACTACACCGGCTTCGCGAATCCGAGCCTCGTCACGCTCGCCGGCTACACCGACGATGCCATGGAGCCGTTCCTCAGCAAGGACGGCCAGCTGCTGTTCTTCAACAACAACAACGACCCGGCGGTCGACACCAACCTGTACTACGCCACCCGCGTCGACGACCTGACCTTCGTGTTCCAGGGGCCGGTCATGGGCGTCAACAGCGGCGAGCTCGACGGCGTCGCCAGTCTCGATGTCAACGGCGAGTTCTACTTCGTCTCCACGCGCGACTATCCGGCCACGCTGTCCACGCTCTACCACGGCACCTACGCCAACGACGCCGTCCCGACCGTCGAGCTGGTGCAGGGCGTCTCGCGCCTCACCCCAGGCTGGGTGAACTTCGATGCGGAGATCAGCGCCGACGGCAACACCCTGTGGTTCGTCGACGGCGAGTTCGAGAACGGCGCGCCTGTCGTGGCGGACCTCGTCATCGGCGAGCGGCAGGGCAACGGGTTCCTGCGCCGCGGCGACAGTGACACGCTGCTTGCGCAGGTGAACACGACAGTGTCGCTCGAGTACGCACCGGCGATCTCGGTCGATGGGCTGGAACTCTTCTTCACGCGCTGGAACCCGCGTGCGAGTGGCGAGCTGCCGACGATCTACCGCACGACACGCAGCGCCATCGACAGGGCATTTGACTCGCCGCAGCGCGTGGTCGCGGCGACCGGCTACGTCGAGGCGGCAACGCTGAGCGCCGACGGACGCTCGCTGTACTTCCACAAGCTCGAGAACGGTCGATTCGTGATCTATCGGGCCTCGCGCTGAGCGGGCCTGCCGTCTGCGCCAGATCCATGGTGTCGCACGCGGCCTGGGCGTCGGCACTCAGGCAAGATGCGCGCCACCATCGCAGGGCAGTATCGCGCCGGTCACGAACGGCGCATCCATGAGCCCCGCCACCGCCGCCGCCACGTCGGCCGGGCTCGCGACGCGGCCGAGCGGTGTGCGGGCCGCGGCGCTGTCGAACAGCGCGCGCCGCGCGTCGGCGGGCATCCGGCTCCACGCCGGGGTATCGGTGGTGCCGGGCGATACGGCATTGACCCGACGCGGCGCCGCCTCGACGGCGAGCGTCAGCACCAGGGCCTCGAGGGCGCCGTTCAGCATCGCCAGCGACGCGGCACCGGGCACGGGATGCCGGGCCGCCAGCCCCGTGATGAAAGTCAGCGAGCCTCCGGGCACCAGCTGTGTCAGCGCACCACGCGCCGCGTGGACATAGCCGCGCAGCTTGCCGTTGATGGCGCGGTCGAGCTGCTCGTCGCCGAAATCCGCAAAGGGTCCGATATACGCACCACCCGCGAGCGACACGATCACGTGCTGGCACGGCCCGATGCCTGCGAAGAAACGATGCACTGCACCGTCGTCGGTTGCATCCAGCGCGGCAGTGCGGATCCGGGGTCGGCTGCCCAGTTGCACCGCCGCACGCGACGGATCCCTCGAGACGACCCACAGCTCGGTCGCACGCGGCGCCAGCCGCT
>CAYWON010000446.1:0-1519 GCA_964459885.1 uncultured Archangium sp.
CGAGATCGGCGGCGCTGTAGTGCGCGCGGTGCGGAATGCCTTCAGGCGTGTTCCAGGTCGCGCCGGGCTGGCTCGCCGCCGCGTTGGGGATGACTGCGTCGAAGTCGACGCCAGCGAAGCGGCTCATGCGTAGAGCTCCAACAACTGAGTCAGGGTGTCGACGAGGTCGACGCCCATGAAGATGAACCCGTCGACACCTGCGGCGCGGAGCTCGGCCTCATTGGTGCCGGGACGGCCCGCGATCAGCACGTGCTTGCAGCCCGCCTTCTTGAGCGCGGCTGCTGCCGGCGCGGCCTCGGTGGCGTAGCGCTCGTCGGTTCCACACAGCACGGCGATCGTTGACGGCTCCGGCGTCGCCGTTTCTTTGGCGCGAATGCCGCCAGCGCCGAGGAAGTTGAGCGAGAACCCAACGCGGGCGCGCGTCTCGGCGACGGTGCCGACGGTGACAAGGATCGCGGTCGGCTGCAGCGCGTCTGCACGTGCGCGCAGCGCTTCGAACTGCTCCGACTCGCGGCGGCCGATGTGGGTGGCGGCGCTCGGCAGCTTCTCGTCGAGGTTCGCGAACTCAGAAACGCCCAGCAGCGGCGTCTTGCGCTTGGCGATCGCCGCCAGCCGTTCGGTCCACGACTTCTCGATGCGCTGCTCAAGCTCCGGCCGCGCTTTCTCGATGCCACCGGCGGCTTCGATGGCCTGAAAGCGCTTCCACGCCTCGCGCGCGAGCTGATCGGTCAGCGTGTCCAGGAAGTACGAGCCGGCGGCGGGGTCGACGACAGCGCCGAGCGCGCTCTCGTGACGGAGCACGAGGCCGGTGTTCATCGCCACGCGGGCGCCGAGCGCCGAGCGCTTGAGCGCATCGTCGAACGCGCTGGGCGTCACGATGTCGGCCCCACCAAGGATCGCCGCGAAGGTCTGCGTGGTGCTGCGCAGCATGTTCACCCACGGATCGCGCTGGGTGAGCGTGCGCTTCGAGCCGACGGCGTGAACGATGAGTCGCGCCGACTTCGCGCCAGCGAGCGTCGTCAGCTTCGCCCAGCAGACGCGCAGTGCGCGCAGCTTGGCCAACTCGGCGAAGGTGTCGCGACCGCCGGACACCTGCACCGCGAGCTGTCGAGCGGCTTCGTCTGGAATCACTCCGGCGTCCAGCAGGCGCTGCAGCGCAGTGGCACCAACGCCCAGCGCAAAGGCGAGCTCATCGGCCGCGTCGGCGCCGCGCTGATGCAGCGCCAGCGTCGAGATCACACCCGCGATGTCGGGCGCGCCGACCCTCTTGGCCCGCTCGACGAAGTCAGCGGCGAGCGGATCGTTGAGGTGCAGGGTGCGCTCGGCGGTGACGACCTGCGTCGGCGTCACGAAGCCCTCGTCGCTCTTTTCTTCGAGCACGAGGTCGAACTTCGCGGGCATGCCCGGCACCGCGACGGCCGGCGCCGTGGTGTAGAGCGGCTGCACCGCGAGGCCTTCCGGCAGCCGCGTCACGAGCGTCTTGTCGAAGGCCGCGCCGGCGAGGTCCTTCTCCACCTGC
>CAYWON010000447.1:0-1517 GCA_964459885.1 uncultured Archangium sp.
GTGAAGGCGCCGACGGCCTCGGTCTGGGCCTGGCGCTGGTGAAGCGCATCGTGGTCGCGCACGGCGGTGGCGTCTGGGCGCAGTCGCGTGACGGTGGCGGCGCCCGCGTCGGCTTCTCGGTGAAGCGCGCGTGAGCGCTCGCGTGGTCGAAAAACGTCGCTGACCGACGTTTCTCGACGTCGCGAGTCACTCCGACGAGAGGATGTTGGCGACGCACATCTCTTGCGACGAGTTCTCGCCCCAGTTCACGTCGCTCGTGCCGCCCTGATTGTCGAACGTGCACTTCACGCGGAGCTTGTCTCCGGGCTCGAAGCGCACTGGCTCGGCCAGCTGGTATTCGTTCTGCCAGTGGAAGTCCCACGCGGGGATGTCGATGATCTTTTTGCGCGGCTGGCCCGGCTTCTCGAGCCACAGTTCGCCGCGGCGTCCGAGCGTGTGCATGTGGAACATGACCGCTTCGATGTTGAAGCCGTTGGTGGTGTCGAGCGGTGATCCGAGCAACCTGAAGAAGCTGCGTGGATCCGCGACGTATTGGTGCGGCACCTCGGCCTGGCCGGCGGGGATCTTCATCTCGCCAGCGACCCACGCCACGTCGAGCAGCGGTTGGTACGCGAGCCGCCGTTCCACGCTGTCGGCCAACTGGAACTGCATCGCCGTTTGATCCGCCTGCACGTCGGCGACGCCCGCGAGGTTGTAGTGCATCTGCATCACCACCGTGGCGCCGGGGTCGACCTGCACGCCGCCGCCGCGCGGAAACGTCGTGCCCTGGTAGCCGGGGATCCACGCGGTCATGAGGTTGACCGCAAACTGCTGAGGTCGATCTCCGAACGGGCCGCCGTAGCACGCGTAGCCGGGCGTCTCGTCTTCGGCGTCCCACTGGCGGGGAAAGTGCGCGGCGTCGGGCGGCACCACGTAGAGCGCGATGTGGTGCACCTGCGAGCCGACGCCGGGCAGCGCGTTGACGCCAGTGACGAACTTCGTCGTCGCTTCAGGCCACGTCAGCACGAAGCACCGGTACTCATCGGGCCGCGCTGACGGCAGGTACGGCTCCGGCATCTTCAGCGTCAGGTCGACGCGATCCACGCCGCCGCCGAGCGACGGCAGCGGTGCACCGGGCTTCTTCGCGTCACCTTCCGAGGGCTGCTTCGCCCACGTCGCGATGAGCGCCTTCTGCTCGTCGCTCAGTGACGGGTTCCGCAGGTACGTCACGTCGGCGGGCGCGGCTTTCCACGGTGGCATGCGGCCGCTGGTCACCGCGTCGGCGATGGCGGGCGCCATGGCGCTGGCCGCCTCGAACGAATCGAGCGCGAACGGCGCGACGCCACCGGCCACGTGACAGTTCGCGCACCGCGCCGCGAGGATGGGCTGGACGTCTTGATGGTACGTGGGGCCGGGCGCCGTACAGGCGACGAGCGCGGCGGCGCTGCAGGCGAGCAGGGTGCGCATTCGGCCGGCTTCTACAGCGCGGCGTTCTGGTTGCGCACTCGGATACCCCTTGGTGTCATGGCCACGTGCGC
>CAYWON010000448.1:0-1501 GCA_964459885.1 uncultured Archangium sp.
CGCAGAAGCCCTGGCAGTTGCCGTTGGTACGGATTCCACTGCACGTCAGCGAGCGGCGCTCTCGTTCAAGAACTTCGTGCCCTGCGCGATCTTGAACCACGAGCCATCACGCATGGGCCCAAGCGCGAGCACCAGCATCGCCAGCGTCATCAACACACCGATGCCGCCGACCGTCTTCTTCGCCTGATGTTCACCGGGCATCGATGACGCGAGCAGCGCGCCACCAAAAGCCGCGAGCCCCGCTGCGATGACCACGCCACCCTGACCACCGACGAGCGGAACCAACGGCACGATGGCCATGCAGCCCAGCGCCGCGCCGCCCATGTCGAAGGCGTACACGCGGCCGATGTTTTCTTTCGCGCCCGCGATGGCCAGCGAAATGGCGAAGCCCGACGCGAGGAACGGCAGCGCGGTGGTGAAGTACAGAAGAACGAGGCGCGAGGTGTTCTGCGACGAGAGGTCGACGCTGAGCGGGTTCGCCGTGGCCGCCGACAACGCGATGAGCGCGAGCGGCGCCATCAGCACCGCGAAGAGCCCCGAGAGCCACGGAATGCGCTCTTCACGGAAGAAGTTCGGCGCCAGCGAAATGGCCACGCCTGCGACCGCGATGCCCAACAGGGCCAGCGACACGAGCAGGAACGCGAAGTGGTAGTACATCGTCACGCTGAAGATGCGCGTGAAGAGCAGCGACATCGCCATCGACGCACCGCTGGTGACGCCCACTCCGAGACTGAAACGCCGCATATCCATGATGCGCGCGGGTAGCAGTGGCTCCCAGGGGGGTCAAGGAAGCCTTCCGGGTGTAACCGAGCGCCCTCTGCTGCGTACTGCATGCAGCATTCACCCCAACCATGGAGACCGCCCTGAAGTACGCCAAGTCGCAGGCAGCCATCGACAGCCTTACCCCCGAGCAGCGTCGAGTGACCCAGGAGTCGGGCACCGAGCGCGCCTTCACAGGCGAGTACAACGAGAACGAAGAGCCGGGCATCTACGTCGACATCGTCTCGGGCGAGCCGCTCTTCGCCTCGAGCGACAAGTTCGACTCGGGCTGCGGTTGGCCCAGCTTCACCAAGCCCATCGTCGCGGAGAACGTCAATGATCTCCTCGACAAGTCGCACGGCATGATTCGCACCGAAGTCCGCTCCACGCACGGCGACAGCCACCTCGGCCACGTCTTCAATGACGGCCCCGAGGAGCTCGGTGGGCTGCGCTACTGCATCAACTCGGCTTCGCTTCGATTCATCCACCGCGACGAAATGGAAGCTGCCGGGTACGGCCAGTACCTCGACCAGGTGGAGGACCGCTCATGACGAACCAGCGCGCCGTTCTCGCAGGCGGATGCTTCTGGGGAATGCAGGACCTCATCCGCAAGCAGCCGGGCATCGTCTCGTCGCGCGTCGGCTACACCGGTGGTGACGTCCCGAACGCCACCTACCGGAGGCACGGAACCCACGCGGAAGGCATCGAGCTCGTCTTCGACCCGGCGGTGACGGGCTTCCGG